>JAPPGC010000080.1 GCA_028875125.1 Bacteroidota bacterium | reverse complement strand
CAAAAACTTAAATTCTAATTGTCGCCGACTTAAATTCTAATTGACGCTAGACACTAATAATAACAATAATTGGCGCATTCTAAACCAACCAGCAACAGCGAAGATATAAATGTCCATTATATCTGCAACCCCCTACTCGGAGACCTAAGGCATTTGTCATTTAGGTGGGAGATAGCCTTCCGCAGTTGCTGTCAAAAGGGGATGACTGGGAACTTCGAGGATTTAGAGAATGGATCAGCGATTGGTACTGTTTATTCGGAAGTTGCTCCTGCAATGCATACCAAAGGGTAACGCCTTGCTCTTAGTCGCTTCTAGGGTTCGCCGTGATAGAGGGCATGAAATCAGCCGTTTCTGGGAGAATTGCGCTCATTTAAGATGCACACGTGCAATCCGGGTAATACTGGTCAACGTCATTTCTTTGGGATGGCTGGCCCGGGACTTATTGACCGCGGGGACTCGGTCTATCTGTCCGATCATATAACAAAACTCCACAGCTGGATAGATCTTGTGAATTTTGCCGGATCCTACATGCCACAAAAGGCCTTGTGGATACTTATACATCCTGCTCAGCGCTATAGGGCAGGTCCACTCGGAGTGGATCCAAGTACTCAATACACAGACGCAGTTTATCGCATTTATTCTGCACAACTCCCGGACGGCGCTAGGCACAACAGAGAATCAATAGATACAATCCACGTCCGACACGAAGAGCTTGGCGTGTATTGCGAATTGGGCGGGTGATCCGCCCGTTGCTGGCATCCTGTGACCCGGCACACACTCCCGAGCGAGGCCTCCGCAGATCCAAGAGCTTAACGCGCTCAGGATCAGAGTAGAATCAGCCTCGGACCGGAGCCCACATCTCGCTGTTTCGATGTTCCCTCGCATCACCGGACGCGAGCTAGATAGCTATGCCCAGACTGTCCAACGCGCGGCGCTTCTCGGAGATTTCACCTGGACTGTTGCACCAGGTATCCTCGAACAACTTCGAGCCAAATCTTGTCAAGCAGATTTGTTGGGCCGTCCGCCAAGACTTCAGCAGCCCGCCCATCTGATCCACAGCCCCACTATCACGTTCGAACTGTACCAAGCTATCGTATTCCGTTCTTAGCCGCAGGGCCTCCCCCAAGATCGCATTGGCAGATTTAAAGCAGCTGCAGACTGTGCTCAATTGAGAAAGGCGCAGAATCTCGCTGTCTTCCAATACAGGATGTGGGACGCTTTTGTCTCGCTCCTGCATTTGCCGTTGCCCTGCCTGGCTGTCGCCGGGATCAGGTTGAAGTCTGAAATCATATTTAATGCGGGACGTGCCGGAGACATCGAGCGTATCACTGAAGGGTACATAGCCGCGGGCCACAGCCGTCAAGACATATGTCCCGGCCTCAACGCCTAAGAGCTCATACCTTCCGTCGACCGTCGTAACCGCAACACGGGGCAGCCCAATGAGATAGACTGGTACACCGCTTATTGCCTCCCCTACGTCGGCGTCCGTCACTGTACCTGAAATGCTGGCAGATTGCGCAGCCGCAGGAAGTGACTGTGCGCAAAGCGTCGACCATAAGATTACCCCCAGCACCCTGCCTCTCCGTTGCATTCCAAGGCACGAGCGTCTTGCAAACAAGCGCCGGCACCGGTAAAGAGTGCCATCACATGGAGTAGTCGGTTTTGCCATCCAGCCACGAGGCGCGCAATCCCGCTACTTGATCAGTGTCATCTTCTTCGAGGCGATTACGCTCCCGGTACTCAGAGTGTAGAGATACACACCACTCGCGACCCTGTACCCCGCACTATTCGTTCCGTCCCATCGAACCTTGTATGTACCGGCGGGAAGTGACCCCTTGACCAGTTCTGACACAGGCTGACCCATTACATTGTAGACGACAAGCCTGACATCGGATAGCTGGTGCAGTGAGAACGTGATGTCTGTGGACGGATTGAACGGGTTTGGGTAATTCTGGTCAAGCGTAAACGAGCTGGGCACGCCCGCCTCTTCCACATTCACGTTTGTGTACGGCACCCATCTTGGATCGCCGACCGGACCGCCCGTCTCACTAGCAGTGGCGGCTGGCGAATTGTATGCATAGCGCAAGTCTTCGTGTATAGGCCATTCTACGTTGATGGGATCGTTGTCATGCTCGAACTGCCACCACTCGTCGAGGAACGTATCGTGCGCTTCATTGTCGCGGAAATCCGTTATCCGCTGAATAATTCGCCTGAGGTATTCGGGGTTCAGCAATAATGTCGGAGTCGTCTCGACGTTGTCGTATTCCATGATAGAGGGATCGGCTGCCATCAACGCCAGCGTCGAATCCCCGACGAATTTATTCTGAATTTCGATAGCAAGCATCGTATCCCGACGCACTTCCGTCTCGCCCTCGGCATTGATCACTTCCCACTCCCACGGCCCCTTTTGCCAGAAATCCAATACCTGCTCGTCATTTACCCAGGCGTTGTTGTGCCACACAATATTTCTGTTGAGATGATCCCAATGTCTGCCTGCCGCCATCGCGGCACTGTCCGGAGGATCCTGATAGTTTATGTCCATGACGCCCGATCCGCCGTCAATACTTCCCCATAAGCCGTAAAAATAGGTGGACTGGCCGAAGATTTTCGTATTGTACATGAGGTTGTTCGAAAACGTCATGTTGTTGCCGCCCCGGTTGAAGATCGGACGCATCACCATGTTCACGAATGAGGTGTGGTCAACCAGTCCGTGGGTGACCTGCTCATATATCACAATGGCCTCGCCCCAGAAATTCATGACGCTGCTGTTGGTGACCACGAGTGTATCGATGGTTCCCAACCAAGATCCGCCTCCCCATATAAATCCGTTGAAGAAGATACCTCCTGGATATGAGGGGACGGCCTTGACGATAGTATTGTTGACCACAAAGTCGGAGTTACTGCCCTGTGACATGAGCGTCATTTGGTAGTCCGACCACACGTTGTTTTCTACCTCTACCCTCTGATCGCTGCCGAAGGTGAGGGCTATGCTCCACACATGCGTGCTTTGGTCGGCCATGGCGCCGTTGAAGAGCAGGTTTTCGAGCCTCAGGGTTGCGCCGTCGCCCAACAGATTGAAATGGGCCCCCGGCCACACTACATACCTTGACACCCCGTCCGGGCCCGGTAGCGGCTGAATGGTGGCAGGCACATCTGCGGGATCCGCCGGGTCGAACATTTGGCCGCGCACCGTGAAGCTACCGTTGACGTCTATGGGGTCTATCTGCAGGTAAACCCGGCCTTTTTCCAGTATGTACACGTCGTGCGCCTGCGTCCCGTCCGCCATCGTATCGGCTACAATGGTGGTTTCCAGTTCGCCCGGTATGCCGGTCCAAGGAATCGTCATTTCAGTCTGTGCTGCGACAGAAGCGGGAAGCATCAAAACTAATAGCATCACGCTGGCAAGTGTTGGTAGCAAGTTCTTCATGGTATCTTATACAGGAATGTGAGCCCTACGGCTTAAGTGAATGGCAAGGGAAACGCACTGACTTCGCTGCCCGGTGTTTTTATGCAATGCCAAGAGCCGAAATCCCGCGCCCTAGGTTTGCATTCAATCGGACCTGACAAGTGCCCGTATCCCCTTCTGCAGGCAATATAACACATTGTGCTCTGTTTCTCACTATGCCGGAAGGGGTATGCCGAACGGCACCTGGTTGTCGAGTCCGCGACGTGCGAGGATTTATGGCCAAGACCCGGGCAAATCGTCGACAGGATTGTGCCTTCACAGCAAGTGCTCTGAATCTATGGCCAGGAATCTGATCCCGACAACTTCCGCACATTTGCATGCCGACCTGCCGAGGCTCCATGTGGCTGTGAAAGCGAAGCCCGCCGCCTCCCACCAAGCCCTGATACCGAGGCAGTCGCAACATTCTCACTCGCTGGAAATTGGCAAGACCGGGTTCATGGATCAAGACTCGCCGGGCCTTCGTCAGGACTTGTCCGCATCCGAGGTCACAGGCACACAACAACCTCTCGGTCGCAACTCTTTCCGACAAGCCATCCAAGCAACGATCGGGGGCATCACTGCTTAGTGACGGAAGCTCATTGCCCGCCGGGCACTTGGTTCCGAGCGTCTTGCACAAGAGACGGTCGCCAACTAATACACGTATCGCAGTCCCAGATCTATCGTCCTGCCGTAATTCTGCCTCAAACCGATGGCCTGCGTCTGGTCGAGAAACCTGTTTATATCTTCGGATGCCGTCATGTTACTGACGTTGAGGTAAATGTCCAGTCCGCGTACAGGTAGGGACTGCTTTAGCGAGAGATCCCATCGCCTGAATCCGTCACTGGATTCCCTGAGTTCGGGCCAGAAATTTGACTTCCTGAATATATCAGACCGGTAGAGCATGGAAAACCTGGCTGAGAAGCCTCTGTAGTCGTAACCGACGGCAAAATTCATTATCTGGTCAGGCTGATCAATCAAACGGTCCACGTAGAGTGTGTCCCTGTTTACGCTCGCCACGCGAAGCGGAGGTCCGAAGTCTATTACAAATTCTATGATTGTTCGAGGATATTGGACTTCTGAAGTAGTGACCGTGTAGTTGGCATTGAATACCAGTCCGCTCAAGAACCTTGGCAAGTACCAAAAGCGCGTTTGATAGTCAAACTCGAGGCCTCGCAGCAGCACCTCGTTCGGATTGTTTGCCGTATAGTTCCGAATGAATCCTTTTTCGACCTCTTCGGGCAACCCATATGGTTCTGCGTCCACGATGTAACGCCGCCCGCTGGGAAAAACCAAATCCGTGATGCTCTTCTGAAAATACCCTGCACTGAAAAAGCCGATGTGATTCTGAATGACGGAGACACTCAAATCAATGTTCTTGGAGAGCGCGGGCTCTAGGTATGGATTCCTGTAATCAACGCCCCTGTTTGCGCCGTTGATGCTGTAAAGCGGAAGGAGATCGGCATAGTTCGGCCGAGCCAGGGTTCTGGTCCGGGCAAACCGCAATTCCAGCCATGACAGAGGCCTGTATCGCAGGAACAGTGCGGGAAGAAGGAATGCATTTTGTCGCTTGTGCACTACCTGCTCGAAACCCGCAAACGTATAGCTCGGAATGACGTTCAGCCAGCCCTGCCACCCGTCATAGGCGGTCGAGTTTCTCTCCCAACGCACGCCGGCGACCAGGTTTAACTTTGAGCCGACATCAACATCCGCCATCAAATACGAAGCTAAGTAGGTCTCCTCGCCTGAGTAGTCAAACAGGTTTGAATTAGTCTGGTGAAACGTATGTGCAATAAACTCCCAGTACGTAGCATAACTGAAGTGCTCGCTCAGGAAATTCGAGACGTCCTCCAGGAGATCCAGATCCGCGAATGGGCCAAGAGCGAAATCGCCATTCAGGAACTCGCTCGCCTTGTAGTCCTCGCCAAGGAATGCCGTGTATGGCAAACGCCTCACCCCCGGGTATCCGTATTCGCCCAGACGGGGAATCGCGACCAAAAGTGAATCCATGGCAGGCTGATACAAGTAATTCAGCCGTCCGTACTCTACTCCCTTGTCATAGTCCCTTGCTTTTGTGCGGTATTTGCCCCCTGCCTTGACTGCACCGGACAAATACTTGAACACCCGGAAATCATATCCGATATCGAGATCGAATGCCATTTCCGTTTCGTTGTTGGCTCCCCGGTCGATGGAGTATCCGTCGGCATAGACCGGCGCAATGTCATCCGTAAGAAAGTCCTGAACACGACTCGCGTTCACGCCTAGAGCAAGTTGAGTAAATGCCCGTTCATCACGGAATCTTGCCACGAACGTATCGGAATCCTGCGTCGACTCGGAAATGGACGCCGATGCATCGATGTGGAATTTAGAAAAGAGCGTCTGGCTGTATTCGAGGATATGCGTACTGACTCCGATTTTCCTCTGCCCCCAGCCGGAGTTGTACGAGCGCGCACTTGTAGCAAGTAAATAGGCTTCCGAAAATGTGACCAAGTCCGAATTGATCGTGCTGCGTAGAAAGCTGTAGCTGACATTGCCTTCGGGCAAATTGAAATCGACAACCAGAAGGCTATTCAGGCGGGCATTTTGACGAGTAACGTCAAATAGTCCCACTCCGATAGTGCGCAGCGCGTTGACCGAGTCCAGCTGCGCGTTCGGGTTGTCGTACGATGCATTCAACTCATGTGAGCTGCGGTTTCTGTCTTCCAGGTCCAGTAGGCCCAGAACGCCGAGACGATCCCCGAAAAACCGGTTGCTGACATCGACCACCAGCTTGTAATCTTTATACGATTGCCGCAGTCCGTTGTACATGCCTTGGGCGAGAACACCGGCATGGAAACCCGGCTCGGCTCGCTTCAGCCTAAAGTTGACGGTCCCGCCCAATACGTCTGCATCCTGGTTTGGTGTACCAGCCTTGGTAACTTCAATTCCCCTGAGCATGTACTGGGAAACCATGCTAAGATCTGTACTACGATCCGACGAATCGGTGGCAGCAAGTCGTACGCCGTTCACCGAAACGGCGTTATACTTGGGTGAGAGTCCCCTGACAACGACCTTGTTGCCTTCACCACCTTCTCGCTGCACCGTAACTCCCGGAATACGGGCAACAGATTCAGCAGCATTGGCATCGGGCAATTCCTCGATTCTGTCGGAAGACACGATGTTGACGTGCGACTTAGCCGCCAACTGCCTGTTGATCGCCTCCATTTGCCCCCTGGCCTGTGCAGTGACCATTATTTCCTCACCCTCCAGCGTCGTGTAGTGGAGGTCAAAGTCTTTCTCGACAATATCCCCGCCGGCGACAATCAAGGTATCGGTCACCGGTGCATACCCGAGGTAGCCTGCCCTGATGATGTAAGTGCCGGGCTTTACGTTCGGGATGATATAGCGGCCTTCATCGTCCGTTGCTGCACCCAATCCGGAACCAACCAAGATCACGGACGCTCCGGGCAGTGTTTCCCCGTCCTGCGCATCCCGCACGATCCCCCTAATACTGGTAGACTGTCCATACGCGAAACCTTCAGCGAGGAGCAGGATCACCAGGACTGCAAAGCACAAATACAAGCGAAGCAAAACTCAATCTCAAGATTTAATCAGTTCGAATGGACCGCCACGCGCAACATTCCTGTTCAGCGCTGAATTGCCCTGAAAACCCGCCAAGAGACCCAAAAGATCAAGGCTGCCGCCGATTCAGCGCAAGCAGCACACTATCAATTGCAAGTTCCATCAAGAATATAACGCTCTAACTTCAAACCGGCAATCCTGCCAATGACGACGGTCATTTCCGGCTGCGCCGCACCACGGGACCTATACTGACCGACTCTTTGCCGCAAGCCAATCAGGTCACAATCCTAAGTTTGGTCCAGCTGCGACGAAACAGCCAGCAGAACTAACGCGAGTGAAATGGTACCATCTTCAAGCGTCTCCTTGAGCCGGAAACCCGGCACATCCAAACTATGCCACTAACTGGATCCTCGACTATCCGTTAATTGGCGGCCGTAACAGGTGAAAGTTCGTGGCAGATTGAAAAGCACTCGCAAGTCGCAATACCTCGGCATCAGCATACAATGGACCAGCAAACGTAATGCTGCGAGGCTGCCGTCGTCGTGGATCCGTGTCTGACTCTAGGGTATCAAACCCGTTGGGTACCGTCACACTTGGATGACCAGTCAAGTTGGTGATTGCCAATGTACGACCTCCAAAGGACGAAGATACGAAGACATCCACCTGCTGCATCACTGTATTCATCCGCTGCATAGGGAGCCAGCGACACCTTGAAGCCTGTAAGAACTCAACTGCCGGCACGAATCGATTCGCACGGAATTCGTGCGGCCAGGTCCCTTCGCCCTGTCGCACCATCTGATCAACCCCATTACTTAATGTTAGTGTGTCAAATGCAGTTGCAGCCTCAACACCTAAGGTAGTCAGCATGGCATCAATGGGCAGATCGTCAGGAAGCTCAATTGGAATGAGCTCAATACCCATATTCCGTAAAACATCCAGAGTGGCTGAATCCCTCGCTTTTCCAGGATAATCAGATTCAAAAGCTTCCTGCACATACCCGACCCTGAGAGCACTCACGCTCTTCTCCAATGAGAATGGGAAGGGAGCATTTACCGTAACCGAGTCCCGTGCATCTGCCCCACGGATAGCTTCAAACACCAGTGCACAGTCAAGTGCAGAGCGTGCCATGGGTCCGAGTTTGTCCATACTCCAAGACAAGGTCATAGCCCCATGCCGACTCACCAATCCATAAGTCGGACGATGTCCAGTCACACCATTTCTCGTAGACGGCAAGACAATCGATCCCAGCGTCTCCGACCCAATTGCAAACCCTACAAGTCCTGCAGCTACTGCCGCGCCAGGACCCGCACTGGACCCACTAGAACCCTGTTCAATGTTCCACGGATTTTTTGTTTTCCCGCCAAACCACACATCTCCCCATGCGAGAACTCCGAGTGACAGCTTCGCAATCAGCACTGCACCGGCGGATTCCAAACGGTCAACGACAGCAGCGTTCTCGTCAAGTACCTGATCCTTGTATGGCGCGGCTCCCCAAGTCGTAGGATAGCCACGAACACTCAACAAATCCTTGGCACCCCACGGTATTCCATGCAGAGGACCACGCCACACACCTGCATCAAGTTCAACGTCTGCGCGGGCAGCCTGCTCGTATGCCAAGCCTTCGGTCAACGTGATCACGGCCTGCAGGACGTCATCATATTGCTTCAAACGCCCTATGTACAGTTCAGTCAACTCTGTGGACGTGACACGTCTGGATTTGAGTAAGTAAGCGAGCTCTGCAACCTGCATAAATGCCACATCCTCGTCACTTGACGGGCGGTCCACAGGGACGGGCTCCCACCTAACCCCCTGTACACCGGACGGAGGACGTGTACCCGACGCGCGCGGATCGAACATCAACGCAGGCGGCACATTGTTCGGGAGCGCTAATTCGCGAACCGAGGCGTAGTTTTCCACGTGTTGTTCCAGATCTTCTACGAGCTCGGTTCGCTGCTCGTCGGTAAGTGTGATGCCTGCAATTTCTTCTGCACATGCAATTGTTTCTGCCGTGATGGGGGCACCAAGGCGATAAAGAGCATCCGACAGCATCGTGGCCCCCGCCCCCACAGCAGAACAGGCGGCAATAAAATGGCGTCTACTTATTGGCATTCGCTTTCTGATTCTGATGCCTGATCGCTAACGTCAATGCGGTCCACTGTATAGTTTCTCAGACCAATCGCTCCGATATATCGTCCATCGTCAAATGGAATCCAATAAAGCCCATCCGCCTCTCCCGTTCGCATTTCCAGTGATGCCAGCGTTCCCTCAGCAACCGCGGATGTCGAACCTTCCGAAGACTCAAAAATAATTGTGAACCTGTAGCGGATACAATATTCGTTGAGATTTTGGAGCATTATCACCACACCGTCATCATTCGTATTCGCCCTAGAATAGTAGATGTATCGAAAGCGGAGCCCCTCGTGTTCAAGAAGTGGCTTCCAGGCTTCTTCGCCACTAAACTGCTGAGCGAAACCATCATATGTGGCCAGCATCATTCCACAGATGATCAGCCTGCGATACATAATCACATACCTGCTGCAACACTGCGCGCGACCTCAACTACTCGCACGGTACTAAACCCAAACTGCTTGAACAGGACTTTGCCAGGCGCGGAAGCGCCAAATTGATCCATGCTGATCGAATGACTCGCATATCGATCCCAGCCAAGTGATGTACCTGCCTCAACAGCAATACGCGCAGTAACTGCTCGCGGTAATACCTCCTCCCTGTACGCCTCAGTCTCTGCAGCAAAAAGCTCCCAGGAAGGCATGCTGACTACACGAGTCGGAATGCCTTCCGATTCAAGTAAAGGTGCAGCTGCGATTGCATACTGTAACTCGCTGCCAGTTCCAATGAGGATCACATGAGGTTTCGATGCCCTTTCCTCAACGACAACATATCCCCCTCGGCTCATATCCTTGAACTTGCCCGTGAGCGATGGCAGTCCCTGTCGGGTCAATATAAGAGCCGTCGGTCCATCCTCTCTAGTTATCGCTTCCTTCCACGCATATTGCGTCTCGTTTGCATCCGCTGGTCTGATGACCACCAGGTTGGGGATCGCTCGCAAGGACATTACCTGCTCTACGCCTTGATGGGTCGGACCATCTTCGCCGGTGCCAATAGAGTCGTGCGTGAACACATAAATGACGGGTATCCCCATAAGAGCACTGAGTCGCAGAGCGGGGCGCAAATAATCACTGAACACCAGGAATGTGCCACAATATGGACGCAGGCCACCGTGCAGCGCCAAACCGTTACTTATCGCCGCCATCGCGTGCTCCCTGACTCCGTAGCGCACATACGATCCAGACAGTTTTTCCTTCTGCATATCAACTTGCATTCCACCACGAGTCTTGTTCGAGCCAGTCAGATCAGCGGATCCACCGATAAGACCAGGGACCTTCTCAAGAAGAGCCCCCAAAGCCTGTCCACTTGCGGCCCTAGTTGAGATCGCTTGGTCCACGGGAAGGTTTTCCAATTCCGCGGTCCAATCTGCGGGAAGTGTTCGATTGCAGAGCGCATCCAGATCCGCTCCTGCTTCAGGATAAATCCTCTCATAGGCAGCTCTCCGGGAATTCCACGCAGCTTGCTGTTCAGTTCCTGACGATGTACAGTCCATAGCCGACCGAACCTCGGCCGGTACATGAAAGGATAAATCCACCCGCCAGCCAAGTGCCTCCTTCGTCAGGGCTACTTCTTCAGCACCCAAGGGAGCCCCGTGTGCGGCCGCTGTGTTTGCTTTGTTCGGGCTGCCATGAGCAATCGTGGTGCGCACACATAACAGCGACGGCTTATCAGTACATGCCCGGGCTTCGCTGAGTGCCTTCCGAACTGTGCGCGTGTCCGTCCCTTCAATCCCCGATATTACCTGCCATCCGTATGCTGCAAACCGTCCCGGTATATCCTCGGAAAACGTAAGGTCTGTACCGCCATCAATTGTAATCCGGTTATCATCCCATAAATAAATCAGTTTCCCTAATCCTAGATGGCCGGCCAACGAAGCCGCCTCGTGCGAAATCCCCTCCATCAGATCCCCGTCCGAAACAATACCGTACGTGAAGTGATCTATAATGGTCGCATCCTCACGATTGAATCTCGCAGCCAGATGTGCTTCCGCCATGGCCATCCCTACACCATTCGCGAATCCCTGTCCCAGCGGCCCTGTAGTGGTTTCAACACCTGGAGTTAATCCATATTCTGGATGTCCAGGCGTCTTGCTTTCCCATTGCCTGAAGTTTTTGATCTCCTCAAGTGGGAGGTCATATCCAGTTAGATGCAGTAGTGCATAGAGCAGCATTGATCCATGCCCGGCGGAGAGAACAAAACGATCCCTATTGAACCAGGAAGGGTCTGCCGGATTATGACGCATAACCTCGGTCCACAATACATAGGCCATTGGGGCCACTCCCATGGGCATACCGGGATGTCCACTCCTGGCACGTTCTACCGCATCAACAGCTAGCATCCGTATCGTGTTAATACAGGTTTCCTCAAGTTGTATTGGCGTCATCTTGATACGTTTATTCTGGCACCTATAAGGCTGTTATTGCCTGCTCAACAAAGTGTCTGAGACAACCCAGACTTCGGCTTGAGCTACTTATACCGCGACCATTGATAAGCACGACCGGAACCCCAGTGAATCCCATGCCCTCGAATAATCTGCGAGTCTGAACCGTCCTGGATGCATATCCTCGATTTCTCAAAACTGACCTGAAATTATCCATATCCATGTCGAGATCTTCGGCGAAGTCAGCCAACTGATCTATCGACAAGCCGGTTGCCGGTGACTGGTGCTCAAAAACGAGATCCAGCATTTCTTCAAATACCCCCTCCTCATTGGCTAGGTAAAGGGCCGTGATCTCATCAAGAGAATGCGTTGGGCTCCCTACAATTGGGATGGGCTTGTATACCACGCGTACAGAATCAGGGTAGGCAGCAGCAAGTGCCTTGATATTCGGGTGAACTGCCTTGCAGTGATTACAGTTCGGATCAAGGAACTCCATTACCAGAATAGGGGCGTCTGCCGGACCAATAACCGGATCGTAGTCCATTATGATCTGATCCAGGTTGCTAAATACCGGTGCATCCGGAACGTACGTGCAGGATGCCGGGTCAACGCCTGTTTCTGCCACCCCTATCGCCCCTACGCTCTCTTCCTGCCTCGGAACATTGCTGTAATCCCACGCCAGGAAGACCAAAAGCAGAACAACACCTACGCCATGGAAAACTCTCTCCAATGCGGGAGCTGCTCGTAGCGTATGCGTCGTTGGTCTCTGGAATAGACCCAAGAACGTAATTACCGTAATGAGTGTGACAATCGCGAACGAAACAAGACACAATTGACACCACCCATCAATAGCCGTTGCCTGCAGCAACGTCAGGAACAGGGAATAACACCAGCCTGCGCCAACAACGAATGCACGCGCCCGTTTTAAATGGGCCCCTAGACCACCGACATTGTAGGCAATCAACAGTCCCGCAAAAAAAACGGTCATATAAAACAAAAATCCCCACCAGGCACTTGGAAGGCCCAGCGGAGCCGGATCACTGGCAATAACACCTGCACAGTTGGAACCCACTCCACAGAATGGATCTTCTGCACCGGAAGCCCCCCCACTATACCACAGTGCGATGTGGAGCGTCAGACCAACACCGGCCAGCGCCAAAATGTAGAGCAGGCGCTCAAAAGTTTTGCGATAGATGAATAAGGTCATGGCGATTGTTCAAATTATCTCCCCAAGTTAATGAATCCGACGCGTTGGCGTGCAGTTCCGGTTAAACGTAGCAATGAACCAATTCATCTATTCTTTTCGGTTGAATTGCTTTGCTGCGCGTATAAGCAATTTCGACCCTATTGGATCATGACACGGAACGAGTTTCACGCAATAATTGCCCAGGAACGCGCGAAAGGGGTTCAACGCTTTGTAATCCCTGTAAGTCGTCGTCTGAGTGCTGATTTACTCACTCCAGTTAGTGCGCTGCTAGCCCTTAGACAGAGCGGTAGTCGAACATTCCTGCTTGAAAGCGTCGAGGGTGGGGAGAATATGGCGCGCTATTCGTTCCTTGGTCGCAACCCCTATCGCGTTGTGCGCTCTACCAACAGTGTGGTTACCGTCGAAGATGTTCATACCGGTAATATCACCAAGATTCCTGAGGCCGATATTTTCGAGGTCCTGCGTCGCTTTATGGACGAATACGTAGAGATCAATGTGCCCGGTCTACCCCGGTTTCGCTGCGGAGCGGTTGGATATCTGGGTTATGATAGCGTACGTCTGATTGAGCATCTGCCTAATCCCCCATTGGACGATTCCAACCTCGCCAACTCGATCTGGTGTTTTTACGATACCATTGCTGCCGTGGATCGACTCAAGCATCAAATGGTGCTGATGGCCAATGTATTTGTTGAGCCCGAGTTGAACCTTGAGGAGGCGTTTACGGAGGCCTTGGTGCGATTGAAAGCCCTTGAGGAAGATTTACGATCCACATTTGACCGGCCAGAATCTGTACAACTCAGTGCGGAGCAAATGACCTCCAATTTTGCGCAGGAGGATTTTGAGAGTGTCGTTACGGAGGCTAAAAAACTGATTTACGAAGGTGATATTTTCCAGGTCGTGCTCTCCCAGCGATTCTCCCTCTCGTTCCAGGGGGACCCCTTCAATCTGTACCGTGCCCTGCGCCAGGTCAATCCATCTCCGTACCTTTTCTACCTGGATTTAGAAGAAGTCACTCTCATTGGCAGCTCCCCCGAGGTATTGGTGCGTGTTGAGGATGCGCAAGCAACACTTCTTCCCATAGCAGGTACCCGGCCCCGTGGTAAAACGGATGAGGAAGATGAAGCACTCGCAGAGGAGTTGCTTGCAGACCCAAAAGAACGGGCAGAACATCTTATGCTGGTTGATTTGGGACGCAATGATCTCGGAAGAATCAGTAAACTCGGTAGTGTTACCGTTGACCGCTACGCTTATATCGAACGTTATTCGCATGTGATGCATATCGTAAGTGCTGTCTCTGGCATCTTGCGCGACGATATGAATACCATGGACGTACTGAAGGCCTGCTTCCCGGCCGGCACCGTCAGTGGAGCTCCCAAGGTCAGAGCTATGGAAATTATTGACGAGCTTGAACCGACCCGAAGGGGGATTTACGCCGGTGCCGTGGGATACCTTGATTTTTCAGGCAATATGGACACATGTATCGCTATTAGAACTATGGTGGTTCAGGGAACAAACATCACCATCCAGGCAGGTGCCGGTATCGTAGCGGACAGTGACCCTGAACTTGAGTATCAAGAGACCTGGAACAAGGCCCAGGCACTCAGACAGGCACTATTAATTGCATCACAAGGGCTCCTGTGAGTCGATTCAATAGGTATATTCCGCAATCAATGATAATTTCATGACGATCAAGGAGATCAAATCCACCATTCTGAAGAAAGGATGGGCCGGAAAAACCATCAGCCGGGAGGAAACGGTACAAAAGCTAAACCCGCTGATTGAAGCACATGTGGCGTTGAACCACGCCTATACCAGTCTACTGCCGCTACTAACATCGGAGGACGTCAAACAGGAACTCGCTGCCATCCTGAAGACGGCCCGGCTTGACGTTGGTAAGGTCATGGAGGTAGTCTTTAGCTGCGGTGGAACGGCCTATAATGGCACTACAGTAGAGCCAGAAACATTCGCTTTGAGCCGTCGTGATGCTCTGACGGAATTGCGTAAACAGGAAGAGGCTTTTCGTGACCTTCTGTTAGCAGAGCGTCCTATTGAACACCAGATCCGCACGGAAGCCGTACTGACACGCCTGTTAACAAACAGCGATATCCGGCTTTCGTTTATCCGAACATGTGTCCGGCACGCGTCCGTTCCTGCGTAGTTACCTATGACTCCATACCCCTTTAACCCTGGCGAGACTGTGGTTGTATCTGGCATTCAGTCCTCCGGGGCATTGCATCTGGGCAACTACTTCGGTGCGTTAAGGCAACATATAACACTTCACAGGGAGCATCCGTCGTACTACTTCATCGTGAATTATCACGCAATGACCTCTTTGCACGACCGGGAAGCGCTTCTAAATCACACGCTCGACGCCGCGGTAACCTACCTGGCCCTTGGATTTGATCCGACAAAGGGGAATCTATTCGTGCAGAGTGATGTGCCGCTGCTTAACGAACTGACCTGGATTTTTTTCTGCCTTACCCCAGTCTCTCTTCTAGAGAAAGCAACGTCATATAAAGACAAGGTTGCACAGGGACTCCCGGCCAATTGCGGACTGTTCAATTACCCTATTCTGCAGGCCTCCGATATTCTCATCTATGGGGGAACAGTGGTACCAGTAGGTGCCGACCAGAAGCAGCATATTGAAATTGCGAGGGATACCGCCCAGCGCTTTAACCGTATATGGTCACCCGAGCAACCATTGTTTCCTGTGCCGTATGCGCACATTATGGAAAGTGTTGCGGTAGTGCCCGGCATTGATGGCCGTAAGATGTCCAAGAGCTATGGCAATACCATTGGAATTTTCGATGAAGGCAAACAGCTTGCAAATTGTGTAAAACGCATTGTAACCGATTCTACTCCGCTCGAGGCCCCAAAAAACCCTGATACAGATAACGTGTTTGCGCTGATCCGCCTGTTCGCATCGGCAGAACAGCAGTCGGCAATAAGAGAAGCATATTTGCGTGGCGGTTATGGGTATGGTCACGCCAAGAAGGTGTTGATTGAACTGATTACTGAATATTTCGGGGAGGCGCGCGAGCGCAGAAGAGCATTGCTCAAAGACATGGACTATGTCCGGGATGTATTACGCCAGGGCGCTACAAACGCCCGTATCCGGGCAGAATCCTGCATGGATAAGGTTCGAGAACTGACGGGCCTAATGACTACTTACAGGGTTTGATTCTCGTTTTAGACAATTACGATTCCTTTACGTACAATCTGGTGCAACTCATCGGCTGCACCACACCTGCCATTCGTGTCGTACGCAATGATGTTTTGGCCCCCTCGGAAATTGATGCAATGTCCTTGAAGGGCATTGTTATCTCACCAGGCCCGGGGCGCCCCAGTGACGCTGGAATATGTAACATGGTGGTGTCTGAACTCGGCAGCAGGATCCCTATACTGGGAATCTGCCTTGGGCATCAGATTATTGGGGAGGTGTACGGGGCAGAAGTGACTTACGCCCCCACCCTGATGCATGGTAAAACCAGTGCGGTCCACCACAACGGCAGCGACCTCTTTGAGGGTGTTCCAAGCTCGTTTGAAGCTACACGCTATCATTCCTTGGTACTGAATCCCCAATCCATACCTTCCTGTCTCAATGTCACTGCTTCGACGCCGGATGGCGTGATCATGGGGGTTAGACACAGTTCCCACCCCGTAGAAGGCGTGCAATTCCATCCCGAAAGCGTCATGACTCGTAACGGTAGCGTTTTGATCAATAACTGGCTGAATCGAATCGGGGTTGAATCATGACGGAGTACTTGCGGATTTTGTCTCGAGGCGAATCGCTCTCTGCAGATCAGGCAGCTGATGCCATGCATCTAATAATGCAGGGTAAAGCTGATCCTGTTCAAATCGCGGGACTATTGATGGGGCTGCGGGCCCGTGGAGAAACTCTAGATGAGTTGATCGCCCTTGCACGTGTTATGCGGACATACTTTGTCCCTGTGACCTGCAAGGATCCAGATGCAATTGATGTATGCGGTACAGGAGGTGACGGGACTGGCACTTTTAATATTTCCACGGCCGCGGCCCTCGTTTGCGCGGGAGCGGGAGTCACCGTTGCAAAGCACGGTAACAGAAGTGTCTCCTCCAAGTCTGGAAGTGCTGATGTTCTGGAAGCACTGGGCGTGAATGTGGACCTTGGACCCGAGGGCATTACCGTATGCCTGGAAGAGGTCGGGATCGGGTTCATTTTTGCAAGGCATTACCATCCGGCAATGCGTCACGTAATGCCGGTCCGCACAGCATTGGGAGCGCGCACAGTATTCAACATATTGGGTCCGCTTTGTAACCCCGCGGGCGTTAAACGACAAGTGATTGGAGCTTTTAACCTTGAGACTGCAGAAGTTATTGCAAACATTATGCATGGCTTGGGAGCGGAGCATGTGATTGCCCTGCACTCCGAAGATGGACTTGACGAAGCTTCTATCGCTGCCCCTACTACTGTCATAGATTTTCAAGCTAGTGACAAAGCACCAAGTATCTTCCGTATCAGTCCAGAGACTTACTGCCTGGAACAGGCGAATCTTTCAAGTCTTATCGGAGGGGATGCAAAACAGAATGCATCTATCCTTCGCTCAGTGCTTGACGGAAAAACTGGCCCCAGCCGGGATGTAGTTGTCTTGAACAGTGCGCTTGGACTATGGGTATCCGGCCGTTATGAAAGCATGAATGATTGTATTGCGGCCTCAATGACGAGTATTGATTCAGGTGCCGCATACGCGCGCCTCCAGATGCTGTGTGAAGTCAGCAACAGAACATGACGGTCCTAGACCGTATCGTAACAGACGTCAAGTTTTCACTGGAGCGACGCAAGAATCTCACGCCAGTACATGAATTAGAAGCCGCAATTCGCACTGCTCGTTCTGTGAGAGATTTTGAATCTGCACTCACTGGACCAGAGCTCGCTGTCATCGCGGAAATAAAGCGTCGTTCCCCATCCAAAGGCCTACTTAGAGAACCATTTGATGTGCAGGCGCTTGCCAAGGATTATACCGCCGCCGGGGCAAACGCTATAAGTGTGCTGACCGAAGAAGATCATTTTGGAGGTTCCCTTACACACTTAGCGCTGGCAGCTGCAAACTCCAACTGCCCGCTTCTGCGAAAAGATTTCATAATTGACCCCTATCAACTGTACGAGGCGCGAGCAAATGGAGCTGACGCCGTACTGCTGATTGCAGCGATACTTGAGGCATCACAGCTCAAGGACCTGCTCACCCTGGCAGCAGAATTGAAACTGGCGTGTCTGGTTGAAGTCTATGATCCAATTGAGTTGGACAAGATTGATTTTGATCAGGTTTCTATCCTCGGCGTAAACAACCGGGATTTACATACTTTTGAAGTGGATATTGACCACTCGCTAAGGGTATTCGAGCTGGTTGGAGGCGAGGTAATTAAAGTTTCCGAAAGCGGACTCCGATCGCCTGCTGATCTGGCATACCTACATCGTCGAGGAGTAAACGCAGTATTGATTGGAGAGACATTTATGCGAGCGGAGAACCCCGGTGTCGCATTGCGGTCTCTGCGAGAGATGACCGCTACTATCCTTACATCGCATACAAACTGATGCAGTGCAGAGTAAAAATCTGCGGGTTGACTTCTCTGGCGGACGCACGATTTTGCGCCGGTGCAGGAGCTGATTATCTGGGATTTATTCAACACCCTCCCAGCCCACGTTACATTGCTCCAGATCAGGTAGGACAGATTAAAGCATGGATCTACGGTCCCAAAACGGTCGGGGTGTTCGTGAATACAGATGCGGAATCGGTTAATCACAGTTGCACCATTGCAAATTTTGATCAAGTGCAGCTGCACGGCGATGAATCGCCTGCATACTGCAGACGCATGACACTCCCTGTGATAAAGGCATTCTCTGTCAAACCAGGCACGAATGCCCGATCACTGGCCCGGATACTTGCAGCGTACGAGGACTGTGTAGAGCTCTTTCTGCTCGATACATGGCATCCTGAGCTTGCAGGTGGTACAGGCAAGTCTTTTGACTGGAATGTTGCCAAGTCACTGGCGGCGGATTTCCCGATCATGCTCGCAGGAGGGTTAAATCCAGGCAATGTAAAGCAAGCTGTTCAGTCTGCATCCCCCTGGGGTGTTGATATTTCTAGCGGGCTCGAGTACGCACCCGGTGAAAAAGATTTTGAATTAGTGAACAATTTTTTTGAATCAATAGCTAAGGTTTCCTCTGATCTATAACGCACCAGACCATACAGGGCGTTTTGGGCCATATGGTGGTGCCTATGTACCCGAGATTCTGGTCCCAGAACTCGATGCCCTTTGTACGGCATTTGAGGAATCCTGGCAGGACGCGGATTTTCACGCCCAATACCAAGACCTACTTAAAACCTATGTTGGACGCCCTACCGCGCTGACACCGGCCAACCGATTAAGCGAGGCCCTCGGGGCAGGACGTATTCTCCTTAAACGTGAGGATCTGTGTCACACTGGTGCACATAAGATCAATAACACTATTGGCCAGATCCTTCTTGCCCACAAAATGGGTAAGACGCGAATCATAGCCGAAACAGGAGCAGGACAACATGGCGTGGCTACTGCCACTGTCGCTGCTTGTTTTGGGTTACAGTGTGTCGTCTACATGGGAGCCGAGGATACGGAACGTCAGGCACTAAATGTCGCTCGCATGCAACTCCTGGGAGCAGAAGTACGTCCGGTTACCAGTGGTAGTCAAACCCTGAAGGACGCTACGAATGAGGCCATCCGGGATTGGGTTTCCAATCCGACTGACACGTTTTATATCATTGGTTCCGTCGTAGGCCCGCACCCCTACCCAATGATGGTACGCAGCTTTCATACGGTGATCGGTGAAGAAGTCAAAGAACAGTTAAGTATGGTAACTGGTAAGGGCATTCCCGATGTGCTTGTAGCCTGCGTGGGGGGCGGATCCAATGCAATTGGGTTGTTCTATCCATTCATTGATCATCCCGAAGTACAGATGTTCGGTGTGGAAGCCGCAGGCGAGGGACTTGATGGACGTCATGCCGCTACGCTCACGCGTGGAGATAAGGGGGTCCTGCATGGGGCGATGAGTTATTTGCTTCAGGATAGTGATGGACAGATTGAATTGGCGCACTCCATCTCGGCAGGGCTGGACTACCCTGGCGTTGGCCCCGAACACGCATGGCTCAAGGACCTTGGACGGGTAACCTATCTCACTGAAACAGATAAGAATGCATTGGTTGGTGTTGAGTTATTGTCCAGAACGGAAGGAATCATCCCGGCGCTTGAAACTGCTCACGCCATCGCAGCACTGAAAAAAATCGTTCCCCAGATTGCCACTGACGCAACAATTGTGGTGAATTGCTCTGGACGCGGGGACAAGGATATGCAAACCATCATGGATCATCTATGAGTTCACGTTTATCCTCTCGATTGCTGACACTGAATTCGAATAAGGAGAAGGCCATGGGAATCTTCCTTACAAGTGGATTCCCTTCACCTGAAGTCACAGACCTTCTTCTGGATGCGATTGATGAGGGCGGCGCCGATTTCATTGAATTGGGAATGCCCCACAGTGATCCCCTTGCCGAGGGCCTTCCCATACAATATTCCAGTACGCGCGCCCTGAAGGCCGGGATCACGATGCAGGATACATTGGAAATCGCGGCACGGTTCAGACAACGCAGCGAAACACCACTCCTTCTCATGGGCTATGTTAACCCCATTTTGCGCTTCGGCGCAGCAAAGTTCTGTGAACTTGCAGCTGACGCAGGTGTGGATGGATTGATCATCCCTGACCTGCCTCCGCAAGAGGCGGCTCTCGTGCGCGTACACATGCAAAAATACAGACTGAATTTAGTGTTCCTCGTAGCCCCCAACACTCCGGATGAACGCATGAAGGAAATTGACCGCCTGTCCGACGGCTTTGTCTATTGCGTGACCATCACAGGCCTGACAGGCACTGGGCTTGCAGGACGTCTGGATGCCATTGATTCTTACCTGAAACATGCACGTGAAATAATAACACACAATCCCCTACTGGTGGGATTCGGAATTCAATCCTATGATAACGCCTGTGATCTCACGAAGCATACTGATGGTTTTATCGTTGGATCGGCAGTCATCAAAGAAGTGGACCGCTTGTGGGCATGCCCGGACCTGCCGATGGCCGAGCGTGGTCAGCAGGTGGCACGATTTGTGCGCTCTCTCAAGTATGGTCCCGAAAAATAAATCTTGCGTGAACTATAATGCGATGTACTATCCTCTTGCTGACAGCGGCCTTCATTTGCACTGGCTGCGGCGACGGCGTATTCAATAATGACTTTCGTCCCAATGCCTCTGGCGTAGACGGGCAAATCACGGTTGTTATTGACTCCGCACTCTGGCGAGGCGACGTAGGAGACGCTGTCCGAGACCATGTGGGTGGAGCGATTGAAACGCTTCCGGCCATTGAACCTGAGTTCGATCTGGAAGCAATAGGCCTTACCTCCCGTGCTGCATTTGAAATGGTTCAGGACCGCAAGAATGTGCTCTTTGTGGGTCTAATCGACAATGATGCTACGCCCGAAAGCCAATACCTGAGTACGATCTTCGGTGCCGACTCTCTACGTGAAATGATCCTGGGCGGCTCACCCGCGCTGGTCGCTCGACCAAACAACTGGAGGAGAAGCCAATTGGTCTACTATTTGGCAGCAGGCTCCCCTGATGACCTGACCAGTTCCATTGAACAGTACTCAGAACAAATCAGGTATCATTTTAATGAAGCCGAACGAGCACGTCTTCATATGAACATGTTTGATATTGGACGCCAGCGCGGCCTGGAACAGACCTTGATGGACCGACATGGATTTGCTGTGCACGGACAACATGATTTTTTTGTTGCTATCGACACAACACAGTTCGTTTGGCTCCGTCGCGTACTTTCGGATACATGGCGAAGTATGTTTGTGTATTATGAGGAAGACGGAAATCCCGAGAACCTTACCGCTGAATGGATTGTTCTTGCCCGAGATGCACTCACACAGCGGTACATTGGCGGCACAGCGGGAGGATGGATTGAGGTTGATCGTCGTCGTCCCATGACCGCTACAGAGATCAATTTTAATGACCGCTACGCAATTGAATTTCGTGGCCTGTGGCACATGGTTGGCGAAGAGAATGGTCGCATATTTCCTTTTGGCATGGGGGGACCTTTTGTTTCCTATGCATTCTATGATGAGCCCACCCGCCGGCTTTACCTGATTGATGGAATGGTTTTCGCACCTAATTATTCCAAGCGTGAGTTTGTGCGACAAATGGAAGTCATCGCCTATACATTTCGTACCCTTGAAGAAGAACAACGTGAGCGTATATAGCTGGTATTGTGTATTGCTCCTCGCTGTCTTCTCGGCCTGCACCACCAGTCCTGAAGAGCTAGGAAAGGAGCCTGTTGACAGCCTTATGGCTGAGATATTTATTGATATACATTTGGCTAACGCGCGTGCTGAACTAGGATACGGGTCGGATGGTGCCCCGCTTGATTCAATAATCGTGCGCAGAGGACTATCTAGAAAGGAATTTGACGATCGTATGGCCTTCTATGCCAAGCACCCTCAAGCCTATCTGGTTGTACAGAATCAGATCATGGATCGTCTAGGACAGGAAACCCGTTTAGTTGCGGGCTTCTAGTTACCTCTTTCGTTCTCAGTTTCGTCCCGGAATTTCCTTATGCGGACTCCTCGCGTGGCAGTCATCATTGTTTCTTACAACGCACTGCCTATCCTCCAAAAATGCTTGCCAACGGTAGCGCAGACGAGCTGGCCCAACTTGGAAATTGTTTTTGCGGACAATAATTCCTCGGACGGGTCCAGTGAATGGATAGCGGGCCAATTCCCCCGGATCCGCATCATTCGTCACCCGGAAAACTGGCTTTTCAGCCGTGGGAATAATGAAGCGATTCGGGAGGTTACTGCGGACTATATCGTACTCCTCAACAATGATGTAGCCGTTCCTGAAAACTGGCTGCAGCCACTCGTATCGTTTGCCGAAAGCAACCCGTCTTTTGCAGCACTCCAACCCAAGATCCTGCAATTCAGTCGCCGGGATCATTTTGAATACGCTGGAGCTTGCGGAGGGTACCTTGATCGACTTGGATATCCTCTGGCTCGCGGTCGTATTTTTGACTACACTGAGCAAGATTCAGGCCAGTATGACATGCCCGTGCGTACCGATTGGGCAAGTGGTGCGGCTATGTTACTTCGCCGAAGTGCACTTGACACAATAGGGCTCCTTGACGAGACCTTTGGCCTCCATATGGAGGAAATTGACCTCTGCTGGCGACTCCGCCGGGCGGGCCACGAGATTGGAGTGGTTCCAGAAAGTCAAGTTTATCACATCGGCGGTGCGACATTGCCTCGTGAGAACGAGCGCAAGCTCTATTACAACATCCGCAACAGTCTTCTGATGCTATATAAAAACCTTCCTCCTAGCCACTTTAGAGCAGTACTTCTCGGGCGGATCATACTGGATCATTCAGTGGCCCTGGCGTGGCTGTTAGGTGGAAAATGGAGGCGAACCCGGGCAGTCATCCGCGGGTATGTGGATGCACATCGGAAGCGATCGAATTACTCCCAACCAATGGAGGCAACGGCACTCCCCTCTTATCGGGGGCTAATTCTTCTAGAGTATCTACTCAAGGGAAGGCGTCGTTTTTCTGATCTGCCTGACAAACGTCTCAGTCTCAATCACGTAACCGCCCCACCTGACTCAACGTCCTGATTTTACGGTTTAAAGTGCGTACGGCAAGGGAGAGAAACGTGTACCCCAATATCGGAGCAAGCGCGCGCACAAGCCACCTGAAAAGGCCAATCTCGATTTCCAGTCCGGCAAAAAAACCGGCACTCCACAGCAAATAGTAGTATACTGCGGACATAATAACTGCTATAATTTGAGCGGCCTTGAGTACTTTTGATTGGACTTCAGGCCCAACGCGAAGTACAAGGCACCCCAGTAATACTAGGGCCAGTAATATCAGAATGATCCTGGCCGCCTGCAGAACCGTTCCAGAAGAATCACCTAAATCAAACAGTAGCAGTAAATAGGCCAACGCTGATATGGTCAGAAAAACTGAATGGATATATCCCATGAATAAATTCAACACGTCAGAATAGCCTCGAAATCCTGATCTCTTTACCAAGTGGTTAGATAAATCGGGAGTCAGTGACTAGGTTAACAAGAGTCAAGGATCAAGATACTAAGAATCGTCAATCAACAATCAGGTTGAAAAGATACTAGCCCATAGTATTCATCCCTCCCCTGGCTTGTAGAGTCAAGTGGTTAACGATGGCATGACATCGCCCCTATGGTCGGTTTGATTTACGGTTTATCCCCGATGCAGCTTGCGCTCGGGCGACGGCTTGCAGGAGTCTGCGCTACTGACCTTTTCCCGGCTCTGTTTGACTTTCCTGTGGGGAAGATGATTCGGTCATTATTCATCCCAAAAAGCCGATTTCGCAGGGCCGGTGCGAAGTCCGGGTCAGTTACCCGCCATTAATGCTCTGTGAATTGTAAATTAGATTGACAATCCAACGCCAATTTGCATGCAGCTCGTCCTTCTTGACTGGATTGTCATTGCCGCATACGGGGTCGTAACGGCGGTGGTCGGCCTGTGGTTTACGCGAAAAGCAGGGGGCAGTGTTGAGGATTTTTTCGTGGCTGGCCGCAGCCTCCCCTGGTGGATAGCCGGCACATCCATTGCAGCAACATGGTTTGCGACGGACGCACCACTGGTCACCTCTTCATTGGTGAGGACCAACGGAATATTCGGTAACTGGCTGTGGTGGTATGAGGCCGCCGGCATTATGATGCTAGTGTTCTTCTATGCCCGTATGTGGCGGCGGGCCCGCATCATTACCGATGCCGAGTTCATTGAATTGCGGTATTCCGGGCGGCCCGCCGCGCTGCTTCGCGGATTCTCGGCCGTCTATCAAGGCGTACTGAAGAATTGCGTGGTCATGGGCTGGGTGATGCTGGCCATGATCAAATTCAGCCAGGTGCTGTTGGGCTGGGAGCCCGAAGTAACTTTGGTGGTGTGTATTGCGCTGGCCATGGTCTACACCGTTGCCAGCGGGCTTTGGGGCGTGGTCGTTACGGATCTGTTGCAATTTACTACCGGAATCCTGGGCACCGTCATTTTGGCAGGCATCGTCTTGCATCAACTTGGCGGTCCAGCAGAAATGGCCAATCAGATTGCCAATATCAGCGACAATCCGGCCACACTGGACATCATTCCCAACCCTGCCCACCTGAGCTCCCTGGAAGCTGTGAGTTTTTTCCTGCTTATCTTTGTCTTGTGGACTCGAAGCGGCCAGGGAGACGGATACATTGCCCAACGGCTCTTCGCGACGAAAGACGAAAAACAATCCCTGCTAGGTGCGCTTTGGTTCAGCTTTGCCGGCACGGTACTGATGACCTGGCCCTGGATTATTGTCGGCTTGGGTTCGTTGCTCATATTTCCGCTTGCATTGGCTGGGCCTGAACTGGCGGCCGATCCCGAACTGGCCTACCCCATGATGATCGGTGAACTGATGCCTGCGGGACTCAAGGGGCTGATGGTTGCATCATTTCTGGCTGCCTTCATGAGTACCATGGACACCCATTTGTGCTGGGGGGCCTCCTATCTCGTTAATGATGTCTACCGGAGGTTCGTTCGTAAAGATGCTACTGAACGTCACTACGTAGTGGCCTCGCGCGGGGCCGTGCTCGTTTTGGTCACGCTGGCGGCCATCACCGCCTGGCAAATGGAATCCATCGAACGCGGGTGGATCTATGTGATTGAGATCACGGCAGGCTTGGCTGTTGTATGGCTGATGCGATGGTACTGGTGGCGAATCAATGCCTGGGCTGAAATCTCTGCCATCCTGGCCTCGTTCGTGTTTGCCAACGGATTCCTTTGGATCCGTGTGCTAGAGGGCACCGGTCTGCTAGGTGGATCTTCGCTTGCTGCCATGCAGACATTCTACAGCGGAGAGTATGACTTTATTCGGGCTATTGCCATTTTGGTAGCTTGCTCTGTCATATGGGTGATTGTGGCCCTGACCACGAAGCCCGACTCAGAATCCCGACTGGTCGCTTTCTATGAGCGCGTTCGCCCCGGGGGGTGGTGGGGACCTATCGCCAAAATCGTACCTGGCGGCAGCCCCGATCCGGCGGCGTGGAAACGCTGGATGGCTTGGGCCCTGGGCGTCATCTTCTTATGGTCCAGCCTCCTGGGTATTGGCTATCTGGTTACCGGACGCACCTTGAGTGGTGTTCTGCTGCTTATTGTAGCTGCCCTGGGCGCAGTGGCCACCGTAAAGGTTGCGCTGCAAGCTACTGAGGACCATGCGCCAAGCACAGGATAGCTATCGTTGCCAGCTAGATTGATTCTGCAGCTATTCACCATAATTTTGCCAACTCATGTGCCGCTTGACCATCCTATTTGTAGCCTGTTTATTCTGCTCTTCTGTGACTTTGGCTCAAGAATCTGTACTCTTGAGCACCTTGGATACCGAAGGCGGAAACCTTCTGGACGTGGACCGGGGAAGTTCGGGGTTGTGGCAACAACTGCTAAAGCTGTCTACTACCGGCAGTATGCTGCATACCGTAGCCCATCCGGATGATGAACATGCCGGACTGCTTACGTACTTGAGCCGAGGAGTCGGTGCACGAGTGGCGCTTTTCTCGGTCAATCGCGGGGAAGCTGGTGCCAATGCCATCGGCCCTGAATTATTCGACGGCCTGGGATTGATCCGAACTGAAGAGCTACGCCTTGCCGGTTGATATTATGGACTCGACGACCTCTATTTTTCCAGTGCTGCGGATTACGGATATTCCAAGACATTGGAAGAATCGCTCAAAAGCTGGGACACAGAGTGCCTGCTCTCCGATATGGTGCGGATAATTCGGACGAATCGGCCGCTTGTGGTCATCAGTAGATTCCACGGGTCCGTGCGAGACGGGCACGGCAATCATCAGGCTATTGGCGGACTGACCTCTGACGCGGTCGCGGCGGCAGCTGATCCAGACCGGTTTCCCGAACAGATTACCGAAGAAGGTCTGCGGCCGTGGACCGTGCGCAAATCATATCGTGGCGGCGTACGCGAAAACCAACCTTGGTGTATCAACTTTGATGCCGGACAGCACAGCCCGTGGATCGGAGATTCCTATTACAACTTTGGCGTTTATGGCCTAAGTCTTCAGCGTTCACAAACCAGCGGACGATCGCGATCCAGTATGGGACCGGTTCCCTATTACTATGAACGCCTGTCCGAGCCCGGCCCCGCACCGGAAGAAGGTATCTTTGATGGACTGGACGTCTCGCTGGGAGGCTTATTTGAACTGACGGGCGAAATGCCCCCAGCGGGCGCAACAGACCTTTTGGCAGGAATAGCCATGCATGTGCATGAGGCCATGACGGCGCTCAAGCCGAGTAGTCCGGCAGCAGTCGTTGGCCACCTAATCGCTGGCCTTGATCAGATCAGGGCACTGCTGAACTTGCTCCCATCCGACTCAGAAACCGCCTTTATGCTGCGAATTAAGGAGCAGCAATTCCAGCATGCCATAACCACGGCGATGGGCATTACCCTTACTGCGACAGCACAGCCGCCAGGCACGCCGGCGGCGGTAAGCTTCTGGCAAGCACCCAGCACAATGGGGCCAGTCGTCCGTGGCCAGACCTTTGAGGTGCATGCACGCTTGTATAATCCGTCGGCAATCGAGGCTGACGGTGTGATGCTGGCCATTGACGATCCGTCGGGATTGACCGCAGACGATTGGCAGATTGAGTCGGACACCCGGCAATCAGCACCCTATCACCAAGTGATGTTTACCGCTACCGTTCCGGAGAATGTTCCCTATGCCCGTCCCTACTTCTTTCGGTCAAGTGTCAAGGAAAACCACTTCCAGTGGCGTGAGCCCATGTGGATTCATCGGCCTACCCGACCCGCCAGCTTACGCGTAACCGCTACGATGGAGGTCCTGGGCGTGCCTGTTATGCTGATGCGGGACGTGAAAACCCGTGAAGCAGACCTGCCCTATGGGTTTGTCATGAGAAAACTTCAGGTTATGCCAGCGGTGGCCGTCAATGTGGTACCTGCGCAGCGAATCGTTATCCCCCAGGAAGGCGGCAGTCTTTTTACAGTGGATACTGAGGTCATTAACAATGTTGCCGGTGGCACGCAGGGCCTGTTGCAGCTCGGCCTTCCCGAGGGATGGACGGCCGATCCGGCCGGTTACGACTTGTCCTTCGCACAAGCGGGAGAACGTCATACGTTTTCCTTTGATGTAGCTGTGCCAACATTGCAAGCGGGCGAGGAATATGAAGTCCGCGCCATTGCCCAGATCGGCGACGCCCGTATCAGTGGGGGCTACCAGGTTATCCGTAATAGAGATATGGAAACACGCTACCTGTTCCGCGATGCCACTACTTTGGTCAGTGGACTCAATGTGGAAGTTGCCGCGGGTTTGAATGTGGGCTACGTCATGGGTGTCGGCGATGAGGTTCCCTCGGGAATTGAGCAATTGGGTGCTCATGTTACTTTGCTTCAGGAAGCGGACTTGGCCAGCGGTGATTTGGATTCCTATGATGTGATTATGGTCGGAACACGGGCCTATGCAGTGCGGCAGGACTTGCTTACCTACAACCGGAGGCTTATGGACTATGCCCATGCAGGTGGCAACCTGATTGTATTGTATCAGACATAGGAATTTGTGCCAGAGCAGATGGCACCGATTTCAGCCCGGTTGCCTCGGGATGCCGAGGAGGTATCCGAGAAGGACGCACCCGTTACGATTCTCGCCCCAGACCATCCTGTTATCACGGTCCCCAATGCCATTACAGCGGCCGATTTTGACGGTTGGGTGGAGCAGCGCGGATCCAAATTCTTTACGGAATGGGATGAGGCCTATTCGGCACTCATCGAAACCCATGACACCGGTCAGGATCCGCAAAGGGGCGCATTTCTAACGGCGGAATACGGCCAGGGACACTATACATATTGTGCACTCGCGTTCCACCGCCAGCTGCCCTATGCGGTTGCCGGGGCGTATCGCCTGTTTGCCAATCTGTTGTCACTGTAACTTAGCGGCCCAATTCAAGGGCCTCTTGTAGACGGGATTCGTAAACGCGGCGGGCCTCGGCAAATTCGCCAAGGACATGCAAGCGCTCGGCTTCAGAACGCCAGCCTGGATGGTCGTTGGCCATAACCGACAATTTGTCAATCCAGCGGATGAAGTACTCGGCAGCACTTGACGACCGTACCGGCTTACCCTCTTTTAGAATCCATACGGGATTGGTGGTTGCCTGGACGAATCTGTCATCAATCGGATGTATGGGTGACGCCGAGGCGGCCTGCAGGGTAAGCCAGGTACTGGACTCAATGTTTACCTTCTGACTGAACGTGAACTGCGTACCGTCAGCATTTGACGATACAGGCCCCAGACTGACTACATGCCCTCCTGCGACCAACTCAATCTGATCCAGCGGGACAATAGACTGGACTTGTCCGGAGACCGTTACCGACTGGACACTCGCATCCAATTGCAATGTGTCTCCCATAGATATCCCGTCAACTTCAAGGTCAAGCAAGGGGCCGTTGGTGACGAACATGTCACCAGACCGAATCGCATGCAGCCAAGCATCCCAGCTTAATCCGTTCGGCATGTAGGCATAGGCGCGTACCTGGCCAATAATCGCGGTGCGATGCAGGCTGCTGATGGCGTCCTCCCCTCCCACAGCGGGGAGATTGAATCCATTTCTGAGTGCCTGATGCCAGACGTGGTAGGCGGCCCAACCCGCTCCCGAAACCAATTCATGATAGTCCAACACGCCCAGGGCCAAATCCACCGGGAAAGCCTTGGCCACGCCCAGGTTCGTGTCCAGCGGATCCTCGTTACCCCAATAGGGATGGACATAGGCATTAAGGGCTCCCTGCTCTCGGGCCAGCCTAAACATCTGCGTGTTACTGGGATACAGACTTTCGATTGCTGTTCCTTCGTATCCGGTGGTGAACGGAGATATCAGATGCTCGGTTAGATTGATGAAGGAAACGTGGCCATAGAACGGAGGACGGTACTCCTCATTGAAGTACAGCACGATGCTTGAGTCCGTAAGTGGATGCGGCCTGCCCGTGAAGTACTGATAGTCCAGAATGCGATTGTCCTTGTTGGCAATGAGCTCTCCGATTACATCCAGATCTTCCGCCCGTGCCATAGCCACGAGATTCTCCGGGGTGTTCCGGAGATTGCCGGCATAGTTCATGTGGACATGGTTGTCGCCACTATACCAGTGGTGTGATTTGAGGTCTGCCATGCGACGCAGTCGCAAGGTTACTTCCGTCAATTCTTCCGGCATGACCTCTACCGTGACCGCAGCAGGATGATACTCAAACCCGTGAACGGCCTCAACCGTGTAGGGTCCGGCTGGAACTATTTGCGTGTAGCTTCCATCAGTATGAAAGAAATGTTCCGTCATCCGACCCTGCCGCTGGTAAGTGTCAGGCGGCGTGTAGGTCTTACCATCGCTGGCCCAGGTGTAAATGCGGGCTGGCAACACGCGACCGGTGGCATCATCTACCACCGTAACATGTACCTGGCCTACATCACCGATCCACTGCCATGATTCGATGGTGATTTCCTCATCTTTGCCGCCGAAAGTCTCTAGCATACGCAGCTTCGGCAAGCCATGTTGATTCGACAGATAGACGATTTGGTGACCGTCGGGAGAAAAGCGGGGGTGGAAGCTGTCCCAGGTGCCAAAGGTTAGTTTATACGGCTCCCCGCCCAGTACCGGAAGTACGAAGAGATTGTTGAATTGTCCGCCCAAATGAGAACTGTACACAAAGCGGGTACCATCTGGAGATATATCGGCCCGCGTGCGATACAGCGTTTCCTCCTTGTGCACCAGTCGTGCGTGATTCATGGCATCCGAAGTGGCAGGAATCGCAAACACGCCGCCGGATCCCAGCGCAATGCCATGATTGGATAAAATGAGCAGGCTGTCCGCGCCAGAATGCCACGCCGGCTGGATGTGCAAGTCATATTCGCCGAAATACAACCTGGGTCGCCCAAAGGAATTGTCGTTGGTCACGGAAATTTCTGATCCGTCCGAAAAAGTGCGAATTTTCACATTGAAATAGCCGTTGGGCGCTGTGGACACATAGGCCAACTGCGTGCCATCCGGGCTCCATGCAGGGTCCAGATTCAAATGCCGCCCTTCGGTCAGGGCCATCACTGTACTATCAGACTGATCCAGCAAATACAGATTAATCGCTTCCCCATCGTCGGCAATAAACGCGAGCTGCTTGCCATCAGGATGCCAGGCGGGCGATGATAAATACTCGGGTCTGCTTACGAGCTCTTGGGCCACGCCCGTAGCCAGGTCCAGCGACCAGAGCGTGCCATGCATACTGAAAGCAATTCTTTCCCCACTGGGATGCCAGGCTGGCCACCACGGATAGCTTGAACCAGGCGGCGGCAGGTAATAGTTAAACATGTAATTGCCGCCCGTCAGCGCATTTACGTATGTTTGGGGCTCAATCGGATAGATGGCAGGTTGGGCAACCAGACTTCCTTACCAGGATAGTACTAGGGCCAAAGTCAAGAGTCTTCGACCGGCGTTTATGGCTACATACATTTCTGGCTCTTCGCTTTTAAGAGTGGGCGACCTGTTTTCGTAAGCCTGCGGGGTAGAGATCCAATCCTCCGAGATAGAAGTAACTGGCGTTGGCAAACCGCTGTTTGTTTCGGAATCCACGGGCACGAATTTTTACGGCTTTGATGCGACTGTTGATGCTTTCCGCCGGACCGTTACTGGCTTTTAGAATGATGGCATTAAGGATTCCCCACAGGTGCGTCTTGATGGTCTTGGCCGCCTTTTTCATGGGTTCAAGCCGACAACGCATCGCCCAGGATAACCACCGCTTCCAGGCTTTGAGCGCCCAGGCGCGACGGACATAAAGCCACAGTTTCTGGGACAGTTCCTTGATGGCCCATGCCCGAGCCGTTTTCAGCGAACTGGTCTTTAATTGCTGGAATCGTTTCTTTTGTCGAACCGACATGTTCCTCCGATTGGTCAGCCAATCATACTTGGTCCCGATAAGATCCTCAATGCCTTGTTTACGTAATTCCCGGTTCTCCTGTCGGCGAACTTCATCCACGGCGGTTCCAATGTATTTGGCCACATGAAAACGGTCAAATGCAATCTTTTCGTCTGCGCCTGGAGCCCGTGCTTTTGTGGCTGAGATGTACGCGGGCCACATATCCACGCTCACACTTTCAAGAGCATCCAGTTGCGCAGACGAACATCCATCATAATAGCCTTCCAAGCTCGCAATCGTGCGACCCTCGCCGACATAGAGCACCGTGCCTGTCTTCGGGTTCGAGACCACCGTAATGTAGTTGTGCCCCTTTTTGGAGGAGGTTTCATCCACACAGATATGGGCAACCATCGTCCAACTCACCCCCATCCGTGAAGCCGCAGCCGAAATACTGGTGGCATCCTGTAACCACTCGATTACACGCGCCTCAAACGCCGTCGTAAAATGCACGCGCGCTTCTGTCCAGGGCACCGAAACAGTCTTGATCCCATGCTCCGAACACGTTATCCGTGGAACGTGCGCCACCACTTGCGTCCGATAGTCGCAGATCCCCGTGTGACGCCACTTCCGAAGACGATGATTGTAACCCGGACAGACTTTGTCACAGTCTGGACACCGAAGAACTGAACGGTCCGAACAGACCACGTGAATCTCCGCCGTGAATTTCGCTTTATCTTGCTTGATCTCCGAGACCTCCCACGGAGGGGAAATCCCTAATAGATGATTGATATCTTCAATCCGTAGAGCCATAGATGATGAAATTCGAACTGAATCGAAAAACAGAACCAAAATAACAACGAAATCAATCCCAAACCTTTTACGACTAACACTCGTTCATCCTAATTCTGACATCCTACCCACTTGGAAAACGGAAGCCCCTTATTTCTAAGCTCCAGCGGTGATATGGTCAAAATAGTACTTGTGGGTGCGGGAAGCCGGGAGTTTGGCCCGGCGACGATCCGCGATGTCTGCCTCAGTGACACACTCTGCGCGCTAGGGGTTGAGTTGATGCTGATGGATGTCAGTGCAGCGCGTCTGCCAGCGATGGAAGCCTATGCGGAAAGCGTCGCGCGAAGGCTTGGACGCAAGATGTCCATTCATGCGTCAACTGACCTGGCCCAGGCGTTGGATGGGGCAGACTATGTGGTCGTCGCGATTGAGCGCCAGCGCTACTTCTATTGGGCGCAGGATTTTCATGTCCCGCGTTTGTTCGGGTTTAACCAGATCTATGGAGAAAATGGCGGCCCGGGCGGTCTGTTCCATGCGCTGCGCAACATGCCGCCAATGCTTAAAATTGCACGGGCCATGGAGCGTGTCTGCCCGAATGCCTGGCTGCTCAATTACACCAATCCCCTAACCAAACTGTGTGAAGCCTTGACGCGATTGTCGTCTGTTCGAATGATTGGGCTGTGCCACGGCGTGTTTCATGGAAAACAGCAGCTTAGCCGCCTGTTGGATATTCCGGCAGATGATATTGATGCGCGGGCCAGCGGCCTGAACCATATTACCTGGTTCCAGTCCATTACCCGGCGATCCACCGGCGAGGACCTTTACCCCGTGTTGCGAAAGCGGGAGCGAAAGGCGCATCCCCTGGGCGAGTGGGATGAAATGGCCTTGAGCCGCATCCTGCTGCGCGTATTCGGGCTCTATCCCTCGCCAGGCACCAACCATATCGGTGAGTATATCCGATGGGCCGCAGAATTTCTGGGCAGCTCACTGCTTCAGTTTTACTATGACCCGGTCGACGGCCATCCATGGGAAACCGGACCGGTGCCGAAATGGATTTACAACCTGCACGAAAAAGCCACCGAACATGCCCTGTTTAGCCCTGGCCGCGCAGGTGAGGAAACGAAAGGCCTGGACGCTGACCCTCTGGTGCTATCCGGAGAGCTCGCCATCCCTATAATGGAAGGCATGGCCGCTGGCCATGCACAAGCCCTGGACGCGGTCAATGTCGTCAACCATGGAGCGGTCCCGGGGTTGCCCGAGGACGCAATTGTTGAAGTTCCAGCCCGGGTGGACTCCGATGGCGTGCATTCGGCGCACATGCCACAGCTTCCAGAACCGGTATTGGCCTTGCTGCGCACCCAGTGTTCCATTAATCGGTTGCTGGTAGATGCCTATGCTGACAAGAGCCGACATACCCTTCTGCAGGCGTTATTGCTTGATCCCACTATTCACTCCTATCGGAGCGCGGCCAGTTTCCTTGCTGAAATGTGCCGACTGCAAGCGGATGCACTGCCCGAATTGGCGTAATTGGTTGCGCAGCTCAATTAAACTTGCACTAATTGAACACTTTTTCGTATACCTTATGGTTGTTTCCTTCCACCAACCCGACTTTGACATAAAAACTGGTTTTGGTGCAGCCACAGGCCGATTTTGGCCTGTTTTGGATCCATTAGGGCACTACGGGAACTTGGAGTTTTTGTTCAGACGGTTGTGGATACGGTGGGTAAAGGGATCGGATCTATGTCTAATGCTTCATAGATCTCCCGCTGATAGAACTCGGGTTCGGAGGTGACTCGCGTGTGCACGGCGCCTCCTTCCTTGAGTTTTTGCGTGTAGGTTGCTCGCCGTTGCGGGGACAAATCCTGACTTCGACAGGTGCCCGTACGTACCGATTGGGCAAGCGGTGCGGCTATGTTACTTCGCCGAAGTGCACTTGACACAATAGGGCTCCTTGACGAGACCTTTGGCCTCCATATGGAGGAAATTGACCTCTGTTGGCGACTCCGCCGGGCGGGTCACGAGATTGGAGTGGTTCCAGAAAGTAAAGTTTATCACATCGGTGGTGCGACACTGCCCCGTGAGAACGAGCGCAAGCTCTATTACAACATCCGCAACAGCCTTCTGATGCTATACAAGAACCTTCCTCCAGGCCAATTTAAAGCAGTACTTTTCCAGCGAATCATACTGGATCATTCCGTGGCCATGGCGTGGCTGTTAGGTGGAAAATGGAAGCGAACACGAGCAGTTATTCGCGGGTATCTGGATGCACATCGCATGCGATCAAACTACTCCCAACCAACGGAGGCGACGGCCCTCCCCTCTTATCGAGGGCAAATTCTATTGGAGTATCTGCTCATGGGAAGGCGTCGCTTTTCTGATCTGCCTGACAAACGTCTCAGTCTCAATCACGTAACCGCCCCACTTGACTCAATGTCTTGACTATTCGGTCTAAAGTGCGGACGGCAAGGGAGAGGAACGTATACCCCGATATCGGAGCAAATAAGCGCACAAGCCATCTGAAAAGGCCAATCTCGATTTCCAGTCCGGCAAAAAAACCGGCACTCCACAGCTAATAGTAGTATACTGCGGACATAATAACTGCTATAATTTGAGCGGCCTTGAGTACTTTTGATTGGACTTCAGGCCCAACGCGAAGTACAAGGCACCCCAGTAATACTAGGGCCAGTAATATCAGAATGATCCTGGCCGCCTGCAGAACCGTTCCAGAAGAATCACCTAAATCAAACAATAGCAGCAAATAGGCTAGCGCTGATACGGTCAGAAAAACTGAATGGATATATCCCATTAATCAATTCAACACGTCAGAGTAGCTTCGAAATCCCGACCTCCCGACCAAGTGGTTTGATGAAGCAGGAGTGATTGAACAGGTTAACCAGAGTCAAGTCAGGAATCAAGTTACAAAGAATAATCAACCAAAGATCAGGTTGAAAAGAAACTAGAGCCCCCAATCAAGAGCAACCAATGCCCTGGGCGATATGCAGGTAAGGATTCATGACTCGCCATGTATTCTGCACTATTGAAGTTGTCACAACGGCGAGTCTAGTACACGTTCAGCTGAACGCGTTTTTTCACCACGCCGAATTTGATGGTATGCGAACCCACACCGGGTACCTCAATATGAATCAGATACATTCCGCTCGCTATCGGTAGATTATGATCCGTCGTCAAATTCCATGAAATGGTTGCCACACCCGGCGATTGCTTATTGATCGTCTTAATGAGCGTACCGTTGAGCGTAAACACACGAATCGTCGCCACGTCGGGCAGATTCGTTAAGCGTACCTCATCCGTGAATTGACCCACCTCGTAGGCGGACGCGCCCTTGTACGGTTTCGGCACAATTCCTATATCCTCCAGGCGGAGTTGCTTCGTTGCGAGATCAAACTCCGTTGCAGCATAACCCTCGGTGCTGAACGTATGCACGTCCCCGGGCTGGTTAGGCTTGGAGGTCACGATCCTGAGCACAGTACCCAACTCAGGCATATCGGGTGTGTATGGAGAAGCAGTTCCAATATTCCATCCCACAAGCACCAACCTCGCAATGATCTCATGCCCTACCTCGATCTCTCCGGCAAAGAACCTGTCGTGACCGACCTCACCAGGGGTTAGATCCGCAGGTGGATACCAGTAGACCCAATCCGTAAACGGATCGTTCGCCCCACCCGAAGCAGGATGATCGCCACCGATGTCAAATACACCATGCTCCGTTCCCCCGCCACAGGTGCTTGTGTCGCAAATAATCGGGACCAGGCGCACATCATCACTGGCGTCATTCGGCGTGGCGACTCCGGTATCCCACAACTCAATTGGAATCTCAATCAACGAACCATCGCTAAATGCACGAAGACCCAAACAATCGCCCGGCTCAACGACGCCATTGATCCCATTTGCGCAACGCTCCGTGAAACGCATCTCATAATCTCGAATCCCGATGTAGGGAGCGTTACCACCGTTACGCGTGCTGCGGGCAACGAAAGATGTATACGGCTGCGCAGCACCGCCCGCATGGGTCATCCAGATTGACCCGTTGGTCTGCTGTCTCGCCCGGTTAAGGCCTATGCCCTGGGCATTGGGGAAGTTGTTCCACGTGATTGCGGCATAAGCCGGCGGATCTACGTGTCCGCCTGCATTAGCTGTAACCTGAAAATCCTTGAATCCCGGATCCGGCCCGCGAATCGTCCACAACAACCCGTCAAGTACCATCACATTATCGCGCTGGGGAGCCGCATAGTCAATGGATCTGCCATCAAACAGTACAGCATCGTCTCGCTTGACACTATATGTAATCACACTCGCATCGAAATCGCCAACTTTCTGAATGGCCTCCACCGCACTGATCGGATCAACCACATTCCCTTCTTCTTCCGCAGTAGCCGAATTCAAAGCCTTGCCCGGAACTTCATGCTCAAAGAACTCGACTGAATACGTGCCTTCCGTGATTACAGACGGGTTGACAATGTCCGCGTTCACAAAACCATCTCCAATGCCATCCTTAGCTGCCACAAAGTCCGCAGATGTGAAGTCCTCAGCTGCGGCGATCGCTGCAGGCGCAATTTCCAGCATCGGTTTGGTTGGCGTGACCGATACGCGGGTAACCGGTCCCCGAGATATCTTACGCCCAGGATTATCGTGGTTCTGGGCATAAGCTTGAACACCAAAATGATAGATGGTGTAATTCGTTAAACCCGAGGCTATATGGAAATTCTGGACCCCACGATCCGTACCGTTCGCCACAACCACCTGCTCCTCCTGGATTAATCCATCCCAAATCAACTGGTTTCCATCGATCACGCGCGTCACTCCATTAATTACGTCATATACCGCCACAGTTACCCCCACTTGATCCAGAGCGCTGGAATATTGAATCACCTCATACCCCTCGAACTCGACTATATTGTTAGCCACTGGGGCAAATGGGTCTTCAATCTGATAAGACTCGAGGAAATTGTTAGACTGAGGCGAGTTGGTCCACTCCAGAATTGCACCTCCATCCACAACAGTAACCGTTACCTCGGGAGGAGCCGGTGGTGCCGGAATCTGGAAATCAATGTCGTATGCCGCTTGGGCAACTGCGCTTGCCCCCTTCATTTTCTGAACTGAATCAAAATTGTCTGTGCCCCGTGCCCAGACTAATCCAAAAGCAATCTGCTGAAAGCCGCCTGGGTCGATCGTGAACGGCCCCGTTCCCATGGCAAAGGTTCGGTCTGCTGCCTCCATGTTTGTTCCAGCGCCGTCTGAATTGCACTCAGACCAGTACTGACAAGTATCATCGCTGGTACCGGGATCTCCCGGGAACATGTATGCTGTACAGTTTTCAGAGAATTCTCGACCATACCACCCCTCCGTGATACACCTGCCATCCTTCCACCGACCACGCATATAGTTATACTGGTCCAAGGCAGTAATGGGGCTGCAAATCACACAGGGACCGTCATAATAGTTTAAGAACGAGGTCATTTCAAGGTTCTTGAAATCTTGAACCCACTCAGTACTCACCTTGGCCGAATCACCAGGCGATGGCACGATCGGCCCCTGCAATAAGTCGTATCCAGCCGCCGGAGGAGGAGATCCGTAACCATCAAAATGCTCATCTTCGTTGTCCGAATTCCAAACATAGCCAACTCCCAAAGAGGTATCGGAACCTACCCAGTCATCCCCAAAGTACCCCAGATCGGGATCGGAGAAAATTGCTATGTGGACATCGGTAAAGGGCCAATTCCCCCTGTAGTGAAAATCGTACTTGTAGAATGTGGCATTACCAATGTCTCCTGCGGTCCTGAACGCAAATGCCGTGGCGTGCACTTCCAGACCAATCGGCGGCGAAGATGCTCCGTTGTGCTCATCCCCGCGGTCATTCATGACCCACCAGATCGACTGATCCCCGAGAATGGCTGGCCGCTCTCCGCCAGCGAGGTCAATCACACGATCTACCCGTTGCGCAAGAGGCTGACTCAAAACGAAAATCGTTTCTCCTGCCTCATCAGTCTCTCCATCTCCATCGTCATCAACCCCGTTGCCGGGAGGAGCATAGGTGGGTGCCCCTAAACCCGTAGGCCAATCGCGTAAGTCCGGTGTAATAACTCCAGTGGCTTCGTAATCCTGAATGTCATCAATGCTAACCTTGTAGAGTCGATCGAAATCGGCGCAGTCAGCAGGAGGCGCGCCGTAATCATCCAACGGACCGGCCCAGAACTGGTAGTTGCCGTAACGTGCTGCCGCTACACGCAACTGTCCATCCACTTTACCGCCAATCCACATACCACTGTTGAAGATAGCCTGCACTCCCCCGCCCTTCGGTACATTATAGACGTGTGGACTCCCACGCCAGAACAGATTACCGTTGTTAAAAATACGAGCCCGGACATTGTTGATGTCCAGGTAGGACTCACCCAGCGGCGAAGTGCACGTTCCAACCTGTGCACGCGTCTCGAATACTGAACCAAGCCCCAGTACCACCAGCAAGATCAGCGAAAGTAAGCGTTTGTGATTGCTCATATTTGTCGTCTTTATTTGGATGAGCAAGCAGCAAGCCGAGTCCAGGCAGGCCCCAGATAGATGAACTGAAAAATAAGGTTGCTATGGGTCAAAGATCAAGTTACTAAGAATCATCAACCAAAGACCAGGTTGAAAAGAAACTAGAGCCCCCAATCAAGAGCAGCCAGTGCCTTGGGCGATACGCAGATAAGTTTTCATGTTTCGCCATGTATTCTGCGCTATTGAAGTTGTCACATCGTCGAGTCTAGTACACATTCAGTTGAACGCGTTTTTTCACCACGGCGAATTTGATCGTATGCGATCCCACACCGGGTACCTCT
>JAPPGC010000083.1 GCA_028875125.1 Bacteroidota bacterium | reverse complement strand
GCGCATCATGAACTCTCCCTTCCTTGGGATGGAGCGTCCTACTATACCAGGAATACGGCAGCAGATCTGATGTTCTCGGTGTGCCGTGGAAAAACGCGTATTCTTCTAAGGACTAAACTCATCCAACAACAACCGTTCTAGTATAGTAACGAGCAGCGCGATTAAGGAGTATTACGATACGGATCCATACACTTTAGTAAAAGGCTCGCATAGGCAAATCAGCGACTATGCTTGCCAGAACACGTAGTGAAGGTTGGCAGGCCTGAACGGTCAATGTAGGCGCCGACTCTCCGGGTAGTAGGGAAGACCGTTGATTGTACGGGAAGAGAACGACAAGCGCACGGGGCAATTTCAGCCGGGGTATTGATCCTGGTATGTATACAAGATGGAAAGAGTAGCAACACGGGAAGCCTTGACGGTATTGGAACTGCACGAAACCCGGACCCTCGTAAGAGGCGGGCTCGTCCACGGATCACGAAGAACCAGTTTTGATATAATTTCTAAACTTTCACTGTCAGGAAAGGCAGGTAATGGCTGATAGCCGTCGAATTGTACTGGTTGGACCGATGTACCCTTATCGTGGAGGTATAGCACATCTGTCTGAAACCATGGCCGCATGCCTTTTGGAACGCGGACATAAGGTTCATGCGATTACTTTTACGCGCCAGTATCCGGCCCTTTTGTTTCCAGGTCGGACGCAATACGAAACTGGAACTACAGTAGAGCGCGCAGTGGAGGCGGAGCGGTTGATTGATACCATCAATCCATTTTCCTGGTGGAGAACAGCTGGACGCATCCAGGAGCTGGGGGCTGAGGTGGTCATTTTTCGCTATTGGCATCCATTTTTTGCCCCCGTATTCGGTACCATGGCACGGATTCTTGCACGAAAAAATATCCAATCACTGGTTGTTGTTGATAATGCGCTACCACACGAGCGGAGGCCGGGTGACGTGGTGTTGGGTCGATATTGTTTCAGTGCGATGCGAGGATGCGTTGCAATGTCCTCAGCAGTGGGTAGAGACCTTGATCAGTTGGGGGTTAGTTGCCCACGTGCCCTCGCACCACACCCGGTGTATGATAGCTTCGGCAAGCCCTCAGACCGTGCCCTGGCACGCAAAAAAATGGGACTGGCCAAGGATTTACCCGTGATCCTATTCTTTGGTTTTGTGCGTAGGTACAAGGGCCTGCATGTGCTCTTGGAGAGCATGCCGACAGTTCGAGATGCACTGCCGGACGTCCGCCTGTTAGTCGCTGGAGAATTCTATGACGATGAAGAACCTTACCAAAAGAAAGTGGAATCACTTGGTCTGCAGAATCACGTAAAGCTGCTCAACCAGTATATCCCCAAAGATGAGGTAGCTGATTACTTTGCTGCTGCTGATGTTGTTGTTCAGCCTTACTTGTCTGCAACCCAGAGTGGCGTTGCGCAAGTTGCATATCAGTTTGAAGTTCCGATTATTACTACGGATGTTGGCGGGCTTGCCGAAATCGTACCCCACGAGGAAGCCGGACTCATTGTGCCTCCGGGCGATGCTGCCGCATTGGCCAGCGCCATCGTGAGGTATTTTGTGGATGATATGCGGGCAAGTCTGATAGCAGGGGTTCGGCGGCAAAAACAGTCCTTGGGTTGGGACCAGCTGTTGGATGCTATTGAATCGGTAATGCAGCCATGAACGCACTTGCGGGAGGATGTCACCGAGAAAAAAGGTGCGGCTACATTGCATTTGTTCTATTTATTGCGGGTTGTCTTTCGCTGAACAATGTGGAAGTTCCCCCGGTAGGGTCACCGGAAGCTCCATCGTGGCAACCGATAAATGTGATTGAAGATGCCCGTCAGTTAGCGCTGCTGGGGGAATCCGGTATTCCAGAAGATGTTGGAGATTATTTGACGGCTCAAATGGCGGGGTTGCAGCCTGCATTCGGGGACTCTTTTACGATCACATTACAGGAGCCTAGCCGCGTGATCTACGGAGTGTCTTTTGGTGATGTGAAGAATTCGGGCAAATTGTTTTGGGCGGAGCCTCGATCTGCATCAGGCGACTACACTGCAACGACGCTCGTTTCTGCTGAAAAACGTGTGCTTCGTGAGGGAATGGCAGTGGTAGTACCGCAGGCGAGGCTAACATCAGACCGCATCGGTACACTTTTGGATCGTGGGGCGCACGCCATCATAGCAGTGGGTGATGTACATAGACGATTAACAACCGCAGATAGTACCAGTGTGCTACTTCTTCAAGTGACGACAGAAGCCCTGTCAAACGTAGCAGGACTGGACGCAGACAGTATTGCAGAGCTCTCATCGGACGCGCAGTATACGCTCCCCAAAGCGGTAGATGTTGAGGTTCGGACGCGAACGTATGGGGCCACCTTGAACGCGCTAGGATTCATCGCCGGGCAAGACCCGCATTATGCGTCCGAGCTGATCGTCGTCGTAATAGATCCCAGTACCATAGAGATGTTTTCCAAGGCAAATAGCTCTCACTGGATTCCTGCGGCAATTCTCCTGGAGCTCGCTCGCAAGTACGCTCTTGGAAGTGCACATCGTTCATTCCCAAGACGGTCTATACTGGTTGCTGTGGGCACAGGAGCAAGTCTGCACGCAGTATTTGCGCGCCCGATATGGTTACGGCAAAATATCTCTGCCATACTATCGCTTGGGAAAAGGGGGGACAGTTATTTGCGTGTAGAGAGCGATGATATTTCTCACAAGGGGTATTCTTTCCCTAAAATGAATGAATCAGACGCGATGGAAGTCTACGTCGCATCAGTATTGGATGAAGTCCACGATGTATTGCAACAGCTTGACGGATTGCCGTTGGATCGCGAATTCAGTGGAAACGAAAACTAATCCTGAACTGTGGGCATATTGGAGATATACTGCGATTTAGCGACACACCGCTACCGTTCGCGCGACGTCCAATCAATGTCTTCGAATCAGGGCACTACGGTTTCAAGATTTGTGCACTGACAATGTTTTCGGCACCAAGTTCATCCGTGGTGATGCCGTAGAGCAATCCGTTCCGCACGATCGGTTCAGGATTTGATTCTAATGAGAACGGAAACCGAATTGCTCCCAGAAACCGCCCATCGACATCAAACAGATCAAAGAGATGTCCCTCATCTTCGGCGGACCCGGTTAGTCGCATTACCCAAAGATTGCCTTCGTCGTCACAAAAAAAGGAAGACGTGACAGGCTTCGTATCCGGGATCTTTGACCAGTCTATCTTCCCTCCCCGACGAGTAAACCAACTTAGGTTCTCACGGACTTCCTCCAAGTCCGCGGGTGTCACGGGAATCGGATCATGGTCAAGTGTGACCCTTCGAAGCGTGGTCCCAGTGGCTGTAATTTCGGCCAGTTCATACTTGTCGGTAAGAAGCGTCCAGAAATGGCCGTTTGGGGAAAATCGCCATTCCAAAGATCCCCGAAACGGAATGCTCGTCGCCATCATGCGACCACCATCAGTAATCAATTCGAATTGCTCATAGGGCTCAGTGCTCTCGGGAATCGGTATCGTATCAAGCGGAACGAAATCTTGATCAAAGCGGGCCAGTGCAAGATCGTAATCGTCCATTACTTCAACTACCACCGCGGCGTTGTAACGGCCAAGGGGATCCATACCGCCCGGATAGGGAAAGTAACTCCAGCCCGTGCTACCGATACGTGTCCCGTTCAGGTAGTTTCCGGTTGCGTCCAGGAAAGTGAGCCGCCCCCTCTGCATTTCCATGACCCAGATCTGGCCGTTTGCGCTCAGATCAAGCGCGTGTGCTAGTTCAAATTCTCCCGGTCCAGTGCCTTCGCCCCCGACCGTGTGGACCAAAATGCCGTCTGCGCCAAAGACATGGATCGCTTGAGTTTGGCCATCGAGTGCATAGATCCATCCCTGCGCATCTACATCAAAAGACCGAATGCTTCCTAACAGAAGCGCATCATCGCCCGTGTCCCTTCCGATCCTGACTTCTTCTACGATCTGCCAAGCTTCTTCTGTCGACCAAACTGGCCCGCCGGTATTTCGGACTATGATTTCGCCGGAAGCAAGCGTATCAATGGTGCCGGACCAGGCATCGACAGAATCAGAGTCTGTTGATCCGCAGCCAGTGCTAAGCAGCGCGATGGTCAATGCAAGAGCGCAGAGTGCGGAGGGTACAGTAGTACGAGGCATGTTGGATGTAGTGAGTGAGTGGGGCAGGAGATGCTTCAGCCAACGGGTTTCACCGTTTGGTTATTGCCTACGAGAATGGCAACCAATTTGACTGCCTCCCTTATAGCCTCCCTAGGATACGATGTTTCCCAAGATGTGGGGCTTTGGGGGGTTAAATGAACTGCTGCCGGGGGGAATTAGTTCGGGTTCTGCTTCAGTTCTGCAAAGCCTCAATGCCTGCAACGGCTTGAAGTCCAGAATTCAGTCAGGATGCACAGTAGACCGAGCGAAAGAAGGTTCCGGCTAGAAAAGCACGCCAAGCATGATTGCCCAGCCCTGGTTAGTTAGTACGGAGTCGCCCGTTTCGGAATGTGGCTTAGTCACATCGTTACGGCCTCGAAAAGATCGGGCCTCAATCGTGAAGCGCTGACTAGCCAGATATAGATCCAGGCCTGCCCCGAACATGAGGCCATAATCAAATGTCTCAATTGAATCGTCTTCTTCAACAAAGATTTGCCCATCTGTGGTAGACTCCGCAATGATTACCGATTCCAAGGCATACAATGCCGCTCCTCCGAGGAAAATCCGCGGTCTGACAGTTCCCGAAGATTCAAATCGGAATTGTCCCAGGATCGGAAATGTGAGATAAGATGATCTGCTGGTGAGTATCCCCGGGAAGTCATTGTACTGCACGCGGGTTTTTGCGCCCATCCGATAGTAGAGCACCTCACCTACTGCACTGAGCCCTCTAACAATTCTTAGTTCAGCAGCGCCACCTCCTACGAGACCCGCAACATTCTCCCATGTGGTCGGGCCGGAGGCGAGGTCACCGGAAAATGTGGTTTGTGTCATGCCAAGCTTCATCACTCCCGTAATGCGTTGTGCATTTGAGGGCACAGCTAGCAACAGCGCCACGGACAGTAACAGCAGCAATTTGAGATTCTGCATAGAAACGAAATATCTCAATAGGAGGGGCCGAATCAGTATTCACAAAGATAACACGGGAATTGCTGCGCAGCGTAATGGGTTCGTGGTCTTAGACGGACGAATACGAAGGAGGCCAAGGATGGTGATACGAGCGCGTGCTGCACACGTATGTAGTCCTGGGGCATTCCCACATCACCAAAGCATAAGGACCGTGTTGCACAGCGCGATTTCGTAACCGCGTTGAGCGCGCATCGAAAATGATACATGATTTTGGCCCGTATTCATAGCATTGGTTGAGTACATACAGCAATGTTCAAGGTCTTGCCCTGCGACTAGTTAGAGCCATTTCAGCGCTCCCGGTAGTTCTTATCGGTTGCCAATAAAGAGCGGATGTGCAGAGAAAGTTTCTCCTGTTCCTCCTTGTCTCCTTGTGCGGTGCTTACCCTACGGCTTATGGTGTATTTTGGAACAGGGAGCGGGGGCTACCGTACGCTTGTGGTTCTTAACGCACGGTCGATGGCTATATCAAGGGAGGAGGTTCGTCATATTGCCAAGTTGGCTCGGCTGGAGTTCACGGAGGCCGAAGAGGAGACTCTGGCTGAGGACATGAGTCGCATACTCGACTATATGGATATGCTCAACGAGTTGGATACTTCGGAAGTTGAACCCATGACGCATGTGCTGGATCTTGCGCATGTCGTGCGCACGGACTCCGTCAAAAAGCGTATCAGTCAAGAAGACGCCCTCAGGAATGCGCCGGATACGGATGGAGACTATTTCAAAGTACCAAAGGTCATTGGATAGCGTCCGTCTATGGCCAGATTAAAAGCGACGCCTTATCCCCAGGGCCCACGGTCATGGTGGGCGATGCAGCCCCCTCTTTTCCAGCACTCCATCTGTGCGGTCGCGTTGCTGATAGTTGCCTTGTATTTCTGCTGGCCAACCCTTTTCAGTGGCAAGAGCCTGGTTGGAGGCGATATTATTCAGTGGAGGGCCGCCGCCCAAAGCATGATTGAGTACCGTCAGGAAACCGGCGAAGAACCGCTGTGGGCCGCCAACCTGTTTGCAGGTATGCCGGGGTATAATGTTTCTCCGCCCGCACTAGTCCCCCAAATCGACGAAATCCCCCGTGCGATCCGGCGAATATCTTGGCCATTCTCGCATGTGATTTTCATGCTGTTGGGGACGTACATGCTTGTCTGGTACCTGATCCGTGATACGCTAAGTTCACTGTTAGCAGCCTGTGTGTACGGAATGACGACCTATTTACCCATCATTCTCGTGGCCGGACATAATACCAAGTTCGTCGCGCTGGCCTTTGCTCCCTGGCTACTTCTGGCGTTTATCTATGGAATGCGAAAACCAAACCTGATGGCCGGCTTGTTGTTTGCTGCTGCATTGGCGGCGAACCTGCGTGCGGGGCACGTACAGATTACGTACTACGTCACCTTCATAGCTGTTGTCTGGTGGATTGTGCTCGCCATAGAGGCATGGCGGCAAAAGAAACTGCCTGCGTTTCTGAAGTCGACAGGATTACTGGCTATGGGGTCAGTGCTTGCGCTCTTCATGGTGGCTGAGCATTACTGGCCCACGATCGAGTATAAGGAATACAGCATAAGGGGCATGTCCTCTGGTGGGGAAGCAGGCGGATTGACTTGGGACTATGCTATGCGATGGAGTCAAAGTCCGGGGGAACTCTTAACGTTACTAGTGGCCGATGCTTATGGAGGAGGCTCAGCCACATATTATTGGGGGACCAAACCGTTTACGGGTGGCCCCCATTATGCAGGCAGTATAGCCTTGCTCCTTGGTATCCTGGCCGCATGGCGGATCCGTTCACGCCTTGCAATATCGCTGGGTATTGCCGGTGGTCTGATGATACTATTCTCTCTCGGGCACCACTTCGGAGTGTTAAATCGTGCAATGTTCAATTACTTCCCTCTGTACGACGCTTTCCGAGTCCCCGAAACTTGGCTGATTGCAGTTGTTTTGGTGCTGGCGGTTCTTTCAGCTCTTGGGCTCTCCTACATCGTACGGCGTGAAGTATCTGTCGCAGCCGAACGCACAAAATGGCAAGCCATTTATATCGTATTTGGTGTGACGGGTGGCATACTAATTCTCCTGCTTACAACCGGGGGGTCGCTATTTGATTTCCAGCGTGAGGGAGAGCGTCAGCAGGTGATAACATATGTGGCTCAATCCGCGCAGCGAAGTCCAACGGATCCTCAGGTGGTTGCGGCTGCCGAGCAGCTTCTGTCCGAACAACTTGTAGTTCCACGTGAAGATGCTTTTATGGCAGATGTGAGGCGCTCATTGCTTTTCGTAGTCCTGACAAGCATAGCATTAGTAGCTGTCCGTCGCGGAAAATTGTCAAATTGGGTATTTCAGGGGCTCCTGGTGCTTTTAGTAGTTCTTGATTTAGGGGGTGTAGCACGCAGATACCTAGATACCGAGCATCTCAGTATCTCAAAGAATCCTGTTCAACGCATAACAACGTACGATGTAGATGAGTACGTACTTGAACAGGAGGGGAAGTTCCGTGTATTGTCACTCGAAAGTCTGGATCAGACTGGGTTGGGGCGTCCATCATTCCATCACGAGTCTCTGGGAGGCTATAGCGCAGTGAAATTGCGTTTATATCAGGATTTCCTGGATAATATTCTTATGGATCCTAATACCTCTACGCCGAACGAGAATGCCCTCGACATGATGAATGTTCGATACATCCTATCACAGGCGCCCGTCAGTGGGACCTCAAGTGTGTATTATGGTTCAGAATCCGGTTTCAGCGTCTACGAAAATCTAGATGTGCTTCCACGGGCCTACCTTGTCGGGCAAACAGAGATCATTGAAGATCCAAGCGAAGCGATGTATCGCATTCAGGAGCTTGATTTCGATCCCGCGCTGACCGCTATACTGCCCGCACCGATTGAAGTAGCAGTGACTCCCATTGATTCGTCCAGTACCGCAATCGTTAATACACTCAATCATAGTCCTCGACGAATCACCTATGAAGTGGAAACAGACGCGCCGCGCCTGCTGGTTATCAGTGAAGTCTATTACCCGGCAGGCTGGACAGCTATGCTTAACGGAGAAAGTGTACCTATACATAGAGCGAACTACCTATTGCGTGCGGTCGCCATTCCTGCCGGAAGACATACCCTCGAAATGAACTTTGATCCCGCGAGCCAAATCTGGGGTAAAAGAATCAGCGCGATTTCCACGATTTTCGTTTACGGATTTACATTAATCCTTCTCGGGTTTGGTGGTTATGGGTATTTTCGGAGGGCTAGAGGGTAATTGGCGGCCATAATCTGAGTAGGCGCCTCTGTCTTGGGTTGCTTCCCTGGGAGCCGTGCTAGGGCGGATGCTGTTGATTAACTACTAAATAGGGATAGCAGATGGTATGCATTATCGGTTCCAAGGCGGCCGCCTTGACCTCTCTCCCACAGCATCCGTGATCGAACCCTAAGAGAAGCATTGGTTGGTTCATATGAGAGCAGTACCTGAACACAGCAAGCCTGAATCAAAGAAGGCATATCGGATTCTCATGATTCTGGATCAGCCGTTTCCCCCGGATATCCGTGTTGAGAATGAAGCAAGTGCCTTGGCGAAGGCGGGGTTTGAAGTCATACTACTGGTCCTTGCTCCTGATGCCAGAGCTCCAATTGAAGACTATCAGGGATTCACCATCGTTCGTAGGCATGTACCTCCAAAAATCAGCAACTGGATGCGAGGGCTTGCCGGTACGATTCCATTCCTGTCCTGGTACATCGCGCGGCAAATCCAACAACTGCGAAAGCAATACAGCTTTGATGTCATTCATGCACACGACCTGTACATGTGCGGTGGCGCACTGAGGGCGGGCAAACGCATGGGCATCCCGGTGGTGGCGGACCTACACGAAGTATGGGTTTCAGTTCTGACACGGTATGCATGGAGTACCCGGTTTCCAGAGAAGCTGTTCATCAGTCTTCGTAGATGGAAAGCACTGGAGAAAAAATGGACCAATAACGCCAAGCATGTTATTGTAATCACCGAGACGATGCGGAACCGCTACGTTGGATTAGGCTGCCCCGAAAAGAAAGTAACCCTGTTACCCAATACGATCAATACTGAGGCCTTTGATCGGTACCCTGTAAAAGAAGATATTATTGAAACACATAAGTCTGCGTACACGCTGGTTTATACCGGCACCATTAATTTGCATCGTGGTCTAGGTTTTCTTCTGGATACCATGCCGCTGGTCCTAAAACATTGTCCGGCACGACTAGTCATTGTTGGGGACGGTCGCATTCGACCGGAATTGGAACTGCAAGCAGAATTACTTGGAATTGCTGATCATGTGGTGTTTGAGGGTTGGCGGCCTCAGGAGGAAATCAAGAGCTACATTCTGGCCAGTGATGTTTGTCTGATCCCCTTGGTCAAATGCGAGCATACAGACATGGCGGCGGCACATAAGCTATTTCATTACATGTACCTGCAACGTCCACTCATTGCGACCAACTGCACTCATATGCAACAAATGGTAGAAGCCACGGATTGCGGAGCAGTGGTACCTTATGGGGATCACGAGGCATTTGCTTCGTGTCTGATTGAACTTTACAAGAATCCTACTCGCCGCAAGCAGATGGCCTCTAGTGGTCACAAGGCTGTACTGGAACGTTATAATTGGGACCACTCTGTGCGTTCTTTGGTAGAGATGTATTGTAATATGGCGGATAAAATCGATTCAAATCGCTAATATGATCCAGTGACATGTTTTTTGGGGTAACGCACATCCAATCAGTTCAGCAGTGACCGTTAGATGCCGGGTGTATTACAACGGTTATGGCTCAGGGTCCGAGGAGCAATTTTCGAGGATCCATCAACTCTTGACGAGTCCACGAGGCCGTCAGGAGTTCGGCGGCGGGCGCTTTTTTTCAGCCTGATAGCTTCCATTATCATATGGCTTCTGCTCAGTCTGTCAGAGAACTATTACATATCTGTTGAATATGCAACCTGTGCTTCACAGCAACAGGCATACTCTTCTTCGTGTGTTGAGGGGCTCGATGCAGATTCGGCATTGGCGCAACCTTTACCCAAGATCATTCGCACGACCCTGCACGGTCCAGGCAGGAGTCTGTTGGTAGAGCGTTTCCAGGCGCGTTACTGGAGCAACCCAATTACCTTTGATGCGACGGTACCTGAACTGGAAACACAATTACTGCTTCGGCTACCGGAAGAGATAACAATAGAAAGCATTGTACCAGAGCGCATACCCCTGCAAAAGGAGGCAAAAATGGATCGCGTACTCCCCATTGAGTCACGCGTTATGTTTGTACCCGAGTCACCGTACTTCCTGACGGGGGGAGTAAAAATTGATCCCGACACTGTCCGTGTTCTTGGCCCAGCATCTGTTGTAAGTCAACTTATAGCATGGCCAACAGACTCAGACATAGTTGAGGGCGTCAGCGATACGGTACATTATTCGGTAAACCTGCTTGATTCATTGGCTGGTCTGGTAGACCTGTCCATCAGGAATACGACAGTCACACAACTTGCATCACAGTATACTGAGGGTCAAAAGGAGCATATAAGAGTTAGGATTGAAGGCCTCCTTGACGGGAACAATACGGTCCAGCTTGATCCAGAGTTTGTGACGATCACTTATCAGGTACCGCTGTCGAAATTCTCCGAGGCAGAGCAATCCCAGTTCATTCAGGCCACAGTATCGTACGATCAGATATTTGCTGATACAACCGGGCATGTCAAACCAATTGCCCAATATCCACCTGATTTGATGTTGCGCCAGGTGACGATCTCTCCCGAGCGACTTCAATATTTCATTAACATTGGATCGCAGTGATTTTCGCTTTTGTAGGGCAACAACGGTCTACTGTTGGGGTTGAAGTTCGCAGGTTCTCGAGCAACTGCGTACATGGCGTGGCCACTGTGGCCGAAAAACACGGTTATTTACCGGGATACCCCGCAGGGTATCCTCACTGAGTCCGGTGTTTGGTACAGAACCACTGTCGCCCTCCTCAACGAGTACGCGGCTGAAGTTTTTGAACGCGAGCCTATTGAAGTACATCTGGCGCGGTCCGATACGTGGATTCGATCCCCGCACACATTGTCCGCATGGCTGCTTGCATTGGGTTTAGTCTACTATACTCCGTTGCAGGTCGCTGTCGTTGTACTGATTTTTTTTTCAGTGTGGCAGATATTCGCGCCGGCACTTGTGAATCGTGGGATATCGCCTTTTTTGAGGGTGTTGGATGCGGTGTTGATGCAGGCGATACTTTATGCTGCAACAATGTCCATACTAGCCATGGACGGTCAATACCAGGCTGTGGCTGTGGGGCTGATCGGGTTTGTATGTTTACGGTGGGGCGTATTGTCTTTTTTGACGCGACCGCTTATAGTTAGGTGCTGGAAAACGATGTATCAACTTCCAGTACCCGACCATATATTGAGGGCTTTTATTGTTCGCAGTGCATTGCGTTACGGTGTTAATCTTGCCAATTTCGCGGACATTGAGCAGAAAATCGTCCAACATGTATTCAAGGAGAAGGCGCCTCGAGGGAGGAAGAATTTATGATAAATGGTGTTAGTATTGATGTGACAAGTGAGCTGCAGGCTAAGGTCCGGAGCCTTCTGGAACAACCCAACACCTCTTTCAAAGCAAGAATAGCTACGGCTTCCGTGGAATTTGAGGGAGTATCTCTGCTCAGATGGTTGGCGAACTATCCAAGAGAGGCACGTCTCTACTGGTCAGGACGGGATTATGGTATGGAGGTTGCCGCTATTGGAGAGGCAGATTGCCAGTATTCCCCCTCCGCTGCTGACTTGAAGGGGTTACGCAGTGGACTTGGATCGATGCTCTCGGGTTGTGAGCATGGGGTCAGGTACTATGGAGGCATTCGCTTTGACCTTTGCCCACCGTATGAATTGCAGTGGGATTCGTTTGGTGCATGGCGGTTTGTTTTGCCAAGATTTGAAGTTCGCAAAGATTCAAAGGGCACGATGCTTCGCTGTAACGTCGTGCTTCCTGATGACCGTGTGCGGATGAACCTGATTCTTGACCAGATAGAGGCACTCCGGGTACCTGCTCAAGGGTTCAAACAACTCCCGAAGCCCATCAGTCACCGATTCTGTCCAGATGGCCAAAAATGGGAGTCCATTGTTAACTGGGTGCTTCGAGCGGTTCAATCCTCTCCTCTGGACAAAGTAGTTCTAGCAAGAGAAACTACGATTGATTTTCCAGCTCCCCCGGAGCCGATTACGATTCTGCATCAGCTTCAGAGTAAATCTCCCAGTTGTTTCCATTTTCTCTTTGAACCGATATCAGGAATGGCATTTTTGGGTGCATCTCCCGAGCGGCTATTCAGGCGGGAGGGGCGCTCGGTGGAGAGTGAGGCGGTGGCAGGTACGCGCCCGCGTGGGGACTCCGATTTGGAAGATGAGCGAATGATTGATGAGCTCTTTGGGAGCGCAAAAGAGCAGCGGGAGCATGAGTTTGTCCGCATCAGCCTACAGGAGGAGATTGCACGATTGGCCGCCTATGTGACTATGGATGTCCAGCCCTCAATCATGCGGTTAGCCTCCGAGATACACCTAGTTTCGCGGCTGCGTGCGATTCTGCGTCAGGAATACACGAGCCTGGATGTGCTGGAAGCACTGCATCCATCCCCTGCAGTCGGGGGTTACCCCTCTGACTTGGCCCTGGAGGTCATCAGGGAGCGGGAGCCATTTGATCGTGGCTGGTATGCAGGTCCGGTAGGCTGGATAGGTGTAAATGAAGCTGAATTTGCCGCTGGAATACGATCCGGACTTGTGTCGGGGTCGATAATGCGCCTTTATTCAGGTGCAGGGATCGTTCGAGGATCAACTCCTTCAGATGAATGGGATGAGATTGGACACAAGATCAGCGGATTGGCAAACGTGCTGGATCTTTATGCTTCTTCGGTCCAAGCGGACTTCCAGTACGCATGATCGAAAGCAATGCGCATCGTGCACATCTTATCGTCGCAGAACTGGTACGCTGCGGAGTTGATGAGTTTATAATTGCTCCTGGTTTCAGAAGTGCACCTCTCGCGCTAGCAGCGATCAGTCATCCAGGCACGCATTGCACGGTTCATTTTGATGAACGCGGCAGTGCATTTTTTGCACTTGGATACGGCCGGGCAACCCGGAAGCCGTGTGTTTGGATCACTACTTCAGGTACAGCAGCGGCAAATGGTCTACCGGCCATAGTCGAAGCCAGTATGGACAGCGTGCCAATGATCTGCCTTACGGCTGACCGTCCTCCCGAACTTCGCGATACCGGTGCCAACCAGACCATTGATCAAGTGCATTTATTTGGTCGTTATCCGAGGTGGTTTGTGGATTTGCCAGTACCGGTCTCAGAGCGGGATGGGGCATACATAAGGTCTACCATTGATCAGGCAGTGCATCGGGCCTGTGATGGGCCTGTGCATCTGAACTGCATGTTCAGAGAACCTCTTTTGGAGGAAGATCAGGAAGAAAAATCAATCCCGAAGATGTCCTGGTCCACAGAGGAACGTGAGCAAACACAGTACATGACTGCGGTAGGGAGTGCTTTTGCGCCGAGTCAAAGATTAGTGCGGAAAATTTGTGAAGCTCACCGAGGACTTATTATTGTCGGGAGCTTACAGAGCCCCGAGGGGGGCAAAGCCGTTCATGCCCTGGCTAAGCATCTAGGGTGGCCGTTAATGGCAGATATTAGCGCACCAGTGCCCCCGGTAGAGAACATGGTAACCTTCTTTGACTTAATTGTACGCAGTGAAAGGTTTACCCGTCAGTATTCCCCGGATGTAGTATTGCATTTTGGAGGGCCCTTGGTATCTAAGAAATTACAGCAGTTTTTGTCACATGCGCGGGCCGAGACTTATGCATTGATCGCACCATCTTCAGACAGGATTGATCCATACCACGTATTAACGGATCGAATTCAGTCGAAAATTTCCGGGTTCTGTAATTATTTGCTGGGTGAGGTACCCCGGGATAAATCTCATGCCGCCTGGACTGAGGCATGGATGCGTGCAAACACCTTAGCGCGGCGTACACTAGTCTCACTGCTTGACCATAAGCTCTCTGAACCGTCTGTGGCGTGGATGCTGTCTAGGCTATCTGACCATACAAATTGGATCCTAGGTGCCAGCAGCATGCCGATTCGGGACTTGCAGGCTTTCCTGGAAAGAGACGCAACTCCGCGCGTTTTTGCAAATCGTGGTGCAAGTGGAATTGACGGCACGCTTGCCACGGCAGCAGGTATTGCTCGGGGGCAATCTGGGACAGGGACCGTATTGTTGGGAGATTTAGCCATGTTACACGACCTGAATTCACTGGCACTTCTAAAAGATCGCGACATTACCATTGTAGTCGTCAATAACAACGGCGGCGGCATATTTAATATGCTTCCAATTGCTCTTGAGCAGGAACCGTTCGAAACGGTACTCGGAACTCCCCACGGCATGGACTTCCGGTTTGCTGCAGAGCAATTTCAGATACCGTACACATTGGCTGACTCATGCGCCCGATTTAAGGAAACCTGGCGCGCTGCGGCTGCTTCAGCAGGCCCAAACCTGATTGAGGTCAGAACAGACCGCAGGGAAAACGCAGATCTCCACGAAACCATTTACACGAGCGTAAACGAGGCTATTGAAGCCGAACTTCTCACATAATTGAACCATTACAATGTCCAAAAAGAAGCATCACTTTACATATCGACCTACTGTTAAGGGGCCAATTGTATGGCAGGATGCAGGCAATTACACGGACGTCCTGTATCAGACGGGTGTTCCTGAGACCGATACGGCAGGCATTGCCAAGGTAACGATCAATCGTCCACAGGTTCGCAATGCTTTCCGTCCATTAACGGTAACCGAAATGCAGGATGCATTCGCCAGGGCGCGTGATGATGCTACTATTGGAGTGATTGTGCTGACCGGGGCTGGGCCAGATGCTTTTTGTTCTGGGGGGGATCAGCGCATTCGTGGAGATCATGGATATACCGAGAAAGGCACAGGTACCCAGCGCCTGAATGTCCTTGACTTGCAAAGACAGATTAGAACCTGCCCCAAGCCGGTAATTGCCATGGTTGCGGGCTGGGCCGTCGGAGGTGGACATGTGCTGCATGTTATCTGTGATCTCACGATTGCTGCCGACAATGCTAAATTCATGCAAACCGGCCCAAAGGTCGGTTCTTTCGACGGAGGCTATGGAGCGAGTTATCTTGCCCGTCATGTGGGTCAGAAAAAAGCCCGGGAAATATGGTTCTTGTGCAGACCTTATGATGCCTCCGAGGCTTTACAGATGGGACTCGTAAACACTGTTGTTGAACTGGACGACCTAGAACGCACTACAGTGCAGTGGTGCAGGGAAATTCTCCAAAATTCAAATATTGCAATACGGATGCTTAAGGCCGGATTCAATGCAGACTGTGATGGTCAGGCGGGTTTGCAGGAGTTGGCCGGACATGCAACGATGCTGTTCTATATGACTGAGGAGGGGCAGGAGGGTAGGAATGCATACTTGGCCAAGCGTCCACCAGACTTTGACAGAGAAGGCTACAAGCCATGAGCAAGAACTCAATTGGTGTTTGGCTCTTAGCTGCCCGACCCAAGACGTTACCTGTTGCAATCGCGCCAATCCTGGTAGGCTCAGCGATGGCATGGGCGAACGATGGGTTTAGCCTAAGCGCAACGCTGGTTGCAATGGCTTGTGCGTTACTGATTACGATTGGGACAAATTTTTGCAATGATTATGCAGATTTTGCACGGGGTGCTGACACGGCTAATCGCAAAGGACCTACGAGAGTCACGCAAGCCGGGCTGATTTCTCCCGAGCAAATCAGGATGGCCACTTTTGTGGTCTTTACACTTGCTACGATCCTTGGAATGTACCTCGTTTACCGCGCCGGATGGATTATACTCCTCATTGGCTTGGTTTCGATCGCAGCGGGGATACTCTATACAGCCGGGCCATGGCCGTTTGGATACAAGGGACTGGGTGATCTGTTTGTGCTGGTGTTTTTTGGGCCGGTGGCCGTTGGCGGGACCTACTACGTCCAGGCGCTTGAGATTACACCACATGTGATTATCGTAGGCGTCGCTCCCGGTTTGCTCGCAACCACGGTCTTGCTGGTTAACAATATCCGGGATATAGAGGAAGATCGCAGGGCGGGCAAGATGACGACGGTGGTCCGGTTCGGTCGCAAGTTCGGTATTGGTATGTGGATTGCCTGTGTGGTTATCGCAGCGCTCCTACCTCTGGAGTTTGTTCGCTTCACCGGTGAACATATATGGTCTGGGCTCACAGTACTGATCTTGATTCCGGCCATAGGTATACTGCACGGCTTGGTCACAATAAAAGATGCTACCCGTTTGAACCCGCTCCTTGGCCAAACGGCGTTACTACTGCTCGCACACAGCGTGATTTTTGCGCTGACGTGGGTTGTTTGACGAACATATCAGGGAAACAAACTCTTTGAACTATGTCGCAGGCATCTGGAACGCTAGAGAGGAGATTCAATAATACATTAAGGTTTCTTCAGGGTGTTTCTCCACCACCAGCCCGTATTCTTGATCTCGGTACTCCAAATGAACTTGGGCGGAGGATGGCGGGTGCAGGTTACGAGGTAAGTAATACAGAGGGCGACCTAGAGGAGGCCACGGGTGAGATTGGAGCTGACGTGGATATTGTTACTGCTTTTGAGATCTTGGAGCATCTGGTGACGCCATACAATGTACTTAGCGTTATTCAAGCTCCTCGCCTCGTTGCGACGGTCCCGCTGCGTTTATGGTTTGCCCCAGCATACTGCAATCCGGACGATCCATGGGATCGACATTTTCATGAGTTTGAAGCCTGGCAGTTTGACTGGTTGCTGGAGCATGCCGGATGGCAGATCGTGCGCACTGAACAATGGGTCAGTTACGGCGCACTGACAGGTATTCGTCCGCTACTGCGTCGCTTTACGCCCCGCTACTATGCCGTTGAGGCGGTTCGTCTATAGAAGTGTCCGTGTGGGCGTATCCCAAGGCGGGTCGCTATTACGGGTACGGGAACCGTAGCTACTCTGGCAAGAGCAACCTCTGTTTGCCGCGGGGAGGTCGCGTTATGCTTTCGCATGCCAGACGCGATGCAATATTGATTGATCTAGATCGTGGGTTTCTATGGATCCCTCTGGTTGCAGCATGGGACCACTCAATTGTAAAGGGACCCTAAAGACATCCCGTTCAAATACTTTGTGCGTATCCAGACCATGTATTTCCTCCGGGAGGTTTCTGGCCATTTCAATCAGGCCAAGCATTCCCACACCAGATTCATAGGAGGAACTGATGATACACCGTGCGTTGTCTTGTATGGCTTGTTCTATATGTGCGAGGGTCGTGTAGGTCCCCCCGGCCAGTGTCGGCTTTAGCACCCGAACATCGGCAACCTTGTGGTATTTTTCTGCATCCTGTCCTCGAAGAGTTTCATCCAGGGCTATCGGAATAGTGCAGTTTCGGGCCAACTCCACAAGATTGGTCTTATCTTTCAAGGGCTCTTCAAGGTAGTCCAGTCTCAAATTTTGAGTGGCTCGGACGAAATTTTTCGCCGTATCTATTGACCACGAGCGGTTCGCATCAACACGAACTGCAAGGTGCGGGTATTTTCCGCAAATTGTGTGCACTGTGTTCAAATCTTCCTCGAGGGATTGTCGGCCAAGTTTGAGCTTCACAGCCCGATAATCTGAGGTGACAAGAGTGTGCGCGAGATGGAATTGTTGATCTGTCTGATGTCCGATCAAGCCACAGCATGCAACGGCTGATGCTTCTTGCGGGGATGGTTTTCTCGTTGCTATGTCCAGATTGCAGAGGGCAAGTTCAAACCCAAATCGAACCGAAGGGGGAATCTTGATTGCACTCAGATCCAAAGTGCGTGGTGGCGACTTCAGGATTTCTCTGGCGAATTCTTCGGCCCATACTTGTGTCTCTGTTAATGATTCGGCGCTGAACCCAGGTAAGGGTGCAATATCTCCCCAGCCTGAGTCATCGCCATAACCCAGACACACCAGCAGACCCCTTCGATGTGTACGGGCTTGCCCGTCCCAGGCAATGGGAGAGGTCAGACGCAGTTTGTACGTATAGATAGTGACTGAATCAATAACCGTCATGCTCCCGATCTATGGGGTCGCATGGTACAGTAAATAGACGAACTGAAACGTACCACTGTTGTGAGGAAGTCGTCAACGGATTCATTGGACTAGCCGATTTTGTGTTCACCTGAAAATTCCACGTACTTCTCCAATCATGTTCTGCCCCAATTTACGCTCCACTCTGAGAATGTCTGACAGGCATGTATCAGAATCCGTAAGCACGCACAATCCACATCGATTGGTGTGATTGTCTGGGAATAGATACTTTTGGCACTGAGCCTTGAATTACCTCCATGCTGAGGAACTGCAGTAAAGACAGATTGCAAACCAGTTAGTATTTCTGAGTATCCCGGCCAACTGCATGGTGAGTGGGGGCGCGTTACCGACTGCAGTAATCGAGAAGAAAACCTGGGGAACTGCATACTGTTTACGGAGGGAAATAATCTGCCTTCCTTATGTAGAATAATCGCACTAACTAGGCGTAGTACAGCCTATGGCCAACTCGCTGGATCACCTTTCTCGGACTTGCCTGATTTAAGGCTTGTCGAAAAAACAATTGATATATCATCTCACCAAGTCTAAAAAATCAGCCCGAATATAGTGTAGATCCAAAGCCAGTCAAGGCTAAACTGCGCGCTCCCGCGCCGTTGTTTTCTGTTGAAAACCCGCTGTGGGAGGCCTCGGCCAAGGTGGCAGGCTACATGGTCCGCAATCGTATATCAAGGGTGGGTATTTGCTTGGAACCCGGTCGGCAGGCAGTGGAGGCACTGTTGGGTTGTGTGCAAGCCGGAGTATCGGCATGTATGCTGAGCACGCGCTGGCCCGGAGCCGCAGTGAATCAGGTGCTCGGAAGATTAGGGATCGAGTATGTATTGACCACACGTACAGATCTGGAGGTTAAGTGCCTTGATCCTGCTGAACTCTACGCTGAGAAGCCTCTTACAGGCAACGCCAGCTCCCATGAAGGCGCAGCCACGATAGTCTATACATCAGGCTCGTCAGCCACTCCCAGAGCCGTTGCGCACAGTCTGGAGAATCACATTACCAGTGCAAAAAGTGCATGCGCTGCGCTGGGTTTATTGAGTAGCGACCGCTGGCTGTTGAGCCTTCCACTCTGGCATGTTTCAGGGATCAGTATTGTCTTTCGCTGTTCCGTAGCCGGTGCGAAGATTGTCATCCCCGATCCCGGGATGTCTCTCATTGAGGCGCTGTCGAGCCATCAGATCACGCATGTCTCCATGGTTCCAACGCAATTGATACGGGTTCTGGAGCAAGCCCAGAAGCCTCCTAGCCACTTGCGTGCAGTCATCGTAGGAGGAGGACCAATGCCTCAAGGTGTCTTGAAAATGGCAATAAACAAAGGGTGGCCGATCCGCACGACGTATGGGATGACGGAAACAGCGTCAATGGTCACGCTAAGTAAAAAAAATCCATCCTCTGGTTCATCTGGGCATGCACTGCAGGGAAATGAACTCAAGATTGCCGGAGATGGCGAAATACTGGTCCGAAGCCCCTCCATTTGTCTGGGGTACCTGAATGTGGACACGATCGTGAATATTGCAGATGAAGATGGATGGCTGCATACAGGGGATCTGGGACGACTCGACGATAACGGGGAACTCTATGTTCTGGGACGTAAGGATAACATGTTTATTTCAGGCGGTGAAAATATAAGTCCCGAGGAAATCGAACACACGCTCTGCGGCGCTCAGGGGGTACAAAAGGCCGTCGTGGTACCAGTCCCTGATCCAGAATTTGGACGGCGTCCGGTAGCATTCATTCAAGGAAACGTAAAATTTGAGGAATTGGAATTGATTCTCAATCGTGAGCTTCCTAGATTTAAGATCCCCAAGTACTATCCTTGGCCGGAACGCATCGGGTTTCACTCGCTCAAACCCGATCGAAAATTATTCACTGAACTGGCAGCCCGGCTTCAGGAGAATCCCTGACTTTCTGTTGGTCTAACTGAAAGGGTATATCTTGAGGATGTATGCACAGCGAACACGAGTATCTGCCGGAAACCATATTTATGAAACATCGCTCGGGTACTCAAGAACGTAACTGGTCAAACTAATCGGATTCCATCGCTGACACTCCTACCCTAACAATTTCATTCCTTAGATCTCCTTGTAAATTCGACTTACTATTCTTCCTCTAACACTTCATGCCTGCTAGACTGACACAATTCCCAAACACAATGCACCGAAGTCGCCAAGGAATTCTCAGATGGATACCCCCGACAGGCAAGGAATATCATGCCCGGCTTATCAAGATCAAATGTGCGCAGGATGTTAACCATTTGCGGTAATACGGTTGCCAGGCGGGTGGTAGTTCTGCTATTTTTAATCCTGTTGGTTGTCCAGCAGGCTTGGTCTCAGGATCGGGAACAGCGTAGGTCTACCCTCCTGCAGCAGCGCATTGCAGAGCGCACCGCTGCAGCAAAAATGAAGCACTCCAGCGTACAAGTGACCGCCTCCGAAGCAGATTCTCTGGTCTTGGTCACGCTATACAATTTTTCTGGAGGTGCTTCCTGGTTTGATAATACCGGTTGGCTGCAAGCGCCGGTATCCCAGTGGCACGGAATTGCGCTCAACAGCAACGGCCGCGTGATGTCTATTGACCTTGGCGATAATGGGTTGTCCGGACTGCTCCCCACACCTCTGGGTACGCTTGAAGAACTTGAAGAACTGGATCTGTCTTTCAATGACCTGAGCTTTTCTATCCCTGCGTCAGTTGCCAATCTGACGGTATTGAGAGAGTTAATCTTGTGGGGTAACAAGCTTTCTGGAGCTATTCCGCCAGAGCTGGGGCAAATGCCGGCCCTCGAAAAATTGTCACTCTTCGATAACCAGTTAACCGGTTCGATACCACCAGAATTGGGTAATATTTCGACACTCAAGAAGTTGTATCTGGACTTTAATCAACTAGAAGGCACGATACCCGCTGAACTGGCGAATATCACAGGACTCGTCGAACTGTTCGTGGATGGAAACAATTTTATGGGTGAGCTCCCGTTGGAACTGACCACATTCCCATCGCTGATTTCGTTGTATGCGGGCTTTAATCAGTTGACGGGGACGATTCCGATCGAATTGGCCTCAATGCCTACCCTACAAAACCTGTCTCTTGAGGGCAACCAATACACTGGTGCAATTCCATCTGGATTAACCCAGGGACCGGGTTTGACAAAAATCTACCTGGCCAATAACCGCCTTACAGGTGAAATCCCGGAGGGTTTTGGCAGTATGTTCTTTCTTACTACGCTGGATCTGGAGGGGAATGAGTTGACGGGTTCACCGCCCCCGGATTTGGGAAGTAGCCCACATTTGCGTCTGTTGAACCTGTCAAATAATCAGCTCACGGGCGAGGTTGCCCGGTTGCCAAGATCATTGGATGAGTTGCATCTGCGAGGGAATCAGCTTACCGGCGATTTTGCGTCTTTTATCGGAGCACTCACTTGGTTGCGCAAGATTGATATAAGGGGGAATGCTTTTACAGGTACACTCGAAAACATGTACGGTCACCAGAGGCTGGTTGAAGTTCGGCTGAGTGACAATAAGTTGACAGGCTCATTTATGCCGCATCGCAGAGCGATGTACTATCTCGAGATTTTGGATTTGGCCAAGAATAAGTTTGATGAAATGACAGATCTAACGGAGTGGGCATTTCTGGACACCGTAGATGTCTCGGAAAACCAGCTGGATTTTCGAGACTTAGTCCCGAGTGCTGGATTGGCAGATAACGGGTTTTTTGTTTACGCACCACAGGATTCATTACCTACACAGGTCCGTCGTGCCGATTCCGAGGTTGTTTTCAGTGTGACAGATTCAGCGGACGGGAACGAATATAGATGGTTCCGGAACGGAGAAGTGATCAGCGGCGCAGACTCGATATCAATTCGGGTTGATGCAAGTGAATCCGTAGCAAGATATTATTGTGAGGTAACTAACGATGCGCTGCCCAACCTCACACTGGTCAGTACGATAAAGACGACGGACGCTACACCGACACGTTCAACTCCGGTGCCAGAAGGGAGGGTACAAATAACAGTTGGCAAAAATTATCCAAACCCGTTCGGAATCAGTACGACGATCCCGTTTTCACTGGTTGAACCGGGCCCTGTTCGTGTCGTCGTGTATGATCTCTTGGGTCGCGAGGTTCTGGCTTTGACGGAAAAAATGCTCAGTGCAGGTGAGCATTTGGTACGGTTGGATGCTGCCAGCCTGTCGCAGGGAGTATACACCTATGTAATCAGTGCCGGGACCGTGCAAATAGGGCACAGTATGGTCGTCAGTAGGTAGACGGAGTAGTAGGCAAGACCACTCTCGGCCCACTGCGTATAAAACTCAAGCCATTTTCTGCTTGTTCTCCATTCAGTCATGTTATCAAGACGCTCATTTTTACTACTCTCCGGTTCGGGACTTCTGGCCGCAGTCCATACGGAAAGTGAATGGGAGGCAGATATAGCGATTATTGGAGGCGGTACGGGAGGATGTGCGGCTGCGTTGGCTGCGCTGCGAATGAATCAACGTGTAGTTCTTACGGAAGAAACAGAGTGGATTGGCGGGCAGTTCACACAGCAGGGAGTTCCCCCGGACGAGCATCAGTGGATTGAGTTTCAGGGGGCGACAGACCGTTACCGGGCATTTCGAGCAGGCGTACGCGATTACTATCGAAGATTGTATCCGCTGGTGGATCCCACGGTGGAACTGATGAATCCGGGTACCTGTGGCGTGTCCAGACTTTGCCATGAACCGCGTGCGGCACTTGCAGTGTTAACCGACTGGTTTGCTCCGTACCTGAGTACAGGACAGCTCAGAATAATGCTTAATGTACGACCAATCTCTGCAGAGGTGAGCGGGGATCGTGTTCAATCCGCCCAACTATCGCCCTCGGGTATAGAAATCAGAGCAAAGTACTTCCTTGATGCAACAGAAGATGGGGTACTTCTAGATTTATCACAGACGGAGCATGTCATGGGGGCCGAACCGAACACGGGAGAACTACATGCTTCGCCTCGTCCGGGGCCTCATAACATGCAGGCCCCTACATGGTGTTTTGCAATGGACTATCAACCAGGGGAAGATCATACGATTGAGCCCCCTGGATCCTACAGGTACTGGCAAGACTATGTACCTTCAATTGATCCGCCATGGCCCGGGAAGCTGCTGAGTCTGACTTACAGTCACCCCATAACCCTCGAGCCAAGAACAGCTTCGTTCGATCCTCGACCGGGAGCAGTCACCGAGAACTTCAATCTGTGGACCTATCGCAGGCTAATAGATCCAGGGTTATTCGCACCGGGAGCTTATGCAGGAGGAATTTCACTTGTTAACTGGCCGCAAAACGACTATATGAACGGGAACCTGTTTGCAGATTCCGACAGTGCTTTGCATCGGCAGGCAGCACGTGAGCTGAGTTTTTCACTCTTCTACTGGCTTCAGACTGAAGTACCTCGGGAGGATGGCGGCCAGGGTTGGCCAGGACTTAGGTTGCGTGGGGATATTATGGGCACTAAAGATGGACTCGCAAAGGCCCCTTATTTGCGGGAGTCCAGACGTATTGTTTCAATGTTCACGGTAACGGAAAACCATTTAGGTACGGAAGCGCGCAAAGGCGCCCAACGCGCGGAGCACTTTGAAGATTCGGTTGGAGTTGGCAGCTATCGTATAGATCTGCATCCGTCCACCGGAGGAGACAACTACATTGATGTTGCGTCTTTACCTTTTGAGATTCCCCTCGGTGCACTGATCCCCATTCGGATAGAAAACCTTTTGCCGGCAGCGAAAAACATCGGAGTCACCCATATTACTGGCGGGTGTTACCGCTTGCATCCTGTCGAGTGGAATATTGGTGAAGCCGCAGGTGCGCTTGCCGCATGGTGTATTGCCAGAAACGAAAAACCGCGAACTGTGCGTGATAGGCATCTAGGAGAATTTCAGGATGTTTTGGCAGGGCAGGGGGTTCAGTTACGTTGGCCCGAGTCCACCTACTAGACCTATGGCACGTCCTCGCAAGCGCTACATACGATTGCCCAAGCGCCAGAGACGATTGGTTGCGGTGCTGTTAGGTGGTTTTGCTGTTCTTATGGTGAACAGCCTGCTCCTCTATCTGATGGAGGGATCCACGGCGTTCCTCTACATGAGTAATGTACTTCTTCATATAGGTCTGGGCACGTTATTCGTCTTGCCGTCTGCGGTATTTATATCACTGCACCTTTACAAAATGCCGCTTCGCAGCAACTGGAAAGCAACGTTTGCGGGGGCCTTTACAGGAACATCACTGACAGCGCTACTCTCCTCGGGGTTCGGGCTCGTATTTCTGGGTTCAACCTGGGCGGGGAGCACGCTATTGTACGTACATCTGATCTCTGTTTTCACTTCAATGGGTGGATTTGTGGTCCATGTGTCCATGAAAGAGGGGGTACGGTATCGTTTCCTGGAATGGGGAAAGGCCTTCCATTCAGGGGGATTTCACGTGTGGCGACACCCCCTTTCGCTCACGTTGGCTGCCGGTCTCGCGGTCACTTTGCTAGTAGCGGTTGTGCCCTGGCTTCAGGGGAGGGGGTCAATTTATGTGGAAGGATCCGAGGAAAATCCTATGTCGGCATCGCAGGCCATACTGGCGCATGACGGGTATCTGAGCGATGATGATCTAGACAGATCGGAATCCTGTGGTCAGGAAGGATGTCACCCAGATGTTGTGGCTCAATGGGAAGGCTCAGCCCATCGTCTGTCCTCGTTCAACAACCCCTATTACCGTAAAAGTGTCGAGGTGTTGGTGGAGCGTGCGGGCAATGATCCTGCACGCTGGTGCGCATCCTGTCACGATCCTCTGGTACTCTTTACCGGACGGTTCACGGGCGAACAGTTATTGGACTTTGAGCATCCAACCTCCATCGCAGGAATCACATGTCTATCCTGTCATGCAATTGACGCATTGAGGGATGTAAAAGGCAACGGTCGGTATGTAATCTCGATGCCGGATGAGTATCCATTCGCCCGCGCGGATGATAATACCCGCCAATGGATTCATAATACGCTTGTCCGCGCCAAGCCGGACCCCCACAGGGAAGCCATGTTAACCCCGGTTCATCGGACGATGGAGTTCTGTGGCACCTGTCACAAAGTAGGTTTGCCACCGGAGGTCAATAACTATCGATGGAAGCGCGGACAGAATGAATACGATGCCTGGCAGAGCAGCGGCACAAGCGGAAATACGGTACGTTCGTTCTATCTTCCAGAAACTCCTTTGTCCTGTGTTGACTGTCATATGCCGCGTGTGGCCTCCGATGATCAGGGAGGCACGGGGGGATTCATTCGCAGTCATACCTTTGCTGCCGCCAATACTGCGCTGCCCGTACTCAACGGATACTCCGAGCAGCTCCGCGAAGCACAGGAATCTCTGCAGTCTTCTGCGTCCGTTGACATTTTTGTTGTGACGGTAAATGGTCAGACCTACGGTCCTAACGAAATCATGCCTTCCCTTGATCCTGGGGATGACATTGAGGTAAGTGTGGTTGTTCGTAATCGAAGGGTGGGGCATTTGCTGCCTGGAGGGACAAACGACTCCAATGAAATGTGGCTGGAGTTTGCCGCAAGAGACACATCGGGGGCGGAGGTATTGATCTCGGGTCATCTGGACGACACAGGCAGGGTAGATTCAACGGCTCATTTCTGGGGGGCAGTTCAGGTAGATCGCGCAAGCAATCTTATCAGTCGACGCAATGCGCAGGACTGGATAGCTACGGTCTATGCACATATGATCGGACCAGGGACTGCGCACACAGTTCATTACCGCTTCCAAGTGCCCCAAGGTACAAAGATCAGCGAGTTGTGCGCTCGACTGTATCACCGCAAGTTCAAGTGGTACTTCCACAACTGGACGTTTCGCGGACGGGTTGCTCCGGGGGAGCCGGACTCGCTGGCACGTAAGGAGGTTGATCTGCGAAGATGGGAGTTAGCACCGGGTGAACCCCCGGAAATCCCCATTACGCTGATGGCCTCCGCAGAGCGGTCTGAAAGAGATCAACCCGATACTACATATGCTCTTTGGGAGCGATGGAACGATTATGGGATCGGGCTTTTTCTGGAGGGCGATACGCGCGGTGCGCTCGAGGCTTTCGGTCAGGTTTCAGCGATTGCCCCGGACAGTCCAGAAGGACCAATCAACCGTGCCCGTGTACATCTTGCCGAGGGCAGTCTAGAAGAGGCAGAGTCTGAGCTGATTGAGGCCGAGAAAAGACAGCCCAGATATGCCAAGACGGCTTATTTCCGTGGTGAAGTATTGAATGGATACGGATATTACGACGATGCGATTACCGAGTGGATGTATGTGTACGAGACTTATCCAGCAGACCGTGTGCTATTGCTTTCTATTGGTCGGATGCATTACCTGATGGAGCGATACGAGGAGGCGCTGCAGTGGATGGACCGCGTCCTTGAGATAGATCCCGAGGACCTAGGGGCCTTGTATAATCGCATGCTGACGCTCGGGGCACTGGAGCGTACAGAAGAACTTCAGGAGGCACAAAGGCTGTATGAATTCCACAAAGAGGATGAAACGGCGCTTGCGGTGACCGGTCCCTATAAGCAGCGTCATCCGTCAGACAATCTGGAGGCTCAGCCGATCCACGAGCACATGCTGCATAGAGTACAGCGCTAATTTTGCTGGGGAGCAGCAAATTCGTCGTATTGTTCACGCCGGATATCTATTCCGCACTGGCTAAGTTTCTTTTCCAGGTGCTCATAGCCTCGGTCCAGGTGGTAGATTCGGCCAACGTGCGTGGTTCCCTGTGCGATCATCCCCGCAAGTACCAGTGATACGCTCGCACGCAGATCGGTACTCATAACTCGTGCTCCGCTGAGCTGACTGCCGCCGTAGACGGTTACCTGATTGCCGACAACGTTAGCCCGGAGTCCCAAACGGGCCAATTCCGGAATGTGATTGAAGCGATCACCATAAACCTGGTCGGTAACGGTAGCCTTTCCATTTGCACAGGCCAGGAGTACAGTCCACTGGGCCTGTAGATCTGTGGGGAAGCCTGGATAAATGGCGGTCTCAATGGAGACCGGATTGATTGATTCAGGAGGAGTTACGATCACTTCGTTGTCAGCGATAGCACACCCGGCTCCAGTTTCCTTGAATGCCGCTATAAACTGTTCACCCAGGTGATCTGGGTGGGCGTGGGTTAATCGTACGGGCTGCCCGGGTACGCCCGCAATTGCAGCTGCAATCATGAACGTTCCCAGTTCTATGCGATCCGGGCAGTTGCTGAAGTTGATTGCCTTCAGTTCTTGAACCCCCTCAATTTCAATCGTGCGTGTTCCGATGCCTGCCAGTCGTGCTCCCATGGCCGAGAGCATTTCGCAGAATACGACCACATCTGGTTCAATAGCTGCATTTTCGATTCGGGTACCGCCCCGTCCCAAACTGGCGGCTAGTAACAAATTGATGGTGGCGCCCACGCTTGATGGCTCAAGTCTGTAGCTTCCGCCAGACACCCCCCCGCGGGGTGTCTGTGCCACAACGTATCCTTCCTCCAGATCAATCTGAGCTCCCAGTGCCGCGAGTCCTTCAAGGTGGAGATTAACGGGCCGGGGTCCCCAGGCACACCCGCCCGGCAGGGAGACACGTGCCCGTCCGCAACGCCCAAGGAGTGCTCCCAACATATAGAAGGAGGCACGCATTTTCTTTACGAGTTCATAGGGCGCTTCCGGGAATCCTACCCGGGTTGCGTCGATTTGCAACCCGGTATCTTTGCGTGTAACCGCTGCACCAGTAATACGGAGTACATGCGAAAATGTAGTGATATCGCGAAGTTTGGGAATGCGGGCCAGGTGTGTGACACCTTGGGGCAGAACAGCGGCAGCCATCAGTGATAGTGCTGCATTCTTGGATGCACTAATGGCTAACGTACCGCGAAGTGGATGGCCTCCTTTAATTACAAGTTTCTCCATGAGTAATCATTGTTCACCGGCCAAGATAATAGCTGCAGATATTTTCCTGTTAACCGATGTGGTTTGTATGCTGCGGCACGCTTTCGCCACTAATCAGGTTGTTCACTACTCCGTAGTAAACACCCGAATTGGGGCGGTTGAGGAGATTATCCCTCGGGGTAGCTGTGTATCCCAGGTTTACTTTATTACTAACGTGTGGTTTATAGCCGGGGATAGCCATATTGCAGATTACGGCGGCATTGGTCACCGTTCTCAATGGAGTTGCTCATTCATTTGGGAGATGTTTCGGGATTTGTGCGGATCGTTGGCCTTTGAGTTAAGCTGCCATTCTTGCATAGCAGATTTTAGCGACAGGAGGTTGGCCGGCCCCAAAATGCATACATCATGTAATCTGGTACAAGAACCATGTAATATTTACGCGTGGGCGGTGGAAACGTAATTATTCTTGGTGGGTGCGAATCCCACTCAACAACTGTCATTTCAGTTGGTAGCGACCAAAACGATTTATGGAAGTGACGACATGGGTTGATTGTTTTAGGGGTTCAACGAAGGATATGAGGACAGAATTTCAGCAAACAAATCCACTACAGTGTCGAACTTGCGCTTGAGTCGCCAGAAGATCCGGTCACCGCGGAGCCCTCGTAGTTCCGAACAGTGGGCTGCATGTATCTGAAATTGCAGAGGTGATTTATGACGGCTGGATTTTGGGCCGTAGCTCAACCAAGTAACGAGGGACGAAACTTTGCTGTGTGATAGTCGCTCCATGGATCTGGTCAATCCGATAACTGTGAGGTTCCCCGTCAGTAACCCCAACGGCATGAAGTACAATATTACCATCTTTTGTACGACGCAGTGAGTATGGCTCAATACGATCAGTGGACTGTCCGTATTGAATGTCAACGCACAGATAGTTCACGCCCGCAAAACGGATAGCCTCCAGGGATATATGCGTGCCAAGATTGATCGACAAGTTCATTGTAGGTACTCTGATTACCTCTTCACCTGCTGCCATTTGATCTACCGCCGGCAACGAGGGGAGGGTGCCGGTTTCAAGCCAATCAAAAAACTCAGGCAACGCGTTGAAATAAGTCTCAAATGGAGGGAGTTTTTGAACTTGATGGCTTAGCATCGCTGTTCAGGGATGTTCGAGACTCTTCCTTTTTTCCTGTACATCAATGAGTGTTGGAACGGGACGATCACGGTGAGCGGATTTTTTTCGAATTAAATCATTTAGAACGGAATGATTGGGCTGCTCCTCATCGTTCCGGAGGAGATTGATGGCATCGTAAAGGTCGCGTGGCTTAGCACGATGTCCTAAAGCGCAGATTTTTTCGGCAAAAGCCTCTTCGGGAGCATAGCATCGGACAGAGATTCCCTTCTGTGGGTCATCACTGTACGCATGACAGATAGTGCGTTCAATCGATGGCAACACAACAATCTCGTTAAATGTCAGGTCAATCTTGAGACGTGGAAGTGAGCGGAATCCCACGCGGGGACTAATGGGACCCCGATACCCTACTTTGGCCTGACAAGATTCTGAACCACGAGGATTTGTAAAAATTTCAAAGCTTAGTAGTCTTTCTGGAATCTCAAGACCAACCTGCTCAAAAATCCACTCACTAATTTCGTTAAACGTTTCAATAAGGAAGTCACGGTTGAGATGGGACGGCCTTATAATCGTGAAATCAAGATCTTCGGAGAACCGACAGGTATCGAAATAGCATTTCCTGATGCAGGTTCCCCCCTTGAAGATCCAATTACTCTGAAGAGCGACGTGGTGGTAGATGCCAGCTAATACCCAACCGAGTAGGTAATCTTTCTCAACAATATGAGGCCTCAATCCGTGCACGAGTGCAACATGCTTGATCTCTTTTTTAGTAACCATCTCTTCCGTCTTGGAAATCTATCTCAGGAACCCAGAGACGCCATCTTGTCACCAGGCGGGGACAAGGCAAGGTAGGAATAAGTTTTGCATTGCCTTTTGTCATTCTTTGCCGACAAGTGTCAATGAGATAGTTGCAGTCTGATTGATGCTCTGCCAGAAAGCCTAAGCGTTTGAAAACGGCCCCATTGCCAAGACGCTCTGCATAGGAAATCAGCATTTTATCCTGCCTGTGGTCATGACGTATGTATTCTGCAAAGCAGTCGATCACATGCTCTATCCCACCCCCGAATGCGGGATCGTCTAGAAGGTCTAAAATAGTTCGAGGAACATCCGAGATTGCGGTCTTGATACTTTGGAACCACATTGTTTCAAGACCAAAAATTTTATCTGGATGGATATGTTTTATGGTATATGGCAAACCAAGTATTTTCTGATACTTTGATCGCACTGGACGTCCCGTGACCACGACCGTGTCGCGAAAAATCTGTTCTGTAAGCCCCCAATATTCGGTAGCTGTTCGACCACCGATATAAGCTGGGTCAAATAGTGCTGGTACGATCATCTCAGGATGATCCAGTACCGATCCAACGCCAATCAAGTCAAGACTAACCGCTGTATAGATTCCTGGACCAACACGCTCAATCCATCCCTGACTTACCCATCTAGAGAGCAGCTTGGAAGCGGCGGAACGGCTGATGTTGAGCGATTCCTCAACATCGCTAATTCGAACAAATTCGCCAGTACTTCGCAATACAGTGGCCAGTCTAATGCGGCCTTTGGGTAAATTTTGACGTCTATTCATATCAAAATCAGTATAATATGATTGCATAAATTCTCAAAAAATGAGACTCTTCTGTAATCCGGTATACTAACTGAATATGTTCTTGATCCATATGTGTACCGCAGCCAAGGGAAGATCGGTTTCCTGAACAAGATCATTTGGGGCCTCATTAGCCCGAAATCATACACGACAGCCCTCCAGACCAAGTATGCGAATCCAGTTGCCAGTCTTACTTGGCAACTGTGCAACTCTGCTACTTACCTGCACCGTGGATAGTACAAGAGGACTACTGAAATTCACAAAAAACAGGAAACAATGAATACTTAAAATATCAATTGACAGTCACTGTGGGTGTCATAGCCGAGGAAAGCGTAACTGTCAGGACAAGATCATTTGGGCTACATGAACACGAATCATAATCGACCGCTTCCTGGACCAGTACACAAACCTCTTCAATGTCTGGTGTAAATTGCTTTGACGCTGAACGACAGTTCGTTTGAAAAGCCGTTCTCGTGTCGTCGATCTTTACTATCGAACTCCACACAGATAGCAACTCCGAATCAAGAACAAAACATTCGGTCAAAAGACCCGCCGAAAAGTTGTCCGCCAGCTTCCTCGTATCGCGCCGGTCCGTTTTGATTTGATCCACACCAGGCCGGGAATAGAACCTGGTGCAATGATGGCGCAATCAATACCCAGTGCAGTAACCGCTTCGAAGAGGGTCGTGCTGCAAAAAGACATCTCGTAGCAACAAAGGAAATCACCTTACTCCGACCGCGTTGTGTTCGCAAATCGGGAGAGACTTTGCGGCTTTTATGGGGAGAACTCGTGCGCATCAAAGTAACGCCGCAGGTCCTCATCTTAAACGCACGCAGCAATCGTGTCACGGTGAACATCAAATCCAACCATGTAACGCGTCTGAGAAGACGGGCGGGTTGAGGCAGCATGGTAATTGAAGGTTATGTCCAGCACCGGGATGATAAGCCCCGGCTGCAGAACTGACCACGCTATCATATCTTGCGCCTGATCTATTGGGCGGGTTAACCCAAATGCCAAGACCGAAACTGATTAATGCCAAACGCTAACATTTAACCAGCCACTTGAACCAAAACGGTACTGCAGTGGTGAAATAGTCCTTCAAAGTTATGCGGTCGTAACTCAGGTTTGACCAAGGTATATCCTCCCATCGAACGGAGGGACGAAGCACTATGATCGTTGAGCGCGACAACAAGCAATCCTATTCTCGATCAGTTTACATGGATCATGCGTCCACGACGCCGTTGGATCCTGCTGTTCTGGAAGCCATGCTGCCGTACATGAGGGGCGATTTTGGGAACGCGTCCTCTGTACATCGTCTGGGCAGAGCCGCTCGTGGGGCAATTGAAGGCAGTCGAGAGCAAATTGCAGGTTTTCTGAACGCAAACCCTGAAGAGATTGTTTTTACGAGTGGGGCAACAGAGGCGAATAATCTTGCGCTGAATGCATTAAGCTCAGATAGTCATCTGGTAACCTCAACAGTTGAACACAAGGCGGTATTGGAGCCAGCACAGGCTCTGGAGTCGTGTGCGGTACGAGTTACATATCTCGCACCGGATCACAATCTTGGGGCTCCGAACACAGATCAGATTGCCAAGGCGATAGAAGAAGATACCTGCCAGGTTTCGATCATGTATGTGAACAACGAAACCGGTGCAGTAGCTCCCATTAAAGAAATCGCATCAATTTGTCGTAAGCGTGGTGTGGTTCTGCACACAGATGCAGTCCAGGCGGCTGCATGGATGCCGTTGGACGTTGAGGACCTTGGTGTAGATATGATGTCGCTTTCCGCACACAAGATGTACGGCCCAAAGGGAGTGGGTATTCTTTATATCAGAAGCGGAGTGGAACTGTCTCCGCAGGTCCTTGGTGGTTCACAGGAGAGGGGACGGCGCGGGGGAACAGAAAACGTAGCAGCCGCGGTCGGCATGGCCGCCGCCATGGCTCGTGCGGCAAATAGCCGGGATGCGGAGGCTGCTCGCGTGCAGGCACTTCGAAAGGAACTGGAGCGACGACTCAAGGATCGTATCGGAGATCAACTGGTAATCAATACACCACCCAATGCTGCACCACACATCCTGAGCACGGCATTTAGACCGGTTGCAGGCAGTGCGCTTGATGGTGAAATGCTGCTGCTGAACATGGACCTTGAAGGTATCAGCGCATCTGCGGGTTCGGCATGCTCCAGTGGGGCCATCACGCCCAGTCATGTACTGCGAGGCCTCGGGTTACCTGAGCAGACCGCCCGCGCCTCGCTCAGACTTTCCCTTGGCCGCTCGACAACACCTGAGGACATTGCGCTGACGGCAGAGCGTATAGCTAAAATTGTTCAAAGGATGCGTCAACAGCGTGTTGGATGAAGGACCGCGCACTGATTGTATTTGCCCGCTCGCCTGTGGCGGGTCAAGTAAAGTCCAGACTAACTCAACTCCTTTCGTCACAGGAAGCGGCGGATCTATATCGTGCTTTTCTAATGGATAGCCTTGCTCAGTATGCATCACTAGGGGTAGATGTTCGCCTCTATATGGCCGACGAGGGTGATCCCGGTGTTCATCTGTATGGTGCGCAATTAAAAAAGCAGTGCGGCGATGGGTTGGGGGAGCGCATGGAACATGCTTTCAGGGAAACGGCCGTGGAGGGGTATGAGCAAATGGTTATTATCGGGACAGATCATCCTACACTGCCGACAGAGTTTATCATGGATGCATATGAGGCGCTATCAGATGTGCCGGCTGTATGTATTGGCCCCGCATCAGATGGGGGATACTACCTTTTGGGGATGTCTCCGCTCATTTGCGGTCTTTTCGATGGAATTGTTTACAGTAAGCCCAATGTGCTCAGTCTGACACTGGTACGTGCTCGTGAATCGGGGGCATCAGTCACGCAGTTGCCAGTCTGGTACGATGTAGATACACCAGAAGACCTGAGGCGTCTGGTTTCCGAAAAAACAGTGTTACCTCCCGCTACAATGAAGATGGTGAGGATACTAGAGTCCAGATATGGTCTGTGACCTCCAATTTCGGAGGATGCTTCTGGATTGGTCAATTAAGATGTTTTGGGCGTAAGACTGGCTGACTAAAATTTTGGGCTTTTGAACAGCACAGATAGGCAATCCGTAAAGGTTTATGGTCCTGCATCGTTGTCGAATCTAGGACCGGGGTTTGATACATTGGGGTTATGCCTCAAAGGGATCGGAGATATTATTGAAGCGCGATTTACATCGGGGCAGGAGATCACGATTACGTCATCTGCCCCCATTCCCTTGGTTGCAAGCGAAAATACAGCAGGTCGGGCGGCGCATCTCGTGATGACGATGGCTGCCGATAAGCGGGGTCTACATCTATCCATAAAAAAAGGGATCCCGTTAGGTTCAGGAATTGGAGGATCCGCAGCGAGTGCCTCAGCGGGTGCCTGGGCAGCGAATCTTCTTCTGGGCACTCCGTTCAGTAAACAGGAATTGGCTCACGCGGTCCTCGAGGCGGAAAGATTGGCCAGTGGGGGTACACTTCACGGAGATAATGCATTACCCTCATTATTTGGGGGCCTGGTATTAACTTCTCCCGCAAAACCGTCGGACTATCGCTGTATTCAGCTTACAAATCCATTGCATTTGGCAGTCGTAATGCCGAAACGCTCAATCTTGACGGCAGATGCCAGGACAATCCTGCCCTCAGCAGTGCCCAGAATCGACACGGTGCACAATGCCAGCGATTTGGCGTTTATGCTACATGCATTTATGACTGGAAACTGGGAGGCCGTATCGCCCTATATGATGCGTGATCGGGTCGTAGAGCCTGCACGGGCAAGTCTCGTTCCCTGCTATCATGCGGTCCGGGAGGCAGCAATGGATGCAGGTGCTTACGGCGCAGCATTGACGGGCTCGGGACCGGCAATGTTCGCAATCGCAAGGGATTCCTTCTCGGTCTCGAAGGTATGCGACGCAATGGTCAGGGCGGCGGGAGAGGGGGCGCGCGGAATCGTCACCGAAGCAGATGTACACGGCGTTCGCCAGTGCAGTTTAGATTATGCGGTATGTGAGTACGCGCGAGCAAACACAGACGGTCACTTTTGCGACAGCATTACTGCGCGGTCTGGCACCGGACGGAGGACTGTATGTTCCACAAGATTTTCCCGCGGTGAATCCCGGTGCGTGGGAAAAATCGACGGATTTTGGTGCGATGGCGACCAACGTACTGACTCCGTGGTTGGGGGACGAGATCCCAGAGGCTGAACTCAATTCCATACTGAAGAGTGCACTTAATTTTCCTGTGCCACTAGTTCGAGTAGGAAATGCGTGGGTACTTGAGCTATTCCACGGCCCAACGTTATCGTTCAAGGATTTTGGTGCGCGTTCGATGGCACGTCTCATGAATCGCTTTGTCGACGGTGAGCCCCTGACAATATTGGTGGCCACTTCTGGTGACACGGGTAGTGCTGTGGCCGATGGGTTCAGTGGACTGCCGAATCTTCGGGTTGCTGTGCTCTATCCGAAGGGCCAGGTCAGCTCTATACAGGAGCGGCAGCTTATTGTACGGCGTGAGGGTGTGAGAGCATTCGCTGTTGATGGGACCTTTGATGATTGCCAGGCAATGGTCAAAACCCTTCTAGTTTCGCCCGGTCAGCTACGCCTCTCAGCCGCAAATTCAATAAACGTGGGCCGACTTTTACCGCAGATGCTCTACTACTACTGGGCATTTGCTTCGGGCGGATGGAAGGCTGCAGATGTGTGCGTTCCGTGTGGTAATCTGGGTAATCTTACTGCCGGTGTGCTGGCGCATCTCTGTGGCCTTCCTGTTCGCGGCTTTATTGCTGCCCACAACGCCAATGATGGGTATCCCCGGTATCTCGCGGGAGAACAGGATGCCTTTGGCGAATCAATCCGGACGCTGTCCAATGCAATGGATGTTGGACGGCCCAGTAATTTTGAACGACTCAGGTTTATGCTCTCGGATGATCGAATGCGTCAATTGATTCGAGGCAGCTCTTGGTCTGACGGGCAGACATTGAATTCAATTCGGCGAGTGTATGAAGAAACGGGCTACATTGCCGATCCGCACACGGCCGTCGGGCTAGCTGCAGCCCGAGATGCTCCCGACCCGGTCATTGTACTGGCTACCGCTCATCCGGCAAAATTTCCTGATACGATCCAGCGGGCGCTTGGGAGCGCACCAGAGGAGGCTTCGGGATTAACTTCACTATACGCGATGCCCGTCCGGGTTCAATCAATTGAGGCAAATCCGTATATTCTTCGTTCAGAACTGGAAAACTGGGATTGATCAAATGACGCCTTTTCCTCCTTCAGATTGGCCGAGAGAGGAACTGCAACAGGCGGTAGATGTGCTTTGGGACTGGCACCGCGCAGCACAGATTGAGGTTCCCCCGAGAGTGCTCCGGGAGAAGGCGTACAACGTGTGCAAGATATTTGATTTACCGGTTCATCTCGTTGATGCGCAACTGGTTGAACAGGGAGCCCCGACCATTGAAACCTCAGAAGATCTTTTTAGCTATGCCGATGCCACGGCAGGTTCGCATGCATTACTCCTGGCGAAACTTGCAGGCTATACTTCAAATTGGATTGAGGATCCAATCAAACAGTTTGCGCGAGCAATCTTTCTGACACGATCGGTCTGCTTACTCAAGGAGGATATTGAAGCAGGGCGGTGTTTCATTCCCGCCGATATCCTTGCAAAAGGGAACGTGACCAAGGTAGATCTTGTTCGGTACACTTCAAGTCAAGCCATCCGGTCAATTCTATGGAAACAGGTGGTGCGTGCACGTGATGCATATGCATCATGTAAAACACTAAACACCGATCTCAAGGGTTGGAGCAGGCGACGATTCCGGGTTTATTGGACTGGAGGGTTGCATATCTTGGGCTATATCGAATCACGCGAGTTTAATGTCTGGTCCAGGCCGATAAAACCCACTTTTGTACGTCGGACGAAGATTTATTGGCAAGTTTATTTTGGTAAGGCAGGTCGATGACAACATATAAAGATGCAGGCGTTGATATTGATGCAGCGGATAAAGCGTTTGCCCGCTTGAAGCCGCTGATCCAATCTACCTTTACTCCTGGTGTAGTTAGGGACGTTGGGGCATTCGGTGCATTTTACCAACTTGATCACTCACGATGGGAGCAGCCCACACTGGTTTCTTCCATAGACGGTGTGGGCACCAAGGTCAAAGTCGCCATGGTTGCCGGGGTGCACGATACAGTTGGGGAAGATCTGGTAAACCACTGCATTAACGATATTGCGGTGTGCGGGGCTGAACCCTTGTTTTTTCTCGACTATTTCGCAACTGGAAAACTGACATTTGATGTCGTAGGGGATATAATGGCAGGTCTGGTACGGGCGTGCAAGAATGCAGGAATCGCCCTGATTGGTGGGGAAACTGCCGAAATGCCGGATCTTTATATCCGCGGGGATTACGATCTGGCCGGGACTATTATCGGGGTTGTTGAGCGGAAGGGGATCATTGATGGAAGCAGCGTGCAAAGAGGGGACATACTCTGGGGGATTGCCTCTTCGGGACTGCATACAAATGGTTATTCGCTTGCTCGCAGAGTTCTATTGGGCAGCCTTTCGGGATTCGTTCCAGAGCAGAAATTCGAACTATTGGGAGGCGACACGATTGAAGAGGCATTATTGCACATACACAAGTGTTATCTACCGCTGATTCGCGACCTCAAAGAGCATGTGCATGCCTTTGCTCATGTTACCGGAGGGGGGATTGAAGGGAATACGCAGCGTGTAATCCCTAAAGGACTTCGCATGCAGGTGAACTATAATCATTGGGATCGTCCGCCGATTTTCAATCTTATCCAGCAACATGGCGTCGTGCCGGAAGAGGATATGCGAGCTACTTTTAATCTGGGTATCGGGCTGGTGGTTATCGCACCACCTTCGGCAGAACAGGACATACTTCGAATTGCTGCAAAGCACAATGAAAGTCCCATTGCTATTGGTTCGGTTTACTAGTCTGGAGACCCTTCCAGTAGGCCATAGTTACGGCGGAAATACTCAACACCAGCAAACAATTGCTCTATGGCTTCCATCGTTGTAATACTGCTTTTGAGCTACCTGGCTGGATCCATTCCCGGAAGTGTGTGGATGGGACAGTTATTGTATGGTGTTGATGTACGCAAGCATGGGAGTCTTAATGCGGGAGCGACCAATGTTTTCCGGGTGCTGGGATGGAAAGCTGGCGTGTTATCAACCATTGTGGATCTAGGTAAGGGCTTGTTGGCTGCAGGGGTTATTGCCTCGATTCGTATTGACGAATTGCCATCAGGGTTCGCCTTTTGGCAGGTAGAGTCGGTAGTACGCCTGCTGGCTGGAATTGCAGCTATCGTGGGACATATGTTGCCGATCTGGGCTCGTTTTCGAGGCGGAAAGGGGGTTAATACTGCAGCAGGAGTTCTATTTGCGATAACGCCAAAAACCATGTGGATCGTTATTGGGGTTTTCGCATTGGTTTTGTGCATCTCCCGGTATGTTTCGCTGGCCAGCATCATCGCAGCTATCATGTTTCCGGCCACGATTGCGATACGGATGTTTGTTTTTGATATTGAGGCGCTGGATCGGAGCCTGTTGCTTTTTGGGGGTATATTTGCATTGGCTATTCTTTATGCGCACCGCAGCAATATTCGACGATTAATAGCCGGTACAGAAAACAAGGTTAAGAATTTTCGTTTGGCGCATGGTATGCGTGGACGTGGTGAGCTTTAGCCATCGCTGAGACACATGTCGTCCAGAATATCAGTTTTTGGAGCCGGCAGCTGGGGAACTGCACTTTCGATCAGTCTGGCTGAGCATGGGCATTCGGTTATGCTCTGGGCACGGCGACCGGACGTAGCCGATACCATAGTCCGGGAGCGTCGCAATCCCGGGTATCTTTCCGAAGCCGTCATCCCAGAATCAGTGGTTATTACTGATAACCTGAGAGTAGCTGCGCGGGAGTCCGATCTCTGGGTGATAGCGACACCATCGCACGCTGTGCGTACGTTGGCAACAGATTTACGGGCGTATTGCGACAAGGGGAAAACGGTGGTGTCGGTTGCCAAAGGGATTGAGAATAAGACCGAACTGACCACGACTGCTGTACTTGCGGACGTGCTTACACCACCGGTTCCCAAAAGTGATCTCGTTGCGCTGTACGGTCCCAGTCATGCCGAGGAGGTCGCGGCGGGACAACCTACGGCCCTGGTTGCTGCAGCAACTAACCTAGATAAGGCCGAAGCCGTTCGCACAATCTTTATGACTGAGCGCCTCCGCGTTTATGTCAATGACGACGTGCGGGGAGTAGAGATTGGTGGAAGCGTGAAGAATATTATGGCTATTGCCTCCGGCATTAGCGACGGCGTGGGCTACGGAGATAACGCCAGGGCTGCACTGATTACTCGGGGGATTGTCGAGATCCAACGACTGGGTAGTGTACTTGGGGCCAAGCCACAGACACTGACCGGACTGACCGGACTAGGGGACCTTGTGGTGACTTGTACGAGTCGGCACAGCCGTAACCGTCGTTTGGGAGAAGCAATTGGGCGTGGAGCGACACTTGATGAGATCACGACCTCAACGAGTATGGTTGCTGAAGGAGTGCGAACAACGAAAGCGGTATACCATATGGCTAAGCGCCTCGGTATAGAAATGCCGATCACCGAAGCCGTTTATGCCATTCTTTTTGGGCGTAAACAACCGGCAGATGCGGTGCGGGAACTGATGACACGTTCAGCAAAACAGGAGGAGTTTCTGTTGGTATAGGTGTTGGGAGGAGCGAGCGTGACGACGTAGGCTCCACAGCTAATCTGGAGGCGCCTGTTAGATGTGGGTATTTATCGCAAATGCAGGAAGGGATTTCTCCCGGGCTGATGCGCAAAGTGAGCACCCCCACCGCAAGTTCGACATTGTAGTGGATTTTTTACTGAGATTCCCTATCCCCTATT
>JAPPGC010000101.1 GCA_028875125.1 Bacteroidota bacterium | reverse complement strand
AAACAGGGCCTTTTTGGCCTTCAGAGAGTTGCAAACTGTCGAAGTCAGGAGTTGGGTATCGACCACAATCGTCTTACGGTGAAGTTTCGGGGGCTGGATCACAAGCTAACGGGCGTGGAAGAGGCTCATGTAGTGCACGACATACTGCTTTGACCTTCTGTGAAGCTCTTGATTGGGTCAGAATCCATCCCACCCTTGCTCCAGCACCGTAATCTCGTTTGAGTGACCAGCGTCAGCAAGTCCGCATTCCAAGGTAGATTCGAAGAATTAGGTCTTCCGTGTACAACGTCAAGCAATCGGACAACATCCAAGGAATCGAATGAGTTGACCGCGATAACTCAGAGACGATGGCTGCGTCACGCGTTACCCAGTCGGAGTTGAGCAGAACGGTTTTCCAGAGTGTAATCTATGGGCCGCCGAGATGTTAATCAAAAGTCGCAGTAGAGCCTCGCACAGGCACCGAAGACCAAAGTATCATACCCCAATCCACGTGGCAGTTGGCCTTGCACTTTTCAGCCTATGTGAGGCATGCGACAGTTCCCGGGGGCACTCCTCTGATTGACACGCGTGCTGGCCATTCATTGATACAACCACAGGTCTGACGCTTACGAGCACGTTATACGTTGAGCTCGTAAACAGCAACCGTAGGCACGCCACCTTTTGATTCAATTGCGTAAACACATCCCCCGCGTATGGCCTTGAGTCTTGCGTCAAACGGAAGCGTCACTTTACCAACCACGCGTGAATCCATGTCCAGTACGATCCACTCCACTTTCGTGGAATCTTGAGTTGCACTAAGTTCGAGCCATACGCGATTATTGTCATCCACCAACAGCTCTTCGAAGGCAGGCTTCGTTGTGTGTAGGCCTCGCTCATTGAATTTTGCCCTCGTTTCTGGGCCAAAGTACGACAGCCAGTCCTCCATTTCAGCATTTGAGATCGGAATCGGATCATGTATCAGCGAAATGTGTCGTTCTTCGGGGACATTGATCGACATCACGGCAATGTTTATGGAGTCATTCCAGCCGGAGAACAGCATGCCGTCCGATCCCAGGCCCCAGTTCATGCTGCGCCCAAAAGGAATGCGGTCCGGGAATGGTATCTTTTGCGGCAACTGCGCAAACTCTCTCAATGATACGACGCCCTCAAAACCTCGCCCCGTAGCTACAACTGGCCCATAGCTGCCATCCAGATTCACCATTCGTATCACATCACTCGTTTCTCGATTTGCGGTTACCAACAGTCTTGAGGGTACCAAGCTCAACTTAGCAACATATCCGTCCTCAACCACACCCAGAATGCCGAAATTCTCTTCGCGATTATCCTCTTCAACGGGATACGGCGGAACCGTAATACTTCGCACAAACTCGAATTGGTCTGGCCCATATATGGTCAGTGTCCTTCCCCGCCAAGTGTTAAAAACATACACAGAGTTCGATGGGCCGGTAAGCACACCGCCGATTAGTGGATCCGAGTATTCTCCGGGTCCGTCGCCTACTGCGCCGACATCAGCCAAGTATGACCCATCAGAATCAAACGCGCGAATAGCTGTCGGCCCGCGCTCTTTGATGAACATTTGCCCGCGGCTATTGACAGCAATGTTCTCGATTGGCGCAAAGACTACGGTATCCCCGGCCGCTTCGTCACCAATGCGAATAACTTCTTCTATGGACAACATAGCCGGTGGACTGCTTCCAGGCGTGCCACCTTGCATCTGAGATTGATTGTTAGAGCAGGCGCTGAGCGCTACGACGCATAAAAGAGTCAAACAGCTCAAGCCATAGAGGCTCTTGTGGCCAATTCTGTCAATCTTGGCCGGGCGAGTCATCGCTGTCCGCGGATGAATTCGAACTCCAGACATTGGTTAGTGGTAAGCTAAGTTGGTGAATGATACGCTTGAGTTTATTATGTTGCTCCCATTGATGTCCGACGAATAAACCGGGCCTGCTATCTTGCGCTCGTTGCTATACACATAGTTTTCTCGGCCTCGTGTACAACTCTATTGATCTGGTGTGAATGCACGCACGGGCGCCAGTGTTCTGGCATCTGCGGAGTGATCTCGTTTGCGGGACCAGAGTCAGCAATCCCGCACTACAAGGCAGCTTAAAGAAATAGATCTTCCGGGTACAAAACCAAGAAACCAGACAACATTCGATAAAGCGACTTGGACAAGGCCGGTATTGTTCGGACGCGAGGGATACGTTATCTAGCCAGAGTTGAGTGGAAGGGTTTCTAGAGTGCAGTCCAAGGGTTGCCGACATGTTAATCAGACGTCTCGGCAGAGTCCTCTAATGGCACCGAGGACCAGAGCATGAACCCTCATGCCAAGGGCCAGTTGCCTCTGCACTTATCAGCTAACGTGCGGTGTGAAGCGTTTCCCGGCGGTGTCCCTCCAATTGACACGCGTGCTGGCCACTGACTTACGCAATCAGAGGATTGACCCTTTCAAGCACGTTACACGTTGAGCTCGTAAACGGCAACCGTAGGCATGCCATCTTTTGTTTCAACGGCATAGATACGTCCGCCGCGTATGGCCTTGAGTCTCGCACCGAACGGGAGTATCACCTTACCAACCACACGGGAATCCATATCCAGTACGATCCACTTCACATCTGTGGAATCCTGAGTTGCGCTAAGCTCGAGCCATACGCGATTATTGTCATCCACCAGCAGTTCCTCGTAAGCGGGCTTCGTTGTGTGCAAACCTCGCTCACCGAACTTTGCTCTCATTTCGGGGCCAAAGTGCGACAGCCAGTCTTCCATTTCGGCATCTGAGATCGGAATCGGATCATGCGTAAGCGAAATGTGTTTTTCCTCGGGGCCGTAGATCGACATCACCGCAATGCTTATGGAGTCACTCCAGCCGGAGAACAGCATTCCGTCTGATCCCAGTCCCCAGTTCATGCTGCGCCCAAAAGGAATGCCGTTGGCACTTGGTATTTTTCGACCCACCAGCGGCACGTGTCTTAATGCTACAACGCCCTCAAAACCTGGACCCGTAGCTACAACTGGCCCGTAACTGCCATCCAGATTTACTATTCGTATCACTTCACTCGTTTCGCGATACGCGGTTACCAATCTTCTTGAGGGTACCAACCTCAATTGAGCAATGTATCCGTCCTCAACCACACCCAGAATGCCGAAATTTTCAACACGGTCACCTTCCTCAACGGGATACTCGGGAACCGTAACACTTCGCACAAACTCGAATTGGTCCGGTCCATAAATAGAAAGATGCCTCCCTCGCCAAGAGTCGAAAACGTAAAATGAGTCCGCTGGGCCTGTAAACATACCGCCGAATAGTGGATCCGAATATTCTCCGGGACCGCTGCCAACTGCGCCGACGTCAGCCAAGTATGAACCATTGGCATCGAACGCGCGAATAATTGTCGGTTGGAACTCCTCGATGAAGATTTGCCCGCGGTTATTGACAGCAATGTCACTGATATGTGCGAAGAATACGGTATCCCCGGCCGCTTCGTCACCAATGCGAACAACTTCTTCTATGGACAATACAGCCGGTTGACTGCTTCCAGACGTACCACTTTGATTCTGGGATTGATTATTGGAGCAAGCACTGAACACTGCGGAACACAATAGAATCAAACTGCTCAGGCCATGAATACTTTTGTAGCCAATTCTGTCAGTCGAGCCCGGCCGAGTCCGAGCAATGCGTGGATGAAGTCGAGATCTAGACATTCGTGATGAATGAGTTAAGTTGGAGAGTGATAAACTTGAGTTGAAATTGTTGTTCCCATCGAGGCAAATGGCAAAACCGGGCGCTATCTTGCGCTCGTTGCTATACACATAGTATTCTCGACCTCGTGTACAACTCTATTGATCTGGAGTGGATGCCGCACGCGCACCAGTGTTCTGGCATCAGCGGAGTGATCTCGTTTGCGGGACCAAAGTCAGCAAGCCCGCACTCCAAGATAGCTTAATGAAATAGATCTTCGGAGTACAAAATGAAGAGACCAGGCAACATTCAAAAACCGACACGAGTTAGGCCGCTACGGTTCGGACGCTGAGGTCGCGTTTCGAGCCAGAGTTGAGTGGGAGGTGTTTCCAGTGCGCAATCCGTACGCTGCCGACAGGTTTATCAGGCGTCTCGGCAGATTCCTTTAAAGGCACCGAGTACCAGAGCATGAGCCCGCATGCCAAGGGCCAGTTGCCTCTGCACTTGTCGGCATACGTAGGGTGTGGGCGTTTCTCGATGGTGTCCCGCCGATTGACACGCGTGCTGGACACCGACTTACTTAACCATAGGTCCGACGCTTTCGGGCACCCTATGCATTGAGCTCATAAACAGCAACCGTAGGCACGCCACTTTTTGTCTCAACGGCATAGATTCGTCCGCCGCGAATGGCCCTGAGGCTCGTGCCAAACGGGAATATCACCTTACCAACCACGCGGGAATCCATATCCACTACGATCCACTTCACGTCTGTAGAATCCTGAGTTGCGCCAGGCTTGAGCCATACGCGATTATTATTATCCACTAGTAGCCTCCTGAAAGCGGGCTTTGTTGTGTGCAGGCCTCGCTCGCTGAACTTTGCTCTCATTTCGGGGCCATAGAACGACTGCCGATTTTCCATTTCGGCATCTGAGATCGGAATCGGATCATGCGTCAGCGAAATGTGTTTTTCCTCGGGGCCGTAGATCGACATCACGGCAATGTTTATGGAGTCATTCCAGCCGGAGAACAGCATGCCATCCGAACCAAGCCCCCGCATCATGCTACGCCCAAAAGGAATGTCGGCCGGCAATAGAAGCTTCTGGTCAATCTCGAACTCCGCCAACGTTGTAAATTCTACGACGCCCTCGTAGCTAATTGGACTCGTGGTTATAATTGGCCCGAGGTTGCCATCCAAATTCACCAATTGTATCACATCACTCGTTTCGCGATGCGCGGTTACCAGCATCTCCGAGGGTACCAACCCAAACTGAACAACGTATCCATCCTTTTCCACACCCAGAATGCGGAAATTCTCTACACTAAAGCCCTCCTCAGCGGGATACCGGGGAAGTGTAACATTTCGCACAAACTCGAACTTGTCCGGTCCATAGATAAGCAGATTTCTCCCCCAGCTATGATACACGTACACAGAATCTGCTGGGCCAGTGAGCACACCGCCAGATAGTTCATCCGGGTACTCTCCAGGGCCATTGCCTACTGCGCCGACGTCAGCCAAGTATGAACCATCAGAATCGAACGCGCGAATAGCGGCCGGCCAGCGCTCTTCGATGAACATTTGCCCGCGGCTATTGACAGCAATGTTCCCGATGGACGCGAAGAATACTGTATCACCGGCCGCTTCGTCACCAATGCGAACAATTTCTTCTATGGATAATGTAGCCGGTGGGCTGCTTCCAGGCGTACCACTTTGCCTCTGGGATTGATGATCGGAGCAGGCACTGATCCCTACGGAACACAACAGAATCAAAATACTCAAGCCATGTAGGCTCGTGTGGCCAATACTATCAATCGTGGCCAGGCGAGTCCTTCCAATCCGTGGATGAAGTCGAGCTCTATACATCCTTTGATGAACGAGTTAAGTCGGGGGATGATACACTTGAGTTGATATTGTTGCTCCCATTGAGGTTCAACGAAAAAAACGGATGCTATCGCGCGCTTGTAGCAATGCTCATAGAATCCTCGTTCTCATATACAATTCTCGTGATCCGGGGTGGACGCGTACGCGGGCAACTGTGTTCTAGGACAATGTATTTGTCTGGACGTGTGGTTTTAACCAGAGCGTTTTCGAATTCCGAGACGGGGCTGTTTCGACTGAGAGAATTGGTTGAGGTGTTTCACTCAGATAAACCGTGCAGAGAGGATTGCAAGGATTGCAGTCCAACAGTATTTATGTGTTCGGAACGATCAGCTGTCTCAAGTACGACCATTTCCAACTCAACTGCCGAACTTGGAGCTGTATTTCAAGAAATTCCTCAAAGGAGGGTTTTGGCCAAAAAGCAATTCGCTCCTAGATCCGAGCGCCGGATTTCTTACCTGTAAAGGCGGAGTGTCATTGACAAGCCACATCCTAAAACCCGTAACCAGGGACAGTGTGATTAGAATCGACACTCCAACCACAAAGTGGGCTGGACTCGTCTATTCTTCTACGTTCTTAGGTGGTATAAATCGGTACCGGACAAGCTCGGGGTTGCCCAATAGCCCATCTTCAAGCGGTTCGTGGTCCCCTTGGAAGTACAACATCCCGTTTGCGCCTCCTTTGAATCCTTTGCGCGGGAATAGTGGCACACTTACACTCGGAAACAGGTTCTTGTGGCTTACAATTGTGAGGCCCCAATCACTTAACCATTTGTTGCGGTGCCTTATGCGACTATGTACGACAATACGTGTGGAGTTGTCCAGACGATATAACCCGACCACATTGGAAGCATCGTTAGCACCTATGAGGCTAGTTGGAACAGGCCTGCGTATATCACGCTTCCGTTCGACAAAAAAGGCGGGCTCGTAACGTGAAAAACCCGCTTCACGCCCAATGGGGGTCGCATCCATGCTATAGATGTAAACGTACCACGGCCCATCGTCAAAGCACTCCAGGCTATGTCCTGATCGTACCAATATAGACGTTATAAGCACGTGCCACCTTTCTGGCTCAAGTTCAAACTCATCCAATAAATCCAAGTCGCGAGAAAAGGCCTTTGCTTTTAGCGATGAATGAATAGGCATTGCAAAGATCTTGTCTCCGTGTGCGCACATACCGTTTATGTTTATGAGATCAGGAGATTTCACGTGCTGTACGCACTGACCATTGCTGTCAAACAGATATGTACTGACATTTCCTGTATCCCACATGATTATCTGTCCATCCCCCAAAAAGCGGGCGCTGTGAGGTCTTGGCATTCCGCCAGGGTGGCAATCCGCAACCGAAAGCTCGTGTAATAACCGACCCGTAGCAGAGAAATGATAGACCTTATTTCCAACGTCGTCAACTACTAGCATTTCGCCAGAGACATTAATGTCCAGATCGTCAATCCTTCCTATAAGCACAGACTGATCCAGTCGTATCGTGTCCTCCACAACGAACAGTTCATCAAAGTCTGCAATTTGCGCCGTTCGCACGGCCTGCGCATGGCACAAATTACTAGTGGCTATCACCCCTGTGATCGCTACAGCAGCAATGATCAGATTCTTGAGATTAACCATCGTGACACATTATATAGCCGATAAATACTCTTCCACGTTTACAATCACAATATTCGTGCCGAAGCACAACATGCACACACGTGTAGTCAACATTAAACTCCAGTCCGGCAGCCGCTGCACCTGGACAGCTCGATGATGGACAATCGAGTTCCTACCTGACAACTAGTGGTTCGTACATGCCTGGTCATGCGCGCCACAAGGCTCCGACCGTGTCCGAAATACTCGACCCATTCGCTCAGGAAAAGGACCACCAGTTATCACGATAACAATGTCACCAGTTTTCATCTCGTATTCGGCCGCCAGGCTTCTGGATTGCGGAGACGGCCTGTACGAATCCACGTGCCGTGAAGGAGCCAGCGTAGTAGCGGCACCCGAGGAGGATTAAGGGCACTGTAGTCCTTCTCGCGACCTCTAGAGCGAACGGGCCGATAGAAGGTTTGTGACGGCGACGGCTTTCCATCCCCATCACGAGAAGATCACTCTTTGATGCCCTGGACACGATACTGGCAATAGGATCGTCCACCAAATCGATTTCCACTTGATATGGTCCAGCAGCTTCGTCCCTTGCAAGACGCTGGATTGTTTGCCGGTGTCGTCGCTGGGCCTCCACTCTTGTGGTGGAAGGCAACGTCTGAACGAATGTCAAGTCCGGAGGGGTCGTTCGAGACAAGCTGGCGAATAATCGCGCACGCAAGGGACTATGCACGCGTTGGCCCCGGACGGGTACGAGAATCCGCGTCGCCTCAGAGATACGCCACCGCGTCGGGGCGCGCACAATGACCACATTGGCATCGATGGCCGAGATTAAACCCTCCATTCGGGTTTCTACCCCGGATTTCTCAATACGAGGTAGGCCGAGAAGGACGGTTTCACAACTGTGCTCGTTTGCTACGCGTGCGATTTCCTCCCACACGTCGGATGCTACTGTAAACAGCGTTTCTGGACTCGCAGTTATGTCAAGATTCTGACCGAAAGACTCGGCTAAAATGTCCTTTGCGTCGCGGATTATTGCATCGTCGGGAATTTGATCCGGGCGCAACACCGAAAGAAGAACCACCTTCCCCGCATTCGGTGTGCATACCGTTGCGGCCACATTGGACAAACTAGCGGTGCTTGCTGGATTTGCGGTCGGAGCAAGGACAAGCGGATTCCGCCCCCTCGAACGAGCCAGCTCTGGGTCTTTGGCTTCAGCGCTTGCGTCAGCCAGTCTTGCGCCAGGTGCAAGCGCCATAAGGTATAGGACTACGCCGACACCCAGCCACAGGGCCGCGACGCGGCCCGCTTCAGGCACAACGACGGCCTGAAATATTGCCAAGGCCAGGCAAAAGATTACCCCTAAGACAGGTAGCAGCGGAAGGCGGCCCTCACCAGAGCGCCGGTGAGTAAGGATCGCAGTACAGTGTACCATGGCGAATGAAACGAGAAATATCAGGCTAGCGGCTGCTCCTGCGGCTGCAACGTTATCCACCGCGAGCACAATTATTACCATCATCAGCCCGGTCGTGATCACCGCTGTAGCAGGTGTTCCCGTCTGTCCGCGCATCTGTCCAATTTGACGTGGAAGAGTGCGGTCGCGGGCCATAGAAAACGCCACGCGGGAGGCACCGTACAAATTGGCGTGCAGGGCTGACAGCATCGATAGAATGCCTGCACCGATCACGAGCCAATAACCGGGAGTTCCCAAGTACCGGTCCACAGCCTCAGCAACGAGCCCCTCGGGGTTTGCCTGCGCCGCCGCATGGATGCCTTCGGGCGGAGCCCCCACTGTAGCAATTACGGCGAGAAGAGGTAGGTAGATCACCAGCGTAATGCCGAGGGCTGCGTACATCGCGAACGGCACAGTGCGCTGCGGGTCTTTCACCTCGCCCCCAACGGCGGCTATCAGGTCGAATCCCTGTAGAGCAATGAACGTGTAGCCCATTGCCTGCACGACCCCCAATACACCACCAGGGGCGAATGGGCGAAACTGCCTGACTGCTTCGGCCGGACTTCCACTTAGCCACACCCAAAGTCCTCCTGCAACGAGTAGCCCAAAGACGACCACTTTGCCTACCGTGGCTGCATTGCCACCTCCTGCCGAGCGTCTCACAAGAAACCAGGAATAAACCCCGATGGCGGAGAGTGCTAGCAGGAGTTCTCCTCGTCCGTCTCCAACCCAGCTCCACTGTTCCGCAAGAGCTGGGAATAGTCGGATTGCACCTTCAACGGCAAAGACAGCGAAGCCGAGTGAATAGAGCACGCCGGCTACGATCGAGGCAAACCAGACTACCCACCCCACGATGAATGCAACCTCGATCGAGACTACTCGCTTCGCGTAGGCATACGTGCCGCCGGACTCAGGGTGGCGGGAGGCTAGTCGCACGAAACTGACAGCCGTAAGGAATGCAATGCCGCCGTTGAGTGCAAAGGCTACGATAGCAGCCGTGCCGGCAGTGGCGAAGGCAACGCCTGCAAGCGCAAGTATGCCGCCACCGACTATAGCACCCACGCCAAGCGCGGTCGCGCCGAAACGACCCAAATGCCGTTCGTCACCGTTGCTCATCAACTCGTGAAAAGAATCTGCCTTAGGCTAGAATGTAGCCCCATTCCATAAACAATGTTCCATTTATATCCAAAAAGTGTCCCATCTTGTCAAAGCGGCACTTTCTGGCAGATTACCGTTGGCGCCAAGCTCCAGGTACATTTTTCTCATACTTTCTTTTCAGGTGAGTTGTCACACTCGAAGGTCATGAAAATCCCCTTCGTTTGGGCGTTCATATTATTCCTGAGGGTCAAACTGTATGACGCTGGACAACGAGGGAGAATCCCAAAACCAGGAATGTCCATGTGCTAATGCAATCATCTCCGCAGCACGGAGTATGGAAGTTCTCCACCATGCAACAGGGTGTAGAGCAACGGCAACAAGCGGGGTCTGCGGAGGTCATTTCCATTACTTGGAACGCGAGTGGCCGGGTAGGGATACCCATGAAATTCCCCTGAGATAACCGACCTGTTGCCAGTGAATGCGGGTTTTAGAACGTAGCAACTCCACGCGGACCAGCAATCAAGCTTTTCCGTCTTTCAAGATCCATATACATGACTACCAGGCTGATTAGGCCAAGTAACCACGAGACCGCTTCTTCTCAGGCCAAACTACATAGTACTTGTAAACAAACGAAGCGCCCCGTTAGCTCTACTTGAGTTGACCCTCTCAATGTACCAGGGTTTTACGGGGGGAGACAATGACAAGTATGCGCCGACTCCAGTTTACCCAAATTGGCATGGGGTGCGCCGTGACCCGTGGATCCAGTAGTCTCAATTCTCGGACTCCAGTTCTTCCAGTGAAGGAATTAGCTCATCTTTCACCCACCCGAAATCTGGGTTTATTTCAAGTGCTTTTTCAAACGATGATCGGGCCTTTTCTAGCTCTCTTTGATCCATATAAGCAATTCCGAGTCGCATATGGGCGTGGGCATGACCCCAGGATGGCATAAGAGGATCCTCAATCCTTTCCTCGGAAAAAATGTCGATTGCCCGCTTCAAGCCCTCAATCCCGCGTTCTTTATTACCCCCAGCAATTCTTGGAATGTTATAGTCCATGATGCCTTTTAAGAGCACGATTCGTGGGTTATTGGGTTCTAGTTCCAAGGCCTTTGACATAGCCCAGTTGTACTTGCGCGCCAAGCCCACAGTCCTCAGGGGACTTACAGAGATCTTATGCGCATAGGAGGTCGAAAGCAAGGCCCATCCTTCGGCAAACGTTTCGTCTATTTCCACCGATGCTTCATAGTTTTCGATGGAGTAGTTGATGTGCGTTCGAATTTCTCCCCGTTTCCCCGAAGCCCCGCGATCTGTCATTACAGTGGCTATATCACTGGATGCGGATGCAGCGTAATAATGGCCAAGCATTGATAAGCTATCATCATTGGTGACTTGCTCAAATATTGTACGCGCCTCCAGCAATACGTCAATATCTCTGCGATTGGTCCCGTTGTCCAGGAGCTCCTTTCCCTGGAGTAATAATTCCCTGGCCGTCTGTGCTTGAACAGGAAGGCTGAACGCAAGAAGGATGATGAGTAGCGCGTATCTCATAATGTGTTTACTTATGAAGTCACACAGTATCTGGCCGAAAATTACGTATTTCTGGCCGGATGAAATTCTTTTCATTTGATCTGCCAACAATTTGGGACGCTCCCAGTCTCATACGGAGAGGTTGCCACCAATTCACACATCCAGTGTAAATGCTAACTGGTGCTGCCGACACGTCTCATCTGCAAGGTATTGGTACCTACAGAGAGACTCCACGTTTCCATGGGATAAAATCATGCTGTCCCAAGCGCGATGCAGCAGTGATGTAATCACCGCTTGCGACGTTCACAACAAAGTCAAGGAGTCTGGCCCCGACAGACTCAACAGATTCATCGCCTCCAATAATCATTCCTGCATCTACGTCTATCAAGTCTGGAATTCGTTGAGCAATTGCCGAGTTGCTGCTGATCTTGACAACCTGGGCAATGGGGTTACCGGTTGGCGTACCCATACCGGTTGAGAAGAGTATGATCTGGGCCCCCGCTCCGGCAAGGGCCGTAGTAGATTCTACATCCCCTCCAGGTGTACACAAAAGGTTCAGGCCGGGCTCAGTGGAATATTCGGGGTAATCAAGTACGGCTGTAATCGGGGAGGTACCTCCTTTGCGCGCAGCGCCAGCACTCTTCATTGCATCCGTGAGTAACCCATCCCTGATGTTTCCTGGTGAGGGGTTCATTTCAAAGCCGGAGCCTACGGCCTCCGCCAGTGTGGCATACGATTCCATTAAGTCAGCAAAACGAGTCGCAGCCGACTCATGTGTGCATCGGTCAATCAGTGACTGCTCCAGACCACACAGCTCTGGAAATTCCCCAAGGATAGCACTGCCGCCAAGTGCCACGAGGAGGTCGGTAGTGTACCCCATCGCCGGATTCGCTGAAATGCCACTGAACCCGTCAGACCCCCCACATTCAAGTCCCAGGGTAAGTTTGCTCAGAGGTACGGGGGTACGTCGAAATTTGTTGGCCTCCCGCAGGCCAGAGAAGGTATCCGCAATGGCCTTTGTGATAAGGGCATCTGCACTTGCGAATGACTGCTGTCGGAATATGTAAAGGGGTTTGTCAAATGCGGGGTTGCGCTTGTGTACCTCCTCCATGAGTATTTTGTATTCGGCGTTCTCACAACCCAGACTTAATACAGTTGCACCACACACGTTTGGATGATTCAAATAGCCTGCCAGAAGACCGCACAGGCTCCTGGCGTCCTGACGTGTTCCACCACATCCTAATTGGTGTGTAAGGAATTGAACACCGTCCACGTATTGAAATAGCCGCCCAGACGCAATCGTTGTCCCGGTCTTGCCCGTCGCTGGATTACCGGTACGGTATTCGTGCGCCAGTGCAGCGACTTGTTGACGGTAGGGAGAGATTCGACTATACCCCAGTTCATCTTCAAAGGCGCGGCGGAGTACATCAATATTTCGATTTTCGCAGAATACCAGAGGGAGCACGATCCAGTGATTTGCTGTACCTGCGTGACCATCGCTTCGGCGGTACCCCAGGAAGGTGGCCTCTTCCCAATTTGAGACATCGGGGGCTTGCCAGACAGGGGGCCTGTGTGCCGACCGTACACAGTATCCCGCAGTATCATGTGTCAGATCATTACGGTTGAGACGATCTCCAACATGAAGATCACGCAGCGCCCGCCCGACCATTACTCCGTACATAATCACGGCCTCAGATTGGTGGATAAACTCCGTAACGACCTTATGCTTGGAAGGGACGGGTGATCGGGTTAAGCAACCGGGCAGGAATTCAATGCCTGCAGGGAGTGAAACCAGTGCGACAGCGACATTGTCACCTGGATGAATTCGCAACACCCGCGCGGACATCAGGATAAGTACGAGTGATCACCAATGTTTAATTGCGTGGATTTGCCCGAAACAGAACTGTTCACACCAACCATTGAATGGTTGAGTACAGCGTCCGTGACTTCCGCAGATTCAAAGATGATGCTATTCCGGATGACCGAGTTTCCAATGTAGGCACCAGACTCAACGGCTACGTAGGGTCCAAGGACTGAATTTTCAACAACTGCGTCTTCGGCAATGTACACAGGTTCGCGAATGACCGAGTACTTGCAGCCGGGGCGTACAGTGTCTTGCGGTTCATTTTGTAACAGGTAGCGGGTTGTTTCCATGAATGCCTCCAGCGTACCGCAGTCCAGCCACGCTTTTACGGCAGCTGTTCGAAAGGTCAGACCCTGGTTGAGCATCAAATCAAAAGCATCTGTCAAATAGTACTCTCCACCCTTACCACAGATATTCTTGTCGAACAGTACCTGGATTGCAGACCTCAGTTTACTGAGTTCTCTTATGTAGTAGATGCCAATCAGTGCCTCATTGGAAATAAACTTCTGCGGTTTTTCGACAAAAGCGGTCACGCAGTCGCCCTCACGAACGGCGACGCCAAACCGGCTGGGATCGTCCACCTCTTTGACCCAGATAACCACATCGCTGTTGTCGAGGCTATGCACGGGATCCATATCAAATACTGTGTCCGCATAAACGACGACGCCCTCACCATCCAGAAATTCCTGCGCACAGATCACAGCATGAGCGGTGCCCTTTGCTTCTTCCTGAATCACGTAATGCGCATTTATGTTGTGTCGTGCGCAAACGGCATCCAGTATTTCGTATGCTTTGCGATCAAAACCCGGTCCCAGAATGAAAATGCCATCGGTTACCGGCCGTGGAAGCGTTTGGGTAAACTTTTCTACGATACGCTCCACCATACATTGACCGCGTACGGTCAGGAGCGGTTTGGGGGTGATTGATGACTGGGGGCGCAGCCGCTTGCCACGGCCAGCCATGGGGATAATGAGTTTCACGGTCTAGTCCAGAATTAAATTATGGTCTGTGCGGTCTTCCCAGCGGATCTCGTCTACTGTTTCTGCTCTTCCGTATCCTGCATACAATCGATTCGGGCAGTTGATGACAATAGCATCAGACGCACCGGTATTGCGGTATGCATGAATTACGCCTGGGGGGACCTGTACAGTGCAGGGGTTATTCCTTCCGGTGTCAACTATTTGACGAATGCCGTAGGTCGGGGATCCACTACGGTTATCCCAGAGATAAAGTCTGAATGTACCGCTCAGGAAGGCAAAGATATCCGTCTGGTACCGATGCTCGTGGGGACCGCGTGTGATACCCGCGTGTGTCATGGAGACGTAGGCCATTGCGGGATGCGTTTCTGGGGCAAGCTCGTCCTGCCGGAATATTTCTGACAGCCACCCGCGAGCATCGGTGTAGCGTGTTAGCTGTCGGACCACACAATCATGCACAGTGCCGGTTTTCCAAGTCATGTACTTGCTTCTTGTTGGGAGCTCAGATCGGGATAGACCAAGTGTCTCGAAAGCTGATTCGCCTCATGCCAACCCTCGAGTGTCCCGGCGTCTCCCCACCAGCCTCTAAGCACTCCATAAGTGAGTTCGCTTTGATTAACATAAGCGGAGTTGAGATCACTGACCTCATATTCTCCACGCCGACTTGGCGAGAGCGTACGAATAAAGTCAAATACCTGTGCATCGTAGAAGTAAAGGCCGGTCACAGCATATTTGCTTGCCGGTTTTTTGGGTTTTTCTGTGATTTCCACGATCCGATCTCCTTCAAACCGGGGGACGCCATAACGTTCGGGGTCGGGAACCTCTTTCAGAAGAATTCTTGCTCCCCGCTTCTGCTTCCGGAATACTTCCACCTCTTCGACAAGGTCATCTTCCAGAATATTATCTCCAAGGGCAACCAGAAAGGGTTTACCACCAGCAAAATTTTCACAGAGTCCAAGGGCCTGTGCGATTCCGCCCGGTTTATCCTGTACACGGTAAGTCAGGTCCAGTCCAAGTGCCCTTCCACTGCCAAGAAGATTGACGACATCCCCCATATGCTCTGGGCTGGTTACTACAGCAACACGCTCAATCCCCGCTTCTCTGAGCCGCATAAGCGGGTGATAAATCATGGGGTATCGGCCAACCGGCAGTAGATGTTTGTTGGTGACTTTGGTGAGCGGGTAAAGCCTGCTCCCTGTGCCACCAGCAAGGACGATTCCGCTCAAGGATTCATGCATTTGTGAAATTGTAGTTTAGGGCCGGATCAATGCAATTTCCGGCGCTTTGATCCACCTAAACAGAGGATGTCCGTTCACGCTGCAGGTCTCGTTCGACCATTTCTTCAACTAGTTCTTCAAAAGAAGTGGTTGGTATCCAGCCGAGCTCCTTTCGTGCGAGGGAGGCATCTCCCAGCAGGTGATCAACCTCAGCAGGCCGGTAGTAGCGTGGATCAACTTCAACCAGTGTCTGTCCTGTTTTGACGCATCGTCCTTTTTCTGCTCTGCCCGTTCCGGTCCATTCCAATGGCAAGCCGGCTTTATTAAAGGCTAATGAACAGAGGTCACGAACCGAAGTGGCACGCCCGGTTGCAAGTACATAGTCACGAGGTTCTTCCTGCTGTAGCATGGACCACATGCCCTCCACAAAGTCTCGTGCATGCCCCCAATCTCTTTTGGCATCCAAGTTACCCAAATACAGCTTTTGATCAATTCCGAGCTTTATTCTTGCAGCTGCTCGGGTGATCTTGCGTGTTACAAAAGTTTCTCCACGCAGTGGACTCTCGTGGTTAAAAAGAATACCATTACATGCGTACAGGCCGTAAGCCTCTCTGTAGTTGACGGTAATCCAGTACGCATAGAGTTTGGCAGCGCCATAGGGGCTGCGCGGGCGGAATGGGGTTTTCTCGGATTGAGGTGACTCGGGCGCGTTGCCAAAAAGTTCGCTGGTAGACGCCTGATAAAAGCGAATGCGATCCTCCATATCAAGAATACGTATCGCTTCTAGAAGTCTCAGAACACCGACCGCGTCGGCATTGGCTGTGTACTCGGGTGTTTCGAAGCTTACTTGCACATGGCTTTGTGCCCCCAGGTTGTAGATCTCGTCCGGCTGGACCTCCTGTACAATGCGGATAAGGTTCGTAGAATCCGTAAGATCTCCGTAGTGGAGCCGGAACCGGGCCTCACCTACATGAGGATCCGTGTACAGATGATCAACCCGCTGGGTGTTAAAGAGACTGGCGCGGCGTTTGACGCCGTGAACGATGTATCCCTTGCTTAGCAGAAGCTCAGAGAGATATGCGCCGTCCTGGCCGGTCACTCCAGTGATCAGAGCTGTTTTCTCTTTCATGAGACGTTTTCCCGGTACCAGGTGTAGGTCTTTTGTATACCCATTCGCAACGGTGTTGGAGCCTGCCAACCCAACTGTGTAAGGCGAGAAACATCTACAAGCTTACGGGGCGTGCCATCAGGCTTGGAACGATCGAAGTCAAGTGTGCAGTTCGTGCCGATGACTTCTTGAAGAAGCACGCACAGGTCTCTGATGCTCAGATCTTTCCCACAGCCTACGTTCAGCATCGAGTCGGGGGCTACATGGTTAAGCTGATCTTCCGGAGTTTCCAGCACGAACACGCAGGCATCGGCCATGTCTTCGCTGTATAGAAATTCTCGTCTGGGTATGCCGGACCCCCATACAGATACACGGTCGTCACCCCGCAAACGTGCTTCATGAAACTTGCGCATGAGCGCAGGCAGTACATGACTCGAAGCCAGATCGAAGTTATCTCCTGGACCATAGAGATTTGTTGCCATGAGAGTAATAAAATCACATCCATGCTGCCGACGAAGCGCCTGGCATTGAACCACACCGGCAATTTTGGCCACGGCATACCATCGGTTCGTGATTTCGAGGGGGCCGGTAAGCAGCGCGGTTTCTTTCAGGGGTTGCGGAGCTTCCCGGGGATAGATGCATGTGCTGCCCAGAAAAACCAGGCGTTTTACACGGCTGTTTTTCGCAGCTTGAAATACATTGTTCTGGATGGAGACGTTATCACCCAAAAAATCTGCGGGGTACTGGTCATTGGCAAGTATACCTCCTACACGGGCTGCGGCCAGGATGACGTATTCTGGCTGATTCTCAGCAAAAAAATCATTGACCGGAGTCTGAGCACGCAGGTCCAGCTCACTGCTTGTTCGAAGCAGCAGATTCCTGCACCCGTTCGCACGAAGTTTCTTTACGATCGATCGTCCCAACAGTCCGTTATGTCCAGCCACATAAATGGAGGCCTCTGGATCAACAAGATGCATACCGTCAGGGTGTCTGTCTAATTTTTTGGCGAACATAGGCGAGCGTGCGCTGGAGTCCTTCGATGCGGTCTACGCGCGGGCGCCAGCCGAGAAGGTCTTGAGCCAGGGAGGTGTCGGGTTGCCGATTTTTTGGGTCGTCCTCAGGTAGCTTGTGCTGTATGATCGTACTCTTGCTGTTTGTCAGTGAAATAATTTCTTTTGCAAAATCCATTATGGAGATTTCATCACGGCTACCGATGTTGACTGGACTCGTGACGTTGCTGTTGAGGAGCCGAACGATTCCTTCGATAGTGTCGTCCACATAAGCGAATGATCGTGTTTGGTCACCTGTTCCGTGGACCGTAACGGGCTCGTCACAAAGCGCCTGACGCATAAAGGCAGGAAGTGCCCGCCCGTCATTCAAACGCATGCGAGGGCCATATGTGTTGAAGATGCGCACAATGCGTGTCTGAACGCCGTGGTAGCGATGGTAGGCCATGGTAAGCGCCTCGGCAAACCGCTTGGCTTCATCATAGACTCCGCGCAATCCAACCGGATTTACGTTGCCCCAATACGTCTCATTTTGGGGATGCTCCAACGGGTCACCGTACACTTCGCTCGTTGAGGCAAGCAGGAAACAAGCATTCTTAGCTTTGGTCAGTCCGAGTGCATTATGGGTGCCAAGTGCACCAACCTTGAGTGTTTGAATGGGGAGTCGCAGGTAGTCAATAGGGGAGGCCGGGCTGGCAAAGTGGAGGACATAATCCAACGGGCCTTCAATCTCAATATATTCGGTTACATCGCGTTCGAGAAAAGTAAATCCGGAGTTTTTTTCCAAGTGGGCGATATTTCCGGACGATCCAGTCAGGAAGTTGTCCATGCAGACAACCTCGTGTCCATCGTCCAGTAGCCGGTCACACAGATGAGATCCAAGGAAACCTGCGCCACCAGTGATCAAGGTCCGAGGCATCAGCGAAGAGAGACCGTCCTAAGTGATTAAGCGTATGTTCATATCCGGACAAAGTTACAACCTGAATGCTCACAAATTGACAGATTGTTCAGAGCGGGGCTAGCTTTTGCGGAGAGGTTTCCCGGATCAGCGCGCGTGCCAGGGCACGGGCAGGATCAATGAGGGTTACATCCGGCATGTGCGGTACAGCAAGTGGCAGTTCTGTACATCCCAGGATCACAGCTTCTGCGCCCAGATCACAGCATGTGTGTACAGCCGCAAGAACCATATCGCGTGCTTGTGGAGTTACAGGGGCCGACTTGGCTTTAATTCCAAGTATTGGATCAAATATAGCACGGTGTACCACATGTTCTGCGATTTCGTTGCTGGGCATAATTGGCGTAAGGCCAGCTCGTTCTATTGCGGATTGGTACAAGCCCAGGCGGTGAACACTCAGTGTTGACAGACATCCGATTTTAGTTATACTCGGTAGTGCTTCCTGTATATATCGAATGGTTTCCTGGATAAGATGCAGTATGCGGATGTTCAAGTCCTTAAGTGAGCGGGTCAGTGGGGTGAAAATTTCAGGAGCATGTGCAGAATTGCAGGGTATGCCTGCAACACGAACCCCCAATTCGGCAAGTGTACGGGCCACAGAAGCGATGGCAAATCCGGGATTCTTCGTAATTTCCCCGAACACATACGCACTTCGATCCCCGATCTTGTGGCTGTACGAAAGAAGCGCCATTGGAAGATGCTCCTGATCTTTTGCAGCCTTGGTTTCCGCGATCACTTTTTCGGCAAGGTTCAGACCGGCTTGTGGTCCCATTCCGCCAATAATGCCAATAATTGGAGGTTCCATTGATGTTTCTTGTAGTATTTAGTGATTGGCCAAGTTGTAATCTTTATCTTTGCGTACACAAAGTAATGGGCTATCCCCAAAGTTAGCTATTGCCCGGTCGTCTAATGGCAGGACAGCGGCCTTTGGAGCCGTCGGTGGAGGTTCGAGTCCTCCCCGGGCAACTTGTTTGTTTTATTACAACGCAGACCTTAAGAGATGTCGTCATATCGAGAGTTACCCATTGGGATATTTACTGGTAGCAGTAATCCGGCGCTTGCCGAGAAGATTGCGGCTGCCTATGGTCAGTCACTTGGCAAACTCAGTCGGGTAGTGTTTTCAGATGGTGAACTGTACGCGAAGTATCAGGAGTCTATTCGGGGTAGAGATCTCTTTATTATCCAGAGTACGTACCCGAATGCAGACAACTGGATGGAGCTTCTTTTGCTTATAGATGCTGCCAAACGCGCTTCCGCGGTTCGGATCAATGCTGTGATCCCTTACTTTGGCTACGCACGCCAGGAACGCAAAGATCAACCCAGGGTGCCCATTGCTGCCAAACTGATGGCAGATCTGTTACAGACAGCAGGCATAAACCGGGTTCTGACTATGGATCTGCATGCTTCACAGATTCAGGGATTTTTTAACGTTCCTGTGGATCATTTGTACGCTTCAGCAGTATTCACGGGCTATTTTCAGAAACTCCGTCTGACGAATTTGGTTGTGGTTGCTCCCGATGTGGGGGCGATCAAGATGGCCCGGGCTTATGCCAATAGACTCGATACAGATTTAGCGGTCATAGATAAGCGGAGGCCACATCCGAACGCGGCGGAGATCATGAATATTATTGGTGAGGTCAAAGGACGCAATGTGCTCCTGATTGACGATATAATTGATACGGCGGGAACCTTAACGAATGCCGCCAATGCTCTCAGGGAAGCTGGAGCACACGAAATCATGGCAGCATGTACACATCCACTCCTTTCAGGCAAAGCCTATGAAAGGATTGAGTCGTCTGTTTTGAGCAAGCTCGTGGTTACCGACAGTATCCCTCTCAAACGTGAGTCTGAATGCGTGGAGGTAGTCAGTGTTGCCGGGATGTTTGCTGATGCAATTCAGCGCATCGCAACTGACGACTCAGTTTCTACCCTGTTCAATCCGTAAGTCATCATTTTTGAATGAACGCTATTTCGATCACAGCAGAAGCGCGTGCGCCTGGAAAGGCCGCAGCCCGGGCATTGCGTAGGCAAGGGAATGTACCATGTGTTCTCTATGGACATCATGTAGCGGCGCGATGCTTTACAACCAGTGAGCGAAGTCTCAAACCACTCATTTTCACCAATCGCACCCACATTGTTAATGTGAGTCTTGGAAAGGACAGCTGGGATTGCATTATTAAGGATGTGGCCTATCATCCGGTTACTGACCGTCCCATGCACGTAGACTTTCAGGTTCTGCAGGCAGGTGAGAAGGTTACACTTTCTGTGCCACTCAATTATGTTGGTGTATCGGTCGGACAAGCCCAGGGGGGATTGCCGAGTTATATACTTAATGAGTTGACGGTAAGCTGTTTTCCACGGGACATTCCTACCCAGATTGATGTAGATATCAGTCAAGTGGGAATTGGACAATCTCTTCACGTACGTGACTTAAACGAGGACACGTTGGAATTTCTGGCACCTGAGGACCAGATTTTGATGAACGTAGAGGCTCCACGTGCTGCTGAGGAAGAAGTAGAAGAAGGAGAAGAAGAAGTAGAGGAAGAAGAAGTTTACGACGAATAAGCCCAGAGAGACCGTTCACAGGTGGGGCCTATGGCGCGACGAAAACGCGTGATTCTTGGGCTAGGCAATCCGGGGGCGAAGTATGCGGGTACCCGTCATAATGTGGGATTTGAAGTAGTTGACCGGATTGCAGAACGGTGCAATGTATCGCTGAAGCCAAATCTTCGAACCAACGCAATCACAGGCAAGGGGCGCTGGCGCGGTTACAAGTTTGTCGTGGCAAAACCTCAAACATGGATGAATCGTGCAGGGGAATCAGCACGAAGCCTTCAACGACGAATGAATCTGGACCAACAGGAATTCCTGGTAGTGCTGGATGATATTCATTTGCCGATCGGAGCTTTACGATTGCGACAGGGAGGAAGTGCAGGAGGACATAACGGCATGCAGAGCATTATTGATAGCCTTGGAAATGAGAATATCCCAAGGTTACGAATAGGGATCGGAGGAGATTTTGAACGTGGCGGGCAGTCGGATTATGTCTTGTCCAAGTTCACTGAAGAAGAAAAAATAAAAATGGACACAACGCTCAACGACGCGCGGGATGCGGCACTGATGTACGTGACAGATGGGATTGTGCCAGCTATGAATCTGTTTAATCGGCGAACTACGACACCCTCCGGCGCAGTTAGATCTGGAGGTACAGAAAAGCTGGACCGCTGATGAGCATATATATCGGCAGCAACAGCCGCCCAGTCTCAGGTTTGATCACTAAGTCTAAATTCAATTCAATTATATAATGCAAGTAGGTCTTTTGATTTCTCTGGTGTGCGCATGTGGGTTCGTCGCACTTTTCTTTGCCTGGACCAAGGCAAGATGGATCACTAGGCAATCTCCCGGCACCGAGCAAATGATTGCGATTGCCGGTTACATAGCTCGGGGAGCCCAGGCCTTTCTGAGGCGGGAATACCGTGTTCTTTCAATCTTTGTTATTTCAGTAGCCGTGATTCTCGCGGTGACCGGCCTGATGGGAGGAGCAGATTTAGGTCGCTCCCCACTCATTGCTGTGTCATTCCTGGTTGGCGCCGTCTGTAGTGGGGCTGCAGGATTTGTTGGTATGCGTGTGGCCACAAAAGCGAACGTTCGGACGACCAATGCAGCACGAACGGGGCTATCCGAGGCGCTCAGCATTGCGTTTTCCGGTGGTCTAGTGATGGGATTATGTGTGGTTGGTCTAGGTATTTTGGGGCTCGCTGGCCTGTTTTTGGCATACAGCGGATTGACTGACTGGTCCACGATCAAAGTAATAGATGTTATTTCCGGGTTTTCTCTGGGGGCCTCTTCTATAGCTCTTTTTGCACGTGTAGGTGGCGGGATATATACCAAGGCTGCGGATGTAGGGGCTGATCTGGCTGGCAAGGTTTACGAAGGAATCCCTGAAGACGATGCACGTAACCCGGCGACGATCGCCGATAACGTCGGAGATAATGTTGGAGATGTTGCCGGTATGGGAGCGGACCTCTTCGAAAGTTACGTCGGCTCAATCATCGGGGCGATGGTGCTTGGTACGGGTTTCCTGACGGTATTTGAGGGCTCGGGGGCGGCGTTAGGAGATTTAAGTGCAGTGGTCCTTCCTCTAGTGCTAGGGGCTGTGGGGATCCTGGTTTCTGTGTTGGGATCCTTCTTCGTTCGCGTTAAAGAGGGTGGAAACCCGCAGAAAGGGCTGAACCTTGGTGAATTCGGTGCGAGTGCAGTTATGGCGGTTCTCGCATTTTTTGTGATTACCTGGATGTTGCCTACTGAGTGGGTGGCCACTACAAGCATTGTGGGGGAAAAAGTCTATACGTCGGTGGGTGTGTTTTGGGCAATGCTCATTGGATTGGTATCCGGTGTACTCATTGGTCTGGCAACTGAGTATTTCACATCTACGGCCACATTACCAACATTCCTTATTGCAAAGCAGAGTGTAACCGGGGCGGCAACAAATATTATTTCAGGTCTGGGAGCAGGCATGTATTCAACTGGAGTTCCTGCATTGGTGATTGCCCTAGCAATCGTCGGAGCTTTCAGTACCGCCGGTCTATACGGGATAGCCATTGCAGCGGTGGGTATGCTATCGGTTACCGGTATTCAGTTAGCAGTGGATGCATACGGTCCAATCAGCGATAATGCGGGTGGCATCGCAGAAATGGCCCATTTGCCGGCAGAGGTTCGGGAACGAACCGATAAACTGGATGCGGTTGGTAATACGACAGCGGCAATAGGTAAAGGTTTTGCCATTGGCTCGGCAGCCCTGACTGCGCTGGCACTGTTTGCCGCGTTCATGCAGCAGGCCGGGCTTGAAACGATCAATGTCGCTCAGCCCAACATTCTTGCAGGTCTTTTAGTTGGGGCTACGCTTCCTTACGTGTTCAGTGCAATGGCTATGGGTGCAGTAGGGCGTGCGTCGGCTGATATGATTACGGAGGTTGGCAGGCAGTTTAGGGAGATACCAGGATTGCGCGAGGGAACAGCCACAGCAGAGTATGCCAAATGCGTAGATATCTCAACAGCGGCGGCAATCCGGGAAATGATTGCTCCCGGCTTGTTGGCTATTCTGGTGCCGGTGATTGTTGGATTCATTAGCCCGGACATGCTAGGAGGTCTACTTGTTGGCGTAACGGTTTCGGGTGTTTTGTTTGCCATATTCCAATCGAATGCTGGTGGGGCGTGGGATAATGCGAAGAAGCGCATCGAGGGAGGGATCAGTATTGATGGAGTGGCTTTAGGGAAAGGAACAGAAGCACACAAGGCCTCCGTCGTCGGCGATACGGTGGGGGATCCATTCAAGGACACGTCGGGACCGAGCTTGAATATTTTGATTAAGCTGATCGCAGTGGTTGCGCTTGTTATTGCACCGCTTCTTTAGGGTCAAACGTTGTCTAGGGCTGCTCCAAGTATTGGCCGCTTTGCAGGGTCGTGATTTGCGTAACTTGAACCCGCCTCACCACATTGGTGGTGGCGCACTATTCTTTTGGACCACTAATTTCGCTCCTATGAAATCAATTTTGCTCATTCTTGCAAGCTTCTTTTCAGTGAGTGTATCCTGGGCGCAATACAACCTTTCTGGAACTGTAACGACTCGTGACACCGACGAACTGCTACCCGGAGCATCCGTGATCATAGAAGGTTCTTCGCGTGGTACGACTACGGACTTAGAAGGGCATTTTTTACTCTCCGATCTTTCGCCAGGTACGTACACCGTCACTGTCTCTTTCGTGGGCTATGATGATGAATCACAGGTTGTGACGGTACGAAGTTCGGATGTCGTACTGAATTTTGAAATAGAGGCCACCAGTGTGGCGTTGGAGGGTATGGAAGTATTTGCTTCCAGAGCCTTGGAGCAGAGGACGCCAGTTGCCTTCACAACTCTGGGAAAGGCGCGATTGCAACGCGATCTCGGTTCGCGTGATGTCCCGCTTGTGCTCAACACCATGCCTTCGGTTTACAGTACAGTACAAGGGGGAGGAGCGGGAGACGCACGCGTGAATGTACGTGGATTTAATCAGCGTAACATAGCAATTTTGATCAACGGCGTCCCGGTAAATGATATGGAGAATGGTTGGCTTTACTGGTCAAATTGGGATGGCCTGGAGGAAATGACAAATTCTATCCAGCTCCAACGTGGGTTGTCAGTTGTCACAGTGGCAACGCCGTCGATTGGGGGTACAATGAATATTCTTACCGATCCGGCACGCAATGCGCGACAAGTACTGCTCAAACAGGAGTTCGGCAACGATGGACTGCGTAAATCCACCCTCATGCTATCCTCGGGGCTCATTGATGGCAAAGTGGCTGTAACCGTTTCTGGAGTACGCAAGACCGGACAGGGATATGTAGATGGAACTTGGACCGACATGTGGTCCTACTATGCTGCGGTTGGTTGGAATGCGAGCAGTACGCACCGCCTCGACTTTTCGGCGGTCGGCTCCCCACAGCGTCACGGACAAAATTTTTCCCGTCAGAATATCGCTGCTTACGACCACGAGTATGCCAGTAAAGTATTTGAGCGGGATGGATTGGATGCCGCAACCATCAGCGAGATTCTGCAGGCTTATCCAGAAAGAGGGCGGCGCTGGAATCAAAATCTCGGTGCAGTTTCGGAGACTTATACAAGGGATCAGCATAATGGCTTTGGACCTGTGCAACGCAAGAACAGCGGATATATTGACGAATTCGAGAATTTCTTTCACAAGCCCATATTAAGCTTAAGTCATTTTGGACAACTGACAGAAAAATCTCTTCTTTCGACCATCGTGTATTATTCGGGAGGAAAGGGGGGCGGGTCAAGTCGTCATGGTGACTTGGTTGCAGATCAGAGCGGTCCCTCTCCGGTCCCCGATTACGATGCAACCATTGAGGCCAATAGAAGAAATGGACTGTCTCGCGGTATAATTCGGAACCGCCATAATGTACAATGGACGCTGGGGGCTATTTCCAAGTTGACCCATCAAGTCAACGATCATATTGAACTGGAAGCTGGACTCGACTGGCGCAGTGCCGAAATTCAGCATTTCAGTACTGTGAGAGATCTGTTGGGGGGCCAGGGATATTTGCGATTCGACAATGATTTCTGGGGTTCGGGGGGACGTGCGCTACAGTTAGGGGAGCGGTTTGACTACGATGATATCGTGACTATAAACTGGATCGGTGGATTTTTACAGGGGCGATATGAAACAGGACCATTGAGCAGTTTTGCAGTAGTGGGTTATTCGAGAATCAAGTATACATTTGAAGATTTCTTTACTGATGATGGCCATGGAAGGCCATTTGCTGCTTCGCCATCACCTATCGGCGGTTATCAAGTCAAGGGAGGGGCAAACTATCGTCTGAACGAGGTCTTATCTGCTTATGCCAGTATCGGCCGCGTTTCAAAGGTTCCTGTTTTTGATGGTGTCATTGACGCCATCTCCGGCAGTATTAACCCGGATCCCCAGAATGAGTCCTTCATCGGGGTCGAAAGCGGTGTGAATTATCGATCTTTAGACAGGAGGGTTACAGCAAAGCTGAATCTCTATCATACAACATGGAATGATCGAACCGTGACACGCAGTCTGTTGGAGCAGAGTGGCAATGATGCATTAGTCAACATAGGAGGATTGAATGCGCTGCACAGAGGAGTTGAAGGAGAGCTTGCCTGGCAACCGGTAGATTTCGTACGTTTGGATGGGGCTTTCTCTGTGGGGGACTGGAAATACACGGATGATGTTTCTGGCACATATACGCCTGATCGTTCCAATCCAGATAGCCGAGAACGGGTGTTTCTCCCCCTCAGCGGGGTAAAAGTGGGGGACTCTCCGCAGGCTCAACTCGCCTATGCCATAACGGCATATCCCAGGTCGGGGATGCATGTTGTGCTGACTGGACGTTCCTATGCCAAACATTTTGCGGATTTTGATCCTGCCGGCTATAGCGAACGAAACAGTCCGGTTTGGGAGGCCCCCGGGTACACAGTGTTCGATCTCAAGGCGGGCTATAATTTTGATAGGGGGCGTTTTGGTGTCCGATTGTTTTTACATGTCTTCAACGTAGCGAACACATTCTATGTGCAGGATGCCGTAAATAATTCCCGTTTTCACGCTTACACCCTTAACGGAGTAAATATGGGAAGGGCAGATGACGCAGAAGTATTTCTTGGTCTACCCAGAACATTCAATCTCGGTACACGCGTGATCTTTCGATGAAAGAAACTCCCATCTTCCATTTAATATCGGGAATCTCCAATGCATATTTTGTTCCAGGAATGTCTTGACAAATCTACATCATGCACAATCCACGGAAGCTAGTAACAGACCTTGAGATTGTATATCTAAGTAACCACCTTAATAGTCGTTATATTCAGCATTGGGGCATGCTTTCAGGAACATGATGATAAGGCAGCGTATGATTTCCAAGTGATTCATCCAGTGTATCTGGGACGAGGGATCTGCATATGGAGATTATAGCTAGCCATCCTTGTGATCCGCGAAGTGGATGTAGCGTTACGGTACAAAATTTCCAAAGTATTTCCATTCCATGGCGAAGGTTGAAGTGCTAATGCCCAAGATGGGCGAGAGCATTACCGAGGGATCGGTGATTGTCTGGCATAAGCAAGTAGGTGATCCAGTCGAACTGGATGAAGTCTTGCTGGAAATAGGAACCGACAAGGTAGATACGGATGTCCCTGCTCCAGCGGGCGGAGTAGTTACGGAAATTCTCACACAGGAGGGTGAGACCGTTCCGGTAGGACATGTGATCGCTATTATTGCCACCGAGGGCGAGGATTCCCCCAGTGCAACTCAGGGTGCTGCGGCTTCTGAACCAGCGGAAGCTCCGAAGTCACCCGGACCAGAATCGACATTGGCGTCAGCGGCAGATATATCTGTAGTGATGCCGAAGATGGGCGAAAGTATTACCGAGGGGACGGTGATTGTCTGGCATAAGCAGGTAGGAGATTCGGTTGAACTGGATGAGACCCTGTTGGAAATCGGGACAGACAAAGTAGATACGGACGTGCCGGCCCCTGCCACGGGCATTCTTCGAGAAATTCTGGTGCCCGAAGGAGAGACAGTTGAAGTAGGCACTACGATCGCATTGATAGGTGCCGAAGGGACCGTGCCCGTGCAGGATGCAGAATCAATGCCCGATACCGTAGAGGAAGCTGCTCCATTGTCGTCTGGAACGGTAGAGGAGCCTGCTCCGCCTTCTGAGATCACACCTGCGGGCGAGCCGGAACAGATTGATAGCGACCGGCATCTGGCGGACGGACGATTCCTGAGCCCACTGGTGCGCAGCATCGCACAGGCTGAGAATATATCTAGGGATGAATTGTCCAGGATAAAAGGATCTGGACGTGAGGGACGGCTCACTAAGAAAGACGTAGTAAACTATCTGGAATCTCGCAAGAGGCCCACAGGGCGTACGAGAACTCCGCTTAGTCCCCCGCCTGTAAGGAAAAAGGTTTCCCACCCTGTACCTACTGACGGGGACTCACAGCGGGTAGAGGTTATCCAGATGGGGCGGATGCGTCAGCTTATTGCTGAGCATATGACACATTCCAAACGCACGTCAGCACACGTAACTTCATTTTCAGAGGTTGATGTGACACGACTTGTCCGGATACGAGAGGCCAATAAGCAGGCTTTTCTTGCACGCGATGGAGTGAAGCTGACCTACACGCCCTTTTTTGTTCATGCAGCCGTAGAAGCACTGCGTGAGTTTCCAATCTTGAACAGTTCGGTAGAGAAAAACCAGATCCTGGTCAAAAAAGATTACCATATTGGTATCGCAGTAGCGATCAAGGAATCTGGATTGATTGTTCCAGTAATCCGACACGCCGGGCGGTTGAGTATAGCTGGACTTGCCCATGCAGCAAGCGATTTAGCGCATCGTGCACGCTCATCCGAATTACTCCCTGACGATTTACAGGATGGAACCTTCACCTTGACGAATGTGGGTTCACTGGGATCCTTAATGGGTACGCCAATCATCTTACAGCCCCAAGTGGCCATTCTTGCCACTGGCTCCATCAAGAAACGTCCAATTGTAGTCGAGCATCCTGAACATGGCGACACGATTGCGATTCGCCATATGATGATCCTTTCATTGTCCTATGATCATCGTGTAATTGATGGCGCTATGGGGATAGCTTTCCTGCGCCGGTATACGGAAGTAATTGAAAACCTTGACCCAGAGATGGAGCTATAGGTTTGCTTGCGGAATAATCACAGGTCCCTCTGAGGCATGTCGTCTGATAATCGTGACCGAGCCAAAATTTTGACTACGGATGCGATTTCTGCGAGGGTAGAGCACTTCCTAAGCAGCCTGGCCTCTGAAAAATCTCCAGCAACACGGAAGACATACGGTAGAGCGCTCGGAGTTTTTATGTTGTGGGTCGATGAGAAGGGCGGCAGAGTTCAGCTCTCCCGGGCAAGTCTGGAGGATTATTTGCTGTACTTGCGCCGCGTACGGAAAGTCAAGGATCGAACGATCCAGACTTATCTGACAGCTGTGCGGCAGTTTTTCGCATTTCTTTCCGAAAAGGGTTTACTGCAAGAAGATCCGTCAAAGGGGCTTTCGGTGAAGGTAAGTGGGTCGGCGGGAAGTCGGGGCATATTGACCACGGACGAAGTTGAGCGGTTGCTTCAGGTAACGGAATCCTCGGATCCCATTGACCTGCGTGATCGGGCCATCCTGTGCTGCATGCTTATAGAAGGTCTTTCCGAGGGGGAAACTGTACGGTGTAACTATAAAGACTTGGAGCACACATTAATGGGTGACGAGTTGGTTGTTCGTGGCAAAGGGGGGCGCTTACGTGTGCCGCTGGATTCACGAACGTACAAGAGTATTGTAGCCTACCTGTCCAGTCGGGCTGAGTATATCAGATTTAACGACCCGCTCTTTGTGTCGCATGGTCCACGCGGGCAAAATGAGCGCCTGAAAGTTCGTTCAGTACGGGCTCGTATGCGTGTGTTGCTTGATCAAGCCGGAATAACGCGTCTGGATGTTTCCCCACAAAGCCTGACACATACCTCTATTTATCTATTGATCCAGAGCGGCATTTCAAGGGCAGAATTACGGCAACGTACACGTCCGTGGAGGCTCTTCCACCGCCTCAATGATCTGAAAGCCCAAGGGCTTATTGACGCCTCCTATTGAACTTCCTGGCTACGGTGAACTGGTGCAGTCCGGCAAATGACCAGGAACTGAAGGCATAGTCAACCTGAAAACCCCGTACACGGAGTCCGAATCCGACAGCAGTACCTGCCAAATCTAGCCGGCGGTCAGATTTAAGGTTGCGTTTTCGGTGGCTATAGCCGAGGCGAAGATGAAACGCCGGTATAGCCTCGAACTGGAGGCTGAAGATCGCATGACGAAATCCTTCATCCACGGCTGTGATTTCGTGAGCATTCTGCAGATTATGGAGTGTGAGGCCGAACAGGACTGGAATATACTTGAGGCGTTTGGACACGGCTATACGAATATCCATTGGAAGTTCGTCACGTGTAGGGCCAAGGCTCGAAAGGACTATGCCCGTGTTCGTTACTGCCACTGAGGCGACAAATCCCTGGTCGGGCATATGGTAGGCAGCGCCCACATCTACGGCGGCAGCTATTGCATTGAATTGTCCTACTGAAGCATAGATCAGATGTATACTCCCGCCGTAGCGGAGTCCAGATTGCCAGGATCGTGACAGGCCAGCGGAGAGTGCAAGATTACTTGATGAGAGTGTGCCATTGCGCTCTCCGTATATATCTGCTTTAGTGATGCTACCCCAGTGGAAAAAACGTACCCCCACTGCGCCTATGCCAATTGGACCGAGGTTTTGGGCATAGGTAAGTGCGCCGGCCTGGAGGTCGCTGAGGTGGTTCAGCCAGGACACAGAAAGATTTCCGTCCAGATCCTCGCCCAGAAGGGCCGGATTATAGAACAGGACATTCCCTTGGTTTGAGGTAGTAGTCAGCGATGTACCTCCTAGGGCAGCTGCTTGGGCAGAAGGTTCAACCCGAAGAAAATCAAAGCTTGAGAGCGTCTGGCCGTATACAGTGTTTATCCCACATAAGAACGTGAGTGTGGTGAGCCAGAAAATATTCTTGCGAACAACCACACTAGTGGGGTGGGCCATGAGTTTCAGCTTCACATTCTTGAGGGGTTGTAATACGGCAGGCACTAGCAAAATCCGTTTTGCAAATTGACTGACCATATGACTAAACTATTGAGTGCTCCGGCGGAGTGAGGGGGATAAACTGAGTACTTGGATTTGTTCCAATCAAAACGACAAGAAGGCAGACGTTACATGGCAACTACAAGAAGGCTAAGTGCTTTCAATAAGGGTTAAGAGGTGTCAGCGAGCCTCAAGATTCAGCGGCTCTGGATTCCATGAAATTGATATACACATTTAGTGGTATAAATACGCGTCTATTGCGAATAATAATGTGCTTCATAGATAGAAGGACGTTCAAGGATGCATTGGAATTATGTTTGTCGATTGACTCCCAAGGGCAGCTCTTAGGGCACGGGATATGAGCGTAAAGGGAACGGATTCGGTGTACAAGCGTGTCAGCAGTCCGCCGCTCGAGTGGAATGCATCTCGTGAATCTCCTCCTCAATTCGTTAGTGCAGGAAGCGTCTCAAAACTAGCCGAGCTAGTGTCGTTGCAATATGTTGAAGTTCGTTAATCAATTTTTCGGTGACAAGAACCAGCGGGAGCTTGATCGCAAGTATCAACCTGTGGTTGATAAGATCCATGAAGCCACTTCTGCGATCAGAGGATTATCGGATGATGATCTGCGTGGCCAAACTATAGTGTATCGTGAACAGATCCGAAGTGCAGTAGGTGAAATAGAAGCACGTCAGCAGGAGATTAATGAAGCGCTTCGATTGGGTCATACACAGGGGGATGAAGAAGAATATCTTACACTAAATGATCGCCAGGACTACTTTGAAGAACTGGATGAATTAGAGGAGGAATGGCTGGAGGTAGCAGAGGAGACCGTAGACGAAATTCTTCCAAAGGCCTTTGCAGTCGTAAAAGAGGTTTGTCGAAGATTGTCCGAAAGGGGTTCATTGAGGGTGCGAGCCACCGATCATGATCGAGCCATTTGTGCTCGTCGCGCCTACCCCAAAATTCAGGGATCGTACGCAATCTGGCCGAATACGTGGGAAGCAGGCGGAGCACAGATCAAGTGGGAAATGATTCCGTACGATGTGCAGTTACTCGGAGGGGTGGTGCTTCATCGCGGAAACATCGCCGAGATGAAAACAGGAGAAGGCAAAACACTTGTGGCTGTTGCACCGGTCTACCTGAATGCACTCCTTGGCCGTGGCGTGCATCTGATCACCGTGAACCCATATCTGGCGCAGCGGGATGCTGAGTGGATGGGGCCTATTTTTGAGTTCCTGGGGCTAACGGTGGATGTAATTGATGGATATGATGCACACTCAGGTGGTCGCCGCGACGCCTATCGCGCCGATGTTACGTATGGGACAAATAATGAGTTCGGTTTTGATTACTTGCGGGACAATTCCTTTGTAATTGATCCCAACCAACTTGTACAGCGAGGTCACCACTTTGCAATCGTGGATGAGGTAGACTCAGTGCTTGTGGACGAAGCCCGAACCCCTCTGATAATAAGTGGTCCGGTTCCGCAGGCTAACAAAAGCCGTTTTGATGAACTCAAACCAGCTGTTGAACGATTGGTGCAGGCGCAGAAGCGAATCGTAGCAGGGTGCGTGGCAAAAGCAGAAAAATATCTCAAGGAACGTGATCTGGCGCTCGAACGAGGCGATGAGAGACAGGCGAAGGAGGTGGAAGGAAGTGCAGGATTGGAGCTCCTGCGTGCCTCACGCGGTTTCCCACGTAATAAACGACTTATGAAGCTTTTGCAGGAATCTGGGGTTGAGCAGTTGCGGCGCAAAACAGAGTATTTCTATCTCCAGGACAATGCAAAGAACATGCCCATCGTCGATGGAGCGTTACATTACGCACTCGACGAGAAGCAGCACGCCTTGGAACCCACGGATCAAGGCCGTGAATTTGTTGCACGGTCGGCAGGCGAGGAAGTAGATCTGTTCGTGCTTCCTGATGTAGGGGAGGAGACCGCGCGCCTGAATCGGGAATATGAGGATCGGAAGAATCAACTCTATGACTCGCTCAGAGAGCGTGAAGATATCTCTGAGGAAAAGCGGGAGCACAAGCTGCAGAATGACTTACGTGTTTTAAAGAATGCACTTGATGAGCAAACACGTAAACTCTATTCAACCTACTCGAATCGTGCGGAGCGATTACATGCAATTGAACAGCTCCTAAAGGCTTACACACTGTATGAGCGGGATACGGAGTACATCGTGCAGGATGACAAGGTGCAGATTGTCGACACGCACACTGGGCGGGTACTCTCTGGTCGCCGTTATTCAGATGGTCTGCATCAGGCCATTGAGGCCAAAGAGGGCGTGAAAGTTCAGGCAGCCACGCAGACGTATGCTACAGTTACGCTGCAGAATTACTTCCGGATGTACAGCAAATTGGCTGGCATGACTGGTACAGCAGAGACCGAGGCCGAAGAATTCCACAAGATTTATAAGATGGATGTGGTGGCGGTGCCGACCAATAGGCCTATTGCAAGGCAGGATCTGGAGGATCTTGTGTTTAGAACAAGACGGGAAAAGTACAGCGCGGTCATTGACAAGATTGAAGAATATCACGACAAAGGCCAACCAGTGCTTGTAGGAACTACTTCGGTGGAGGTATCCGAAACATTGAGCCGGATGCTGAGACGTGCTCGTATCCGACATAACGTGCTCAACGCCAAGCGTGATCGTGCAAAGCAGGAATCTCTGATAGTAGCGGAAGCTGGTCGGCGAGGTGCGGTCACCATCGCTACAAATATGGCCGGGCGTGGCACAGATATTAAACTGGGCCAAGGAATTCCCAAACTGGGGGGCCTAGCCATTATCGGGACGGAGCGGCATGAGAGTCGGCGAATAGATTTGCAGCTCAGAGGTCGTTCTGGGCGACAGGGTGATCCAGGGGAGAGTCAGTTTTATATCTCACTTGAAGACGATCTAATGCGTCTCTTTGGCCCCGACCGGGTCGCGGGCGTCATGGATCGACTCAAACTAGAGACTGGCGCTGTAATCACCCATCCATGGGTTACGAAAAGTATCGAGCGCGCGCAGAAAAAAGTTGAGCAGAACAACTTCGCCATACGTAAACGGCAGCTAGAGTACGACGATGTGCTGAATGCGCAGCGTGCCGTGATTTACGACCGTCGCACGCATGCGCTGAAAGGAGAGCGTTTCCGCGGAGAAATTCTGAGCATGCTGCAGAAGCTTATACAGCAACTGGTGCAGCGTCATCACGGAGAGGGAGAGGTGGATGAGTTACGAGAGGAATTTCGCAGACTCCTGTCGTTTGACTATGAGATTGACCGTAAGCTATTCTTTGATCTGGGTGATGATGGTGTAGCAGAAGACGCCTATAATAAAGCGGTCGCATACTATGAACGTAAGCGTCGGGCATTGGCCGTACCATTCTCCAACAGCATGAAGACGGTCCTGGAAAGTGACGTAGAGAACAAGCCTGAACGCGCATTTATAGACTTCTCCGATGGACATCGTAAGCTGCGTACGGTTGTTCGCATTGAGGATGTAGTTCAATCAGAGGGGCAGGAGATTAACGATAGCCTTGAGAGAACCGCAATGCTATCTTTAATTGATGAGCATTGGACTGAACATTTACGCTCTCTGGATGAGGTAAAAGAAGGAATCGGGCTTCGGGCGTACGGCCAGCGGGATCCACTTGTAGAGTACAAGATGGAGGCGTTCAGGCTTTTTTCGGAGGTCATTGACCAGATTGGTGAGGATGTCGTGACCTTTGTTTTCAGGGCAGGTCCGTTGGTTGAGCGCAGGGGCAATGGTAGTGTGGGGCAGCGTAGCCGAATGGATCGTAGCCGTGCAACATCCAGACATCAATCGGCCGCCGCCTCCTTCGGCGTTGTCGGATCTAGAAATGGTGGGGCTCAACGGGACCCAAGCGCCAAGCGGAAACCTGTTCTGGTTGGTGAGCATGTGGGAAGGAATTCTTCATGCCCATGTGGCAGTGGCAAGAAGTACAAGCATTGTCACGGACGTACCTGATCGGGCAGAGAATCTGATGCTGCGTACCCTCTACATTCGGGATTACGCTATCATTGATGAACTTGAGGTTAATTTTGAAAATGGCCTCAATATCCTGACAGGCGAAACGGGTGCAGGCAAGTCCATATTGATTGGAGCGCTCAAGTTGATGTTGGGCGAGCGTGCCTCCGGTCAGATGATCCGTTCAGGCGCAAAAAAAGCAATCGTCGAAGGGGTCTTTGACAATGTATCCTCACCTGAGTTGGACCAGTTTCTTGAAGAGTCTGAGATAGAGTTGCAGCCCGTACTGATTTTGAGACGGGAAATCACGGAGGCGTACAGCCGCGGCTTTATCAATGATTCGCCTGCAACGCTCATCTTGATGCGCAAGGTTGCGGCGCAGATGATTGATCTGCATGGGCAACATGAGCATCAGTCCCTACTCAAGATTGACACTCATCTGGCACTACTGGACGGCTTTGGTGGACTCGCAGACCTACGCTCAGCATACGAGGACGCCTACAATTCGGTACGTGATCTGACAAAACAGCGCGAGGAACTGTTGTCCAATCAAGGTAGTCTCGCGGTATTGCGGGAGCGATTGGCGTACGAGATAGAAGAGATTGATGCAGTCTCACCACAGGAGGATGAAGAGGAAGAGATCAGGAAAGAAATGCATCGATTGGCGCATGCGGAACGTCTCAGTGGATCTGCGGCCTCCCTGTATTCAATGCTCTATGCCAGCGATGACTCCGCCACTGATCGGTTGTCTATTGCATACAGTGAACTGCGTGACCTTGCACGGATTGACCAGACGCTGGAAGCTGCCTGTGAGGAGATCAATCAGGCAAACATTTCGGTGTCAGAAATCGCAGCGATGCTGCAGAGTTACAGTGAGAACATAGAATCAAATCCGGCCAGACTCGAAGAAGTGCGCGACCGTTTGGGGGCATTGGATACGTTGAAGCGCAAGTATGGGGGTACCATACAGGCCGTATTGGCTTATCGTGAGCAGATTGCAGATGAGTATGCAATTGTTGTTGACTACGACGCCGCTCGTAAAAAAATTGAGCAGTCGCTTGCGGAAGCACAACGTGCACTTTCAGATGCAGCGTTACTGTTGTCGACTAGACGTCAAGAGGTTGCCGAACAGGTAGGAGCCTCGGTCACAGAGGAGTTAGTAAGCCTTGGGGTGACGTCTGGGCGCTTCAATGTTCGTATTGAATGGCGTGAGGATCCTACAGGCTGGATAACGCCAAAATCTGCGAACCAGCAAAAGGTGCGGTACAAGGCTTACCGCCATGGGATGGACGATGTGGAGTTCCTGATTACAACAAATGTTGGAGAAGCGCTGAGGCCGCTTGTGCGTGTGGCTTCAGGAGGAGAAATCAGCCGCATCATGTTGGCAATCAAGCGTGTTTTGGCTGCGGCCGAGCAGCTATCCATTCTGGTGTTTGACGAAATAGATATTGGAATCAGCGGTTCCATCGCCCGAAAAGTGGGTAAGAGCATGGCGGATTTGGCGCGTCATCACCAGATTATAGCGATTACGCACCTGCCTCAAATTGCAGCGCTAGCACAGGCACATTATGTAGTGGAAAAGCCCGTGGTGAAAGGACGGGCAACTACGCAAATTCGGCGCCTGGGACCTGAAGAATCTCTGGAACATGTGGCTATGCTGATCACCGGAGCTGAGGTTACCGATGCGATGCGCCAGAGTGCAAAAGAACTCATGGAAATAAAAAACGAATCTTAATCCTATATGCGTACAACTGCTAGAGATATCCCCCGTTTAGTACGTGCATACTACACAGAAACACCAAGTGGAGCAGTCACGTTTGGCACCTCGGGCCATCGGGGATCGTCTCTGAATGGTTCTTTTAACGAGGCGCATATTTTGGCGGTATGTCAGGCGGTCAGCGAACTGCGTCCAGCGAAAGGGCCGCTCATCATGGGAAAGGACACGCATGCGTTGTCCGAGCCTGCCTGTGCGACAGCACTAGAGGTATTTGCAGCCAATGATGTGCCGGTGATTCTGGATGAGGGATATGCTCCCACACCAGTAGTTTCGCATGCGGTTCTGGGGTGGAATCGGGATCGTACGGAGGGATTGGCGGATGCCGTGATTATTACCCCCTCGCATAATCCGCCAGAAGATGGAGGTTTTAAGTACAATCCTCCATCCGGCGGGCCTGCTCCGAGTAATCTTACAGCTTTGATCCAGGAGAGAGCGCGAGCGCTTATGGCGACTGGGTTACAAGGAGTCAATAGAGTGCCCTTACAGAAGGCATACAATGCTTCCACGACCATGGTAAAGGACCTGATGACTCCGTATGTGGCTGATCTTGCTGCGGTACTGGATATGGAAGTAATTAAAGGTGCGGGAGTACAGATTGGAGTAGATCCAATGGGTGGAGCCGCGGTTCACTACTGGGAACCGATTGCCGAGCACTATGGCTTGTCCATAAGCGTAGTTAATGATCAAGTTGATCCAGCTTTCGGGTTTATGCCGCTGGATCATGATGGTAAAGTGCGTATGGATTGTTCTTCCAGATACGCAATGCGCCGCCTGGTTGATCTAAAAGATCGCTTTGATATCGCCTTCGGTAACGATCCAGATGTAGACAGGCACGGGATTGTCACTAAATCCAGTGGCCTGTTAAACCCTAATCATTATCTGGCGGTGGCAGGCAAATATCTGTTTGAGCACCGTTCGGGCTGGCCAAAGAGCGCCAGTTTTGCTAAGACGCTTGTATCAAGCTCAATGATCGACCGAGTTGCCAAGGATCTGGGAAGAGATCTTTTTGAAGTCCCCGTTGGGTTCAAGTGGTTTGTGGAAGGGTTACTTGAAGGAAGGTGCGGTTTCGCGGGTGAAGAGAGTGCAGGAGCGTCATTTTTGCGCCGGGATGGGACTGTCTGGACCACAGATAAGGATGGAATCATACTGGCACTTTTATCTGCAGAGATTCTTGCACGCACAGGACATGATCCAGGGGAACATTACCAATTCCTAGCAGAGCGCTTTGGAGAGCCAGCTTACCGGAGGGTAGATGCTCCTGTCACCCCTGATCAAAAGACTGCGCTTTCCAAGTTGTCGTCCGCAAGTGTAACGGCGGATGCGCTTGCAGGTGAGGCCATAAAGGTCAAGCTCACATGTGCACCCGGCAATGATGCACCGATAGGTGGGCTAAAGGTGATAACAGAAAACGGCTGGTTCGCTGCAAGGCCATCCGGTACGGAAGATATATACAAGATTTATGCTGAAAGCTTTCTGGGAGAATCTCATTTGGTTCAGATCCTGGAGGAGGCTCAGTTCATTGTTGATGATGCACTTTTGATCAGTGATCCACATGAATGAACCGTTACGTTTCGGGACGGATGGCTGGCGTGCTGTGATCGCGCGTGAGTTTACGTTCGCCAATTTGGACCGACTTGCCCGCGCAACCGCCAAGTGGTTGAAGCAATCCGGCAGAAACTCGCCAACCGTGATCGTCGGTCATGATACGCGATTCCTGGGTCGGCAATTTGCTGAGCACGTTGCGAAGACACTTGCGGATGAAGGAGCGGCAGTAATTCTTGCAGGCGGCAATACACCTACCCCGGCCATAAGCTGGGCAACAAAGGTGCGCGGGGCAGATGCAGGTGTGGTAATTACGGCGAGTCACAATCCTCCAGAATACAGCGGATACAAGATCAAAGCTCATTTCGGGGGGTCAGCGACCTCAGATATGACTGCAGCGGTTGAGGCAGCAGTTGGGCCCTATTCCCCGAATCGTCAAGGGCGTAGAGGAGGCAAGGTACGTGAAGAAGATATTACAGCCCAGTATGTGGAATTCCTGGAAACTCGGTTTGATCTGAGATCTATTCATTTGGACATCGTTCATGACCCAATGTATGGGGCAGGGCAGGGAATATTGTCGGCACTGTTAGGCAGTGATTGCGTGACAGAGATTCACAGTACCATCAATCCCAGTTTTGGAGGTATACCGCCAGAGCCGATTGAACGTAACCTCCAAGACCTTATGCGTTGTGTGGTGCAGGAAGGTGCTGCGATCGGTATTGCCCACGACGGAGATGCAGATCGAATTGGTGTTGTCGATGAACTGGGGTGTACAGTCACCTCCCATATGGTGATGGCTCTCTTGGTCGCGCATCTGCACAAGTATCACGGTATGAGTGGTGCGATTGTTCGCACTTTTGCAACTTCAGCGATTCTAGAAAAAATGGGAGTTGCCTGGGGAATCCCGGTAGAGACATTTCCGATAGGTTTTAAATATGTGACACCGCGGTTTCTGGAAACAGAGGTACTCGTTGGCGGAGAGGAATCAGGAGGTATTGCTGTGGCAGGCCATATCCCAGAGCGTGACGGTATCTATGTGGGGCTCGTACTTCTGGAACTGCTAATGCAACGCGGAAAGTCGGTCACAGCACTTGTTCAGGAGTTGTTTGACGAATTTGGGCCACACGCTTACTGTCGCGCAGATGTGCATGCCGAGCACCAGCCCGAGATCATTAAGACCCTACGTCGCACCGGTGGATTGGATGAAATCGCAGGTCGAAAAGTCCACTCAATGGATACGCTTGATGGGTTCAAGCATCTGATGAAGGATGCCTGGTTGTTGGTGCGCCCATCGGGAACTGAGCCTATACTTCGAATCTATGCGGAGGCTCCTTCTCGTCAGGAAGCAGAAGACTTAGTGTATGACACACAAGTTAAGCTTGGGCTGAAGGGTTGATCGAGTTGTCGGTAGTTCTTGATGACTCGGAATTGATACTCCAGGTTAGACACGTTGCGCGGATCTTGATACCGCAATCAGTGCCCCTAGTTCTTGTGGTCGTACGGCAAATGAGACAATTGGGGGGGGGGGGACTCCCTACCATTTATGCAACTCAAAACCGGCCAAATGGAAAAAAAGCTGGATTGGAGCAATTCTTGGTCACCAGTTCGTTTGAACTGGGATTGATTTAACCATGCTCGGTCGTTTACTATTTCGTTTCCAGTGATTGTCAAAGTCACGATTGTGTTGGTTGAACTGCTGCGGTTGGACGACTGGGATCAAAGCACGACCGGTTACGAAGCATCGCACACGCAATGGCAAGCAGTCGATCAGTGACCGATCGTAGGGCGCGTCCATGGCTGTGGCCGCGGGCGCGCAGGGCCTTATATTTGGCTTTGCTGATGGGGTCATGCTGGACGGCCACTCTGCCCCAATGATAGAGCGCATTGACCAATCGTCCTTGGGAGGCTCGTCGTCGTACGACTCGCCAGGATTTGCCAGATTGTCGGGTTACGGGAGCTACGCCGCATAAACATCTCAGGGCCTGATAATCTCGATCATTGAGTAGTGCAGACGCCTCTGAGATGAGCGTGGCCAAGACCTTTTTGCCGACTCCGGGAAGGGACGATAGGATCTCAACATCGCACAATGCAGTTTTGTCAGAGGAGGGTTCACTTCCACTGGCGTTCCCTCCCGTTTCGGATGTGTCGGGTCTAGCGCGACTTCGACATTTCCCTTCCGTCGTGTCTGACTTTTTGACCTGATCTCAG
>JAPPGC010000020.1 GCA_028875125.1 Bacteroidota bacterium | reverse complement strand
TGAAAAACACTAATTTTAACTGTCGTCAACTGTAGTTTTAATTGTCGTTGGACAGTTGTGGGAGGCTGAAATAAATCTGGTTGGGTATACAGGCTTCCAGTGCTGACAGCCTGATTGGATCAGCTTTTCCTCCAACGCTAACCCCGTCCGCAAGAGTGCAAGACACAAAAACATGAAAATCAAAATGTGAACCGTTCCGGGGTTACGAGTTAAAGAATCGCGGCGATCCGTTGCAATTTTATGAGCATAGTTTGTCAATGCATATCTTAACGGTGATCCCTGCGTTTGATTCTGCCAACTTTGATGTGCCAAGCACTGAAACCAAAATATCAGCATAGAAAACAAGGCCAGCGGTTCCCGATAATTTCCTCGACAAACCTTCCACCAGTGGGGTTGAATGTCTTACAACCGCTTGGGGAGTACGCGGGGAGATTGCCTTGGCAGCATGGTGAAATTGGAAACAATCTCGCTGGTTGATGTGGAACCGCATGCTTATAATCTGATCAAATACATCCAGCAGCTGTGAACCCTTAAATATCCAAATGAAAAGCACTTCTTCGTATTTACCATTCAGGCGCGCCGCGGTAATCGGCGCAGGCACTATGGGGGCACAGATAGCTGCCCATTTGGCCAATGCTGGAGTCGAAGTAATGCTCTTGGATCTGACAGCCCCGGAAGGACAAGATCCGCGTGCCCTGGTGAAAAAGCGTTTGAAAACTGTTACAAAACTGAAGCCTAATCCGTTTTTTACAAAATCTGTCCACGGACGCATAAGCTGTGGCACCATCGAGCATGATCTGGAAAAGATTGCGAATGTGGAATGGATCATTGAAGCTGTAATTGAGCGGCTGGATATAAAGCGGGCTTTGTTGGAACAGGTGGAAAAGCATGTAACCCCGGGAAGCATCGTGTCAACCAATACCAGTGGAATCCCGATACATGCGCTCGTCGACGGACGCGGTTTAGAATTTCGGCAACATTTTCTGGGCACACACTTTTTTAACCCACCGCGATACCTCTCCCTCCTGGAGGTCATTGCGCATGCCGACACGAGCCCAGAGGTACTGGACAAAATAGGATGGTATGCACGCATCCATTTGGGCAAGGATGTTGTGCAGGCGAATGATGTGCCCTATTTCATTGCCAACCGGATCGGTATCTATGGCATGGCGGGAGTAATTGAGCAGTTTGCCAATGGTGCCTACACGATAGAGGAAATTGACACGTTGACGGGTCCGTTAGTCGGTCGTCCAAAGTCCGGCACCTTCCGGACAGCAGATGTGGTTGGACTTGATGTGATGCAGCTTGTTTGTCAAAATCTCTACGAGAGCGTGCCGGGGGACGAGAGTAGAGCGCGATTCAGAGTCCCCGAGGTATTGAAGAATTTGGTGGCCAAAGGAGCGCTCGGAGCCAAATCGGGAGCCGGATTCTATCGGAAGGAAGGGCGCAAAATTCGCTCATTGAACCTGTCGTCAGGGCAGTACGAAGATCCCGCTCCACTCAATCTCGGAGATCTGCGCAGGATCAAGGCGGCAGGCGCACTACGGAATCGCCTTGTCGCGCTGTTTGAAGACGAGGGGCGCGCTGGCGAGTTCTTTCGGAAGACCATGCTTGACGGTATGGCCTATGCTGCGAGACGAATCGGAGAAATCACGGACAGTCCTGCGAGGGTTGACCGGGGGATGTGTTCGGGTTTCGGCTGGAAGATGGGGCCCTTTGAAACATGGGATGCGATTGGTTTCGCCCGGGTCAGAGAAACTATGGTCAAAGATGGGATTGCTCTCCCGGAGTGGGTACTGGATATGCCCGAAGATGCATCCTTCTATATCAACCGCCCCTTGGGCGTCTTTTATCCATCCTGCGGAGAATACGTGGCTGAGGACAGGCCATCAGACGAACGGTCCCTGGCATCCATTAAGTTGGAGTCGGGCAAGGACCTGTGGGCGAACGAAGAGTCCGGATTGATTGATCTGGGAGACGGCGTGGCTCTGTTTGAGTTTCGCTCCAAGGCGTGCACGCTTGGGTTCAATGTAATTAGTGGCTTGTATGCGGCTATTGATTATATCGAGAATGATCCCAACCTGCACGGACTGGTCATAGGCAACGAAGGCAGTCATTTTTCAGTGGGCGCCAATCTTGCGGAAATGGCCGGAGCGGTCCAGTCAGGTGAGTTTAGGAAGATTGATCAATACATCGCCCGGTTTCAGTCTGCTATGCAGCGTGTACACTACGCACGTAAACCTGTGGTGGTGGCCGCACATCAGCGTGCATTGGGGGGAGGATGCGAACTCATCATGGCCTGCCCAAACCCGGTTGCGGCAGCAGAAACCTATGCCGGACTCGTCGAATTGGGCGTTGGATTGATACCGGCTGGTACCGGCAGCATGCGATTTGCAGCCAAGGCCAGTCAAGAGAATCAGGGCTACTATGACAGCAATCTGCTGCCAGGTGTGATGAAATACTTTGAGACCGTTGCGAAGGCAACCGTATCAATGAGTGCGGAAGAAGCTCGTGATCTGGGTTTCCTGCCTAGTCATGCATGCGTGGTAATGAACAGTGCGAGGCGCTTCCATGTGGCTAAACATGAAGTATTGAGGCTCTCAAATCAAGGATATCGACCACCTGTACCTGCGCCAATTCGTGTATTGGGCCGGCCCGGCGCAGCAGCATTGAGTACGGCTGTTTATCAGCTGCATCAGGGCAGATTCATCACTGACTATGACCTGTACCTGGCCGGGAAATTGGCCCATGTATTTACCGGTGGAAATTTAAGTGGGGCGCAGGAAGTGTCCGAGTCGTACTTGTTGGACCTGGAGCGGGAAGTGTTTTTGGGCCTTTTGGGCCAACCCAAGACACAGGAACGCATTGCTGGCCTGCTTAAGACCAATCGACCCATTCGTAATTGAGCAATTCGAGGATGCAATCGTCAGCTGTTATCGTAACCAGTCTACGCACACCAGTCGGAAAGGCCAAACGGGGAGCATTACGTTTTATGCGCCCTGAAGTCATGGGCGCTGAGGCGATCCGGGCTGCGGTGGACCACACGCCGAACCTGCATGCAGAAGACATTGATGATGTACTTATCGGCTGTGCCTTTCCTGAGGGATCACAGGGCATGAATGTGGGGCGCATCATAGCGAATCTGGCAGGACTGCCCGACTCTGTGCCCGGAGCAACCGTTAATCGTTTCTGTTCGTCGGGTCTGCAAACCATTGCCATGGCCAATCAGGCCATCGGGATGGGGCAGGCAGAATGTATTGTTGCGGGAGGGGCCGAGAGTATGACGCTTGTGCCCATGAGCGGATATTACTTTCAGCCAGACCCCGGCGTGGCTGAAAGCAGGCCCGAAGTCTACGTTTCAATGGGTAACACGGCGGAGAATCTGGCACAGAAGTACCGTATCTCGCGCGAAGACCAAGATCGCTTTGCACTTAGATCCCATGAGCGTGCACTTGCAGCCCAGTCCGGTGGGCTTTTTGAGCAGGAGATCATCCCGCTAGAGGTGCAGCAAACAAGCTTTCAGAACGGGATTACAAAAACGGTCACCTACCCGTTTTCACTGGACGAGGGACCGCGGGCAGACACCAGTATGGAGGCACTCGGTCGTTTGCGACCGGTATTTCGGAATGGGGGCAGTGTGACTGCCGGTAATGCCTCTCAAATGTCTGATGGTGCAGCGGCAACCGTGGTCATGTCGGAGGACATGGCAGCTCGCTTGGGTGCTGAGCCTCTGGCACGCATGGTTGGGTTTGCTGTGGCTGGCGTGCCTCCGGCCTTAATGGGGATCGGGCCTGTACCGGCCATCGAAAAAGTCCTTGAACAAACTGGGGTTAGCCGAGACCAAATTGGATTAATTGAGCTGAACGAAGCTTTTGCTGCGCAGGCACTGGCGGTGATCAGTGAGGCAGGACTGGACGAATCCATCGTTAATGTACAGGGAGGAGCAATTGCTCTAGGTCATCCGCTAGGATGCACTGGAGCCAAGCTCACCGCCACTTTGCTACACGCCATGAAGCGCAAGAACATTCGCTACGGATTATGCACCATGTGCATCGGTGGCGGCATGGGCGCGGCAGCAATCTTCGAAAACCTGAGCTAATTCACTGATAATTGCTGGTTGCATGCCCCGTGCAGAGGATCACATGCGAAGCATCCGGCCGTGGTTGCGCAGAGAATTGTTCAACGATACTCAAATTTTTTCATCCATTGGTAACCCTGCGAATGTTCAGAATGCGGCCTGCTGCCAAACATCAAAGAAGGGGGACCAAATCTCGCTGATCAAGAGCTCGATGCCGCAACTAGGGAAACCGCTAAACAGTATGCTGGTGTAACGATTTCCGAAAACGCTAGGCCCCTATTATGGAGCAATACGGATATGATATTTGGACGGTTTGGCAAAGTATTGGCGTCAGCTTAATCGCGGCCGTGCTTCTCGCCTACTTCGGTGCACGTATCTGGGTCTGGGGAGTTGCCCTCCTTCTTCTTCTTTTCGTCGCGGGATCCCCGCTGTGGTTGATCATATTGGCTACAGTTTTTGTCGCAATCTTTGCCATACCGCCAGCGCGCAGAACTTTGTGTTCTCGTCCGGTCATGCTGACCATAGACCGGATGGGATTATTGCCGGCTATTTCGGATACGGAGCGGGTAGCCCTGGAGGCGGGCAAGGTTTGGGTAGAGGGTGAACTATTCTCCGGGCGCCCAAACTGGGCGCGTATTCGAGAGACACCGTATCCTGAACTGAGTTCGGATGAACAGGCATTCCTTGACGGTCCGGTACAGGAACTGTGTGACCTGACAGATAACTGGAAGGTGTGGACAGATCGGCAGTTTTCCGATGAGGCCTGGCAGTTGATGCGGCGTGAAAAGTTCTTTGGCATGATCGTTCCCACAAAGTATAGTGGACTCGGATTTTCTGCGATGGCAAATAGTGCAGTTGTAGCGAAACTGCAGTCACATTGCAATCCGCTCTCAACAACGGTTATGGTGCCGAATTCTCTGGGACCTGCAGAACTGTTGATCCACTATGGGACACCGTCGCAGCGTGAGCACTACTTGGCGCGTCTGGCCGATGGCACATTTCTACCTGCTTTTGCACTCACCGAACCGGCTGCCGGCAGCGATGCAAGCGCAATTCAAGCAGACGGGGTATTGTTCAAGGATGAGGCTGGAGATGTGAAGATCCGGCTTAACTGGCAAAAACGATACATCACCCTGTCTTCCGTAGCAGAAGTGCTGGGGGTTGCATTCAAGCTCCGGGATCCAGACAACCTCCTTGGTCGAGGGGAGAACCTCGGGATAACATGTGCTTTGGTCCCTTCGGACACCCCAGGAATCAAGCGGGGCCGAAGACACGACCCACTAGGGGTTCCGTTCGTGAACGCACCGTTTGAAGGTCATGATGTAGTCGTACCCCTTGATGCAATTATTGGCGGAGAAAAAGGGGCCGGTGATGGATGGAGAATGCTTATGGAGAGCCTGGCTGCCGGACGTGGAATATCCTTGCCTGCATCTGCCGTTGGAAGCACCAAGGCGGTCTATCTGGCTACATCCGCACATGCTGTAGTCAGGCGCCAATTCGGACTTCCGATCGGGAAATTCGAGGGCATTGAAGAGCCCCTGGCGCGAATTGGCGGGTTTACTTATCTCATGGATGCGGCCCGTATTTACACGCTTGGCGCCATTGATAGTGGAGAGGCCCCCGCGGTGGTCACAGCCATCGTCAAGTACAACTTGACTGAGCTTGGGCGAAAGGTCATTAACGACGGGATGGATATTCTGGGAGGCAATGCGATCTCGTCCGGTCCCCGCAATGTTTTAGCCCACTTCTATTTCAGCAACCCGATCGCAATCACAGTTGAAGGTGCAAACATACTCACAAGATCCCTGATTATCTTTGGCCAAGGAGCGCTGCGCTGTCACCCTTGGGCTTACAAGGAGATATCTGCACTGGCTGAAAAAGATGTACGTCAGTTCGACCGTGCGTTCATTGGCCATATCGGACATGTGATACGCAATTCTGCACGATGTTTCCTGCTGGGGATTACGCGAGGCCATGCAGCTATGGTTCCTGGTCGAGGAATCGTACGACAATATATTCGGCGCCTTACATGGGCATCAACGTCGTTCGCATTCCTGGCGGACCTGGCCATGGCTTCTCTGGGAGGCTCTCTGAAACGAAAAGAGAAGATTACCGGCCGCTTTGCCGACATCTTCTCCTGGCTGTATCTGGCCTCAGCTACAATTCGTCGATTTGAAGCCGAGGGGCTGCGTAAAGAGGATATCCCATATTTCCAGTGGTCCATGGAGTATGCGCTCGGTGAAATTCAACGGGCCTTTGAAGGCCTGTTCGCGAACATGACCGTTCCGGGCTTTACATGGTGGATGCGGGGGCCGGCTTTACTGTGGCACAGATTGAACAGCTTCGGGAAAGGCCCATCCGATCAGGTGGGGCACAAAGTTGCCCAGCTTATGCAGATGCCCGGCCATCAGCGTAACCGTATTGCAGCAGGGGTTTATATGGGCAGTGATAAAACGCGCGGACTAAAACGGCTGGAGCACGCACTGGATCTGGTGGCAGCCGTTCGGCCGATTGAAGCAAAAGTCTCGAAGTCTGTGCGTATAGGTCAACTGGCCCGCAAACCAAAGTCTACCCGGTTTGACAGGGCCCGTGCGGCTGGAATTATCACCGACGAGGAAGCGGCAAAGATCCATGAGGCAGCAAAAGCTACATGGGAAGCAATTCAGGTTGATGACTTTGACCAGGCGTCTTACCTGCGTCATCACGCATCGGCGTAACAAAATATGAGAACAAGCCCATGATCGTAACGCTACTGATTTTACTCCATGTTTTGACGGCATCAGCCTGGTTTGGGCTAAGCATACGGTTGGGCAGTCAAGCCAAACTCGCTGCGACCGGGCAGATGGCGGTCGCCGTCGATGGACTGCGCACCTTGTCACTTATGGGCATTATGCTTATTGCTACCTTCGTGTTCTCCATGGCGCTGCTGATGGCAGGAAACGGATATCCCGGACAAATGCAGTACCACGCGGCTTCAGCTTTAATTGTTGTTCTATTAGGGATCCAGTTCGTGTTCCTGCGTCCAGCCTGGAAACGATTGTACACCGCCGTCGAAACGGGAAACAACAACACGGAATCAGAAACTAACGGTGATGAGGCATCAATGCACGCCCGCAAAATCTCCATGTATGCGGGCATCGGCCACCTGTTTTGGCTGGTCCTGTTGGTCTTGATGTTTTGGAACAGACTGGTCGCTTAGGCATACGCCTGTACTGTGTCTTGGGGTGTCCATGCCCTCAATGCATTTTATGCCTTACATACTACATCTAATTCAGCGTTGATGGCGACTAAGCGTATGAACGAGAGTTGGCAGCAGGTGTGCGGCCAGATAGCGGCCATTTGGAGCGAGGCGGATTTTAATGAGAAAGAGATGAAGAAGGCGCGCGGCAATATGCGTAAGATGGTCCAACTCATTCACGATAAAACCGGTGAGCCAAGGAGCGAGATCTTTCAAAAGATCAGCGCCATTATTTAGGCGCGTCGCAGTGGCAGAGCCCCCAGGTTCGCCGAAAATCTGCGATGTCTTGGTGCTTCCTTATTTTGCTGCTCTCACAGGTCCCTGCGACGGATTTGCAGGCGGCCCGCCAGGCTGTCGGGAGCCAGGGTTATGGACGCGCGGTCCAGTTACTGGACGAGCTTCTCGAATCAGACGATACCGATATTGAAGGTCGTTACCTTCGTGGGATCGCGTTACGCGAACGCGGCCGGAATCCCACACTCAAGAATCGTCTTCAGCGTGTGCTGGCGCGCAGTGCGGCTGATTTTGAATTCGTAGTTGCCCTAGACTCTGCATACCAGGACGTCCTCTTTCAGTACGCGATCCTAAAACGGTATGAGGACGATTTAGAGGGAGCAATCAGATTGGGAGAAGCCCAACTGGAGCACCGGCCGGATCTGGATTACGTACTGCCCCGCCTGTTGTCTTTTTACTGGCGCTACGTCGTGACGACTGCGCCTCAGAAGGCACGATTGTGGTTACGGAGTCAATCAGGCTCTCTGGCCCCGCTATTTATCGGTCGTGCATACGAACGACAGGGCATGTACGATTCTGCAGAAACAATCTATGCCGATGACGAAGATATATCAGAAACTCCCCTACTTCTTGCACAGGCGCGGTTAAGCTTTGCTCGAATGCGCCCGGAGATTGGTACAGAAACCATCGAGGAAGCGATTTCCGGTATCGATTCGAAAGTAGATGCGCTGGTCTTCTTTGAAGAAATAAAAACCATTGCCAGCCCGGCAGAGGTAGCTGCCTTTGAGCGCGTTGAAGAGTTGGAAGAGTACCGCAAGTTTTTCAGTACGTTTTGGACCAGCCGAGACCCCATGCCGGCTGCCGCTTACAACGCACGGATGGTTGAACATTACCGTCGGCTGCGTATTGCTGAGCAGAATTTTCTGTTCAACGGGTACCGTTCGTGGTTCCGGAGTGCGTTCACACACGATGAGACATATTTTCCGGTCACCTACGAGCTAAGTTCTGATTTTAATGATCGCGGCATCGTATTCATGCGTCACGGAGAACCTGACGACTATACCGTTGGGGAAGCAAATTCCTGGCTCTACAATGACTCGCTGCTTGTTTTCCATTTTGCTCCAACCTGTATAGGTCAGGTATGTGGGGTTACAGAGCATTTTGTGCCTTCTCCACTTGGACCAACATTTGAGCCGGCGGTTGTAGGTCTGGATGCACTGGATGCGGAACGGAAGAGTGTGGACTATCTCGTAAATGGATTGAGCACAGACCGGCATCAGTGGTCATCTGATACTCGGCACTGGGAGATTCCGTACATCGTTGGCGCATTCCGTGGGCTTGACGGCCGAACCTTGGTGGAAATTTACTACAAAGTCCCCTTGCACGAAACTGCACGTGTGCGCGGCCCCGATTCTGTTGTAGTGGAAACCGGCTTCGCGATTCATACCGGTGACTGGGAGCGCATTAATTACGCACGGAAACAATCGCAATTTGGCCGTGGCGAGGATGCTTTTGTAGACCGGTTTCAGGTAGATTTATCCGCAGATAGGTTCAATATTGCGCTTCATGCCCGAGTGCTAGATGGCGTACATCTTCGTGCGTACAGATTCGACTATACCGTACCCAGATATACCGATACCGGCCTGCAGTTGAGTGATATGTTATTCGCGGACAGTATAGCTGTGCTCCCAGATGCGGATGAGCGTGATGACGTGATACTATTTGTGAATCCATCTGGACAATTCGAACGACCCACAGCTCCGTTCGTGTACTTTGAGATTTACAATTTGACTCAGGAACCGGACGGGCAAACAAGGTATCGCATTGCATACACACTCACACCTGTTGACGCGGGCCAGGAGGGGACAATTACTTTGCAGACAAGCGAACAGCGGAGTGCCAATTCCTCGCCCCTTTCTTACGTAGCCCTTGACCTTGGAGAAGCTTCAGCCGGAAGCTACACTATAGAGGTGGAAGTAGAGGACCTTGTAACTGGTGTGGTAGCCAGAACTGGACGAGCGCTGCACCTGAAATAGCAGAACTATTTTTTTCGTGCAATTACGTATTGGCTGAGTGCGTGCATCGCCCGGCGTGCATCCGAATCCGGGAAGTTCTCCAACAAAGTTTGCGCCTTTTTCACATGATATTCCATGCGTTCCTGTGCGTAGGCCAGCCCTCCTGTAGTCTCAACAAAATCAAGAATGACTTTGCGGTTCTGTCGGGTTCCTTTACCCCTGCGTATGATTTTCAGTATTCGCCTGCGCTCGGTCGAGTTCGTGACATTAAGGGCGTGTATCAGGGGGAGCGTAACCAGTTTCTTCTGCAGATCGGTGCCCACGGGCTTTCCGATTCCGCCGGAACCATAGTCGAAAAGATCATCCCGTATCTGGAAAGCCAGCCCCAGCTGTTCGCCGAACTCGCACATATGCTCTATACTGGTTGCGTCAGTATTTGCACTCAAAGCTCCACAGTGGGTACATGCGGCCAGAAGAGAGGCTGTTTTATCTGATATGATCCGGTAGTAAGAATCTATATCAACATCCAGGTTTCGTGTCCGCTGCACTTGGCGCAATTCCCCTTCGCTCATACGCTGCACGGCATTGCTGAGAACGCGCAGCATGTCAAAATCATCGTGTTCCAGGGCCAGTAACAGACCGCGGCTGAGAAAGTAATCGCCAAGGAGTACGGCTACTTTATTGCCCCAGAGCGCATTGATTGAAAAGGATCCCCGTCGCTTTTCAGACTCGTCCACGACATCATCATGTACAAGCGTAGCAGTGTGAAGCAGTTCTACCAGCGCAGCAGCGCGGTAACTGCGTTCATTGATGCCCCCACAAGTCTTTGCCGCCAAAAGCACTAGTAGCGGCCGAACACGCTTACCTTTTTGACGCAACACATACCGCAGAATCAGGTTCAGGAGCCCATGCTCCACACGCACTGCGGCTCTGAAGTGATGATAAAACTCCTTAATGTCATCTTCCACAACCGACTGGATCTCTCGCAGCGCGATCGCAGTTTCCGCCTGATTTGCCTCCATCCAATCTCACCTCATTGCGGAACGGCTGTACACGACTGTATATTCAGACGAACTGCCTGCCTGTTCAGGTTGATGTTGATCACCTATTCGGATTGAAGTTGACCACTTGCAGCATTTATTTTGGAGTGTTTTTCGTTTGGTTTGGGTTCAAATGAGCGTATCTCATTGTTGTTTCACGGTACGGGTTTTTCGGTTTTTGTGAATTGTTTTCTCACGGACTCGCCCCTGAGTTCAATGCGATGGGCGAGCTGCACGAGTCGATCCGGTATGTCATCTGCAATCGTGGGATTTCCTGTGGACTGTGACCATTTTGACGGGTAGCTGCCTCGTTGCAATGGTTGAGCGTTTCTGGATTCGATCAATCGAAAAGCTTTCCGATTTATGGGGCACTTTTAGGTGGTTACAGAAGTGGAAGCTGTATCGTTCGCCGTTTGTTTTCAATCCAACCCAGGCAGGATTATCCTATGTTTTTCTTTGGGCATTATATACGATGTTACGTATCAAGGCGCTTCGTCTTTGGCAATTGTAAGATCTACCGTTCGCCATTTGAGGTGACCACTGCAAGCTGTCCACAATTCCGATCTATTCCCGCGGGTACGCCGCTATCTGGGCGTGCAGGGGTTCGAACTTTGTAGCTGATCGTCTTGCCTAAAGTACGTTTTGCCGTACCGTAACCCGCTCCATACCAAATCAGCATTGACGAGGCTACTCTGTGCCTCACGCAATCCCCGGTAAATCCATCTTGATGAATCGTATCTGACCTTGTGGATCATCATGCCGTAGCTGCAACACGTGATCAACCGCGTACAATTCATGCGTCAATAGAAGAAATTCCATCATGGCCGGAATGTCCGCTTTGCTTGGAGGGGAGGCAATCTGTTCCAGCGCTTCATCCCTTGCAATTTTCAGTCGCTCGCTCTCCCGCTCCAACTGATGTAACGGCCAATTTGCCACATCATTTGCCTTCTGATTCATGCGTTCCCGCAGGTAGGATTTCATGTTGTCACCTCATCGTCAGCTTTGATCATCTTTTTCAATTGTGCGCGTATCCCCGATCCGTAGCCAGATTCGATCTGTTCAAGTGATTCCCCATCCCTTGTAATATAAATAAAGGGGGTGGGGTTGCCCGTATCCCTTGTCGTACCCTGCGGTCTTTCGTCTTTTGCCTTACCATCCAGTGACCCTACCTTGATCCCGAAAACACAATTGAAGGCTCTCATCCGCGCGATTGTCAATGATTAGCATCTTGTCTGTACTCTTGGAAAGACAGAAAACATTATTGTTGACGCTTCCTTCTGTCCAGACACTGCATCGAGTCCGCGTTGGGCGTGCAGGGTAATCTGAATCTTTTGTCCGAACTTCCCCCGGCGCAGACTTTCGGAATTCACCGCCTGCAAGGATTGTGAAATAAATATCCCACCATAGGAGAATCTTGAACTTACATTGTCGCATAGGCGGTGTATTGTATTGCCTTAGTCACCAGAGAATCAACCAAAGCCATAGTTACTGCGTCGCAGCAGAATCAGGAAAAACGGCACACCGCAGAGGGCAGTCACAATGCCAACCGGTAACTGTGCCCCTGGTAGGATAGCTCTTGCTACAAGGTCGGCCCATAAAAGGAATACCGCGCCGGCGATAAAACTTGCCGGCAGTACACGCCGGTGGGTTACGCCAGTTACGGAGCGTACGGCGTGAGGAACAATCAAACCAACGAAGCCAATCGCTCCGCTTGCAGCCACGATAGATCCAGTAACCAGAGAAGCGAGAATAATCAAGATTCGCTTAATAGACTCAACCTGAACCCCAAGTGAGTGAGCAGATTCATCGCCGGTTAGCATCCCATCCAAAGGACGTGCCAGCACAAGTAACGAGATGAGGCCTATCAGCACGGCTATTGAAGGCCAAATCAGCGTACTCCAAGTTGCCAAGTGAAGTGATCCCAACAACCAAAAAAGCACTGACCTGAGTTTGTCGGGCTCGGGCGACGATAGGGTAATGAAGGAAGAAAGAGCACCCATTAGCGAGGCAACAGCCACACCAGCAAGGAGCAGCCGAGTAACCGATAGATGCCCCCGACCACCTGCAACACTGTAAACGATGAGAATTGCACACAAGCCTCCGGCAAAAGCAGCCACTGGCATTGATACCGCCTTAGATATCAAGGGAGGCAGGAATCCCAGGTAAAACAGTGATGCACCTGCAGTCGCCCCACTGGAAATCCCCAGGATATATGGCTCTGCCAGGGGATTACGCACAAGCGCTTGCATCGCTGCTCCGATAATCCCCAACCCTCCACCGACAATAAGGGCAAGCAAGGCACGAGGAAGGCGAAGCCTCCACACGATGCGATCTGCTATGGGGTCTGGGGCGTTCCCGTACCCAAACGTCAGATGATGCCATAGCACGGACAGTGCCTCGGAGAACGACACTTCATCTCCTGTGCTCACAGAGATGATCACGCTGAAAAATGCCAATACCAGTAATCCAATGGCCCAGCGATTCATGGATCAATCACTGTGTCAGGATGCAAAATTCTTGCAAGTGCCCATGCCCCGGACACCAGGCGCGGTCCCGGCCGTAAATAAGGATCTGGATGCAGTCCATAGACTCGGCCGGACACGACCGCGGGTACAATATCCCAGGTTGCGTGATGCGAAACAAGTTTCGTGGCATCATACTGCAGGCCGAATGAGCCTACAATCACTTCAGGCCTGGCGTCTAGTACGAACTCGTCAGTAAGTACGGGAAAACGTGTGGTCATTGTTTGCGTGATACTGTGACCCCCGGCTAGATCAATCATATCATGAATGTAGCTTCCCTGCCCAAATGCATATAGCGTGACATCGTCGATCAAGAACAATGTACGCGGTCGCTCGGATAGACTGGCGGTGAGCGCCGACAATTGTGCCAGCGAGTCTTCCAGTTGAATGGCACGCCTTGTCGCGGCCTCTGTGGTTCCAAATAATTCCCCCAGGGCTCGAATCGCACGGGTCACATCTGGAAGCGTATTCACCGCAACAAAATATACCGGAATGCCCGACGATGAGAATATGTCAATATCCTTTAGGCTGTTCACCTGCTCGCTTGCGAGGACCAGTTCAGGGTCAAGAGCGACAATAGCTTCAAAATCCGTTGGAAGCATGTCAAATCGCGGTAATGTGTCAATGCCTGGGGGATAGTCGTCGAATGTTGATACCCCCACTATTTTTGATCCAGCCCCCGCCGCAAATGCAAGTTCCGTCACACTTGGGGCAAGCGTAGTAATTCTCTCTATCGTAGGAGGCAATACCACAGTACGCCCCAAATCGTCCTCCACAGTCCTCTCTCCGGGAAAACTGGACGAGCAGCCAATAAAAAGCAAGCAAAGCAGGTAGGCTTGACGCATGGCTTCGGTGGAGGATGTGGCACTGGTGAACAGGCCGTAAGTTACATTAAGTTCTCTTGTTACTCATAAGTGAATCACGAAGATGTTTATAACCTTTGCATTAGAGGGTTGAATGACATCAAGCCAGCTTGCCCGAATGATTGACCATACCAGGCTTGCTCCAGATACGATGGTGCAGGAGGTGTACGTTCTCTGTGAGGAGGCTGTCCAACACGGGTTTGCCAGCGTGTGTGTTCCTCCATGTTATGTGGAGGAGGCTGCCCGATTACTCGCAGGAGAAGCGCCTCGGGTATGCACGGTAGTGGGGTTCCCTTTGGGGGGAAACCAAAGCAGCGTCAAGGCTACAGAGGCGGCGACTGCGATTAAAGACGGCGTAACGGAAATTGACATGGTCATGGCTATCGGATTACTCAAGACTGGGGCATACGAGTCGGTAGCAAGAGATATTCAAACGGTAGTGAATGCTTGCGAGAATGAGGCTCTGGTGAAAGTGATCCTTGAGTGCGCGTTGCTCACAAAGCAGGAGAAACGTACTGCGTGCTTGCTGGCACGTGACGCAGGAGCCGCCTACGTGAAGACATCCACAGGATTTTCTAGCGGGGGAGCAACGGAAGCAGATGTGACTCTCATGCGTAACACTGTAGGACGCGATCTTGGAGTCAAGGCAGCGGGCGGGATCCGCACCGGAGCCTCTGCGCTCGCAATGGTACGGGCGGGTGCTGACAGGATTGGGGCCAGCGCCCCGCTAGCGATTATCCAAGAACTTGATTGAATGTTCAGGAGCGCTACAACCTTAACACTTGTTTTCTTATTGCTCGCTGTTGCTTGCTCAGGCCCGGCAACCACACCCCTTATGGATGCTGGGTCTTCGGAGGAGAATGTCCCAATTGACTGGTCTGCGCATGAGGATTTCGACCCTGAAGCCTATCGGGAGCCCCCGGTTGCCGCTTCGGTAGAGGTGGAGCATGATGTACCCGAAATGCTGCTTTCCAGCAACAACGTACCGCAATTTTCACGTCAAGAGCGACCGGGTTTTCGTATTCAGATTGTATCTACGCTCAGTAAACAGGAAGCAGATCAGGCAGTCGAAGATGCTTTGGCCTGGTGGAGAGATTTTAAGGAGGACCCTTCACTCTACGACCTATACCCTCGATCCGAGCCGGAACCGCCAGTTTACCAGGACTTTCGGGCCCCATATTATCGGGTTCGGATAGGTAACTTTATCAGCCGTGCCAACGCTGAGCGCCTCCTTGAAATGATGAAGGATGATTATGCGAGTTCTTTCATCGCGCCCGACCAGGTAGTTGTTGAGTAGGGAATCACCGAAGGGCCGATTCGAGTTCCGTTGCCGCGTCAGTCCGCGCGTCTCTATACTTAACGATAACCGGCACATACGTGGCTATCCCGTGCTCTCGTGCGAAAGAATCCGGCTTATTTCGACTTCCTGGTACAACAACGGCCCGCGGAGGAACTTCTCCGGTTTCGATTATGCGTTCGTGAACCAGATCGTACAATCGCGTAGAGCTTGTCAATATTACGCCGGGAGCCAACACTGCACTTTCGCGGACTATGCAGCCTTCATAAATGCCGCAACCTCCCCCGATGAAACTGTCATCTTCTATGATTACAGGGAGTGCACCCGGGGGTTCTGGAACTCCGCCGACCTGTACGGCAGCGGAAAGGTGAACACGTTTTCCGATCTGGGCGCAACTGCCCACAAGAGCATGCGAATCAACCATGGTTCCCTCGTCTACGTAGGCTCCAGTATTGATATACATCGGGGGCATGCAAATTACACCAGCACCAACATATGCTCCGGTACGAATAGATGATCCACCCGGTACGAGGCGGACCTGATCATTCATCTCGAGCGGTTTCAGAGGAAAGGTGTGTTTGTCAAAGAAGGGGGCCGGTGCAGCCGCAAGCTCTTCAAGTTTGCCGGCACGGAATCCGTACAGCAGCCCCCTCTTTACCCAGGCATGGGCTACCCAGTTGCCTCCTGCGTCTCGGGAAGCAGCGCGTATTCTTCCGGTATTTAGCCCTTCTATTAGGTAGTCGAAACCTAGTGCCTGCAGGCCAGGGTCATTAGACTCGAGATACTCTTGGATACTTGACCGGGAATGCATCAGTCAAGGCTTGCGACTGTGGGCGGCGCAGGCTGCTCCGATGATACCTGCCTCATTCTGGAAATGCGCCGGCGCAAGGCGTGCCGTTGTTCTGAGTAGATGGAAGAAACGTCTTACGCGCTTGGGTCTACTGACACCACCTCCAAGAATTATCAATTCAGGGTCAAAAAGGAACTCAATGTAACTCAGGTACTCCTGCAGGCGATCTGCCCAGTCCTCCCAAGACAGATTCTCCCGTTTTCGTGCGCTGTTGGCAGTCCAGGCTTCCGCAATGGTGTTGTGCATCCGCACATGACCAAGTTCGATATTAGGTACGAGTGTGGACCCTACAAACAGGCTTGAGCCAATACCCGTGCCAAAAGTTAATACGAGGGTTTTACCTGAAACACCCTTGCCTGCACCGTAATGAATCTCGGCATAACCCGCAGCATCGGCATCATTGAGCGTAACCACGTCCGAATCCGTGACGCGAGAAAATAGCTCCTCTATGTTTGTACCAATCCAAGAGGAATCAATGTTGGATGCTGTAAGGGCAATACCGTCACGGACGCGTACGGGCATTGCTGCGCCAATTCTTCCGTGCCAGGAAAAATGATGAACAATGGCACGCACAGTTTGCGCAACCTCTTCCGGGCGTGCGCCCTCTGGCGTGGAAAGGCGAAAACGCTCAGACGTTAATTTCCCAGATGCTATATCCACCGGAGCTCCTTTGATTCCAGTTCCACCTATGTCTATTCCGAGAACTTCCAACTCAAATCCAGAGTAAGCGTAGCAGAAGCAGAAAGATAGTGCGTAACTTAGAACATTGGCAGTATCTTCGCCAAGTCACACAGAAAATATTGGAAATATATATTTATGACCAGATTCTTGCTTGCCATACTTCTTGCGGATTTTCTTTCCATAGGTGCCTGCCAATGCTCGGAAAAGCCCGAACAACCGCCGGTTGCCGCGCTGCCGTAAAAGAGTGAGCATGCGGATTCCAGAAAACGTTGTCGAGCGGGTTCGTGATTCCTCAGACATTCTGAGCATTGTACAGGATTATGTTCGGCTCAAGAAAGCCGGGAGCAACTACCTAGGGTTATGCCCCTTCCATCGCGAGAAAACGGCGTCTTTTAATGTGAATCCAGCGAGAGGATTTTTCAAGTGCTTTGGGTGCGGCAAAGGTGGTGACACGATCACCTTTGTGATGGAGATTGAACGACTGGAATTTGTTGATGCCATTCGATGGTTGGCGGACCGCGCAGGAATAGAGATCCCAAAGACAGAAGAGGGGAAAAAAGCCTACGACAAACGGGAGTCTATATACGAGGCTCTCCGCTTTGCTTCCGAGTACTACGTTGGCAAGCTCAACGACCCAACTTCTGGTGCGCGAGCACGCGAGTATCTGAATGGACGTGCACTGACTGGGAAAACTATATCGCGATTCAGTCTGGGATATGCTCCTGATTCGTGGGATGGCCTAATAAAGGCAGCTACAAATGCGCACATCAAGCTCGAAACTCTGAAAAAGGCCGGATTGGTCGCTGAGCGGAGAGACGGCACGGGTTACTATGATCGATTTCGGAGACGAATTATGTTTCCTATTCGATCACATGTAGGCAAATTTGTCGGTTTCGGGGGACGGCTCCTTGCGGATAACCCTGATGCACCCAAATACCTCAACTCACCAGAAACGGAGGTCTATCACAAAAGCACCGTGCTCTACGGGCTGTATCAGTCCAAACGGATGGCGCGCCAGGAGGAGAGCATCCTTCTGGTGGAAGGATACACGGATGTTCTGGCACTAGACCAGGCAGCGATTGGATCAGCTGCATGCTGCGGGACTGCTCTCACCATTCAGCAGGTTGGATTGTTGGGGCGATATGTGAAGGAGATCCGGCTACTCTACGATGCAGATCGTGCGGGCGCAGCGGCTTCCGAACGCGCAGTTGATGTTGTACTTCAAGGGGGGGTAGCCGCAAGCATTGTTTCGCTACCGGAAGGAGAGGACCCGGACTCATTTGTGCGTGAAAAAGGGGCTGATGCTTTTGAGTTGCACCTCAAGACGGCTACCAAAGACTGGGTTGACGCTTTTTTCGATGCTTCTCTCTCAGACAACGGACTTGGCACGCTTCACAAGAAGCGGCAGGCAATCTCCCATGTAGCCCAACGCATCGCATACATTAAGGATGATATTCTTCGGAAAATGTATGTACAAAAGGCCAGTCAGTTGTTCGCGATTGCCGAGCGCGACATGGCTTATGAAATCACACGAGTCGCCAGGAACAATCAGCAACAGCAACGCCCACCTCAGACTCCACCGGAGGAAAGTACCGGCGCCGCGCCCGTCAATTTTGATGCAATCTCCGAGCCTGAAAAAATGCTCCTACAGTTAATGCTTGAAGAAGGTGGTCCGATGATTAAGTATATCCTCGGGAACATGGCATATGACGAGTTTCAGGAAGGACCATCCCGCGAGCTTGTAAACCTGTTGATGGAGACCTACGAAGCACATGGAGACGATGTGCTGTCGGCATTTGGTTCGGGAAGGACGAATGCTGATGAGACCGCCCGACAATTGGTGGCGGATATTCTGATACGCCGGCATGAAATTTCCAAGGGATGGGGTGCCAAGAAGATTAATGTCCCCCGACTGAACGAAAAATCAAAACGCGTTGCTGAAGACTGTATGATGCGCGTCAAGGGAGCCTTTGTGAAAAGGCAGATCCAGCGTTTGAAACATGAGATGATGAATGCCCCTGAAGGTAGCGAGGCCCGGAGCAGGCTACAGATGGAGTATCTGAACCAGAAACGATACCTGCTTACGATTAACGACAGGAAGCTCTTTGAAGGCTGAAGTCTATGTGGGCTGTTGTCTTGGGGAGGTTAGTCAAGCTGTTTCTGGCGTGAGTTGCCGGCCAAGCTCCCACAAATGTATTAGGCACTCTGGACTAACCTGGACTTTCGTCCGGCTAACATGATGTTTCCGACGCCATGGACCCACTTCGCATTGCACCCGGTACGGCTACACTGAGGCATTTCCTCAGGACGATCACTCCGTAATGGCGTATACGACGATGTATGGTCCGTAAGTCTCGGAGTAGACGCTCGCATACGCTCGCCCCGCCTTTATCGTCTTCAAGAGAAGATTCTCAGGTAACTCCATCGCTCCAACCAATTCCCCATTTGAATTCACGATCAGCCATTTAGCAAATTCGGCATCGGTATTTGGGTATTCACGAATCCAAATGTGCCCCTGATCATCAACGACCAATGCATCGTAAGCAGGCTTGGTTTCGGGGATTGACTCAGATTCGAGAACCCACTTGCGTACCCTCCTTGAAGCATCCTTTACGATGCTTTCAATATCTCTTCGTGTAACCTGAGACGCTTCATGGGCAATTCTAATTGTTCTTACTGGTTCACCTTTCTCCGAAATAACTGCAATATCAATTACGTCATTCCATCCAGCATACACATTACTGTTTTTAAAAACAAAGAACGGATCCCGACCAAAGGGAAGGGACCTAACGGCAATTGATGACTCATCACTTGATTGAGATGTTTGGACTAACCGTTCTGCTGCAGGCAGCTTCGCGACGGATTTTTTCACCATAGTCCCATTTCTGTCCAGCAGATTTATCACGTTGAATCTTGGCCCATGAGGCTCCACGCCCAGTTTATTTCCGGGAGGCCTGTATGGTGTCCAGAATTCAAAAAGATAACCTTTCTCGGTCACACCCAGCAATTCAGCAGGACTGGAAACATTTGATACTGATTCGACCGTGTTCCTGCTATAGGCGTATTGTAGCGTTTGGGGATCATATACGAGCAACCGCTCTAATTCTGGATCAAAGACATGGATTGAATCTCCCGGCCCAACGACTACGCTTCTACTGTTTTCAAACTCCCCCGGCCCTTTCCCCTTTGCGCCCAAATAGCCAACAAAGCGTCCTTCATCTGAGAAGGACATGACGGGAGATACTCTCCATCCGCCGACGAATAGCTGGTTAACGCTATTCACCGCTATCTGCGTGTATAAATGCGTCTCTACAAATATGGAGTCCCCACCCTCTTCATCTCCTATTCTAAATATCTCAGTGAGCTCGAAAGGAGACGTATTCATCTGAGCCTCTACCGTATCACAAAAAGACAGAACAAGAAGGCACGCCAAACAAGAAGAAAACCGTTTCATTATTTACGCAATTTTGCGGCTCGCAACAACAAAGCCTTTGAGAGATTTTGGACAATAACTCCGGGAGAATGGGTCGGAACACGCGCCACATGCTCAAGACACATATTCCTGCCGAGAACCCCACGCTATAGGGGTACGGTTCCGTTTAGAATTTGTGACAGCTTGGCAGTAGTGAAATGTTCGATATTTTGGAATCCCAGATGTACGGCTTCCTAGAATTCGGGGTCTATTCAGTACGACTCCATAGGCCTTGGTATCCAACAACCTGGAATTCACTTGGTCCGCACACGCAGATTTCGACCTAAAACGGATAAAATCATATCACCCCCAGTTGATTGAATACCTTAAACATCAGGTTAGAACGTCGGGCGTTACGGCCCTAGATCGTTCCCGCTCAGTATCTTTCCCAAACCAAATGACATAATTCCCTTCATAGCCTAGCTTCGCCAAATTCCTGACGAGTTAGGTGAACTAGAAGCCCCGTTCCGTCCCGTCGCGCATCGCGAAAAAACTGATGCTTTGCATAGGCTGAATTTCCGACAACCAACCTGCGACATTTCAGCGCACAGTCCCACCGAGGTCAATAATAGCGTTCTAGGCGTTCACGCCTCTCCGGGTCATATTGCTTGCGTATCCAGTATGTTTTCGCATCGGGATCAAGCCTTCGGCGTAGAGGGTCTCTGCCGAAAAGCCGCATCAACAAGCCCGTAGGAATGAACAGCAGCACGAAGATCAGGGTTAGCAGGATGCGGGTCATTACGAATCCCATGAGCACCGCTAGCGCCATCCATGGCTTATACAATCGCCTCAAGATTGCCGGAGCTACCAATCCGGCTATCAGAAACAACACCCCAATACTGGATACCGGAATTACCCCCGGAGCGTTACGCCAGTAAAGCACGCCTGCTATAACGAGAATCGCGATCCCTAATGTGATGCCAAAGGAGCGCAACTGGCGTCGATTTGGACTAAGTGAGCGTAGCTCTTCGCGAAGCATCTCGATAGTTCGTAGCCTGTAGTGTAAGATTGCGAAATAGGGATCCCATCCTCATCCGCTCTGGATGGAACTGCACGCCAATGTGCATACCATCCGTACGCTCTATTGCCTCAATGACACCATCAGTGCCTCGGGCGCTGACCGTATAGTCGGTCCCCGCATCGCGCACGGCCTGGAAATGCCGCGAGTTCACCATACTCAGATCCGATTCCCAGATTCGCGCCAGGTGGCTTCCAGATACTATGTCCACAGGATGGTTCTGTGCCCCACGTTTCTCACTGTGAACTGAGGCGGCCTCTACCTGTTTTTCCACATCAGCATACAACGATCCACCGGCTCGGACGCAGAGCAATTGCATTCCATAACAAATACCGAGAATCGGAAGATTTCTTTCAACAGCAGAATCCAGGATCAGGCTATCTGATTCCCATCGTCTCGGATTCACGGCCCGCAGCTGAGCGGGCAGGCTTCCCACCATCCCGACGACTATGCCCGGTCCGCCAGGAATGATCAGTCCGTGAATCTGACCGCACAACTGTGCAGCTTCTTCACCATTACTGACGAGCGGCAATAGCACCGATTGTCCGCCGGCTTCGTTGACCGCACTCACATAAGTGTGATCAAGCCGGTATTTTCCATCCTCAAAGGAGGTTGTTATGCCTATCAGAGGTTTCACGGTCGTTTTTTGATATCTCGTAGAGTAATGCGATTGGAGCGATACTTGTTGCCTCCTTTGCGCAGAGCAACAAGCATGTGGCCCTCAGATTTGTAGGTGCTGGCTACATGCAGAGACAGCTGTCCGCTGTCAATCAATTCGGTTAATGCAGACTTGATGGTGCGACTTTTGGATCCGGTTGTAGATTTTCCGTGAATAATCCGCACCGAATCTCTGCCCCGGCGGGAAGACTCAGTAATCAGCGCACGGCTTAAACGCAATGCCTCATCAACAGAGCATCCGTGCAAATCCAACTCTGGGCGAGCCTGGTCGTCCATAAGACGCGGTTTCATCAGTCGTGAGGGATGAAATATTCCTGTATCCAAGCCTTTATCTGGTCCCGTACACGTCTAAAGGCCTTGATTTTTGCTTGGTCTGAACCTGTGGTTGCACGCGGATCCTCGAAGCGTTGGTGTATGTTATTCCTGGCTGGAACATACGGACAGTGCTCATGTGCAGAATCGCATACGGTCACGACCGTATCCAGGTTTGCCGACAAGAATTCGTCAACCCCCTTGGAAATATGATGACTGATGTTAATGCCTATTTCTTCCATAGCACCAACTGCAAATGGGCTCACGCCGCTAGGTTCGGTTCCTGCACTATAAACCTCGTAATAGTCTCCAAATATGTGTCTCAACAAACCCTCGGCCATCTGTGAGCGAGAGGAATTGTGAGTACAGACAAACAAGACTTTAGGTTTACGCATCATATTGATTCTCTCTACTCCATTCGAGGAAAACTCCTTTCACTCCGAACGTAGACTCCAAAACAGACATTAACTCCGGGGTTGCCGCTACTTTTGCTTTTTCGCTGACCAATCTCAGATTGTGACCATTCGATTTGATCTCGAAGTAAAGCCCCTTCTCACCCTTGTTAGCTTCGCAAGCATCCAGAAAACGGTTTAGGTCCTCCTCTCTCAGTTGCTCGAAATCCGGGGTAATGACGATGTTGTCGAGAAGTTTGTTACGCAACGCGTCCATTGGGGTTATACGGTGGCTCAGTATTTTCAGGGTTCCTCCGACATCTTCTACTGTACCCTCGGCCATCACCATAGCACCTTCAGTGAGGATGTTCTTTACTTCGGCGTGCGTAGAGGGGAAACAGACAATCTCAGACTGACCGGTGTAGTCCTCGAGTAGGATATTCGACATTTCTTCCCCTTTGCGGGTCTTCCTGACTTTTACTGCTGTGATGACACCACAGACCATACAGGAAGGTCGCGAATCACCCTCGCCAGTCGGACTGGGCAGATTCGCCAAGGTGTTAGTCGCGCAGGAGCGTTGTTCAATCCCCCAGTCATCCAGCGGATGCCCGGAAATATAAAACCCTGCCAACTCGTGTTCCTGCTCAAGCATTTTGGCCTGCGACCATTCTGTACACTTGGGTAATGAGGGTTCTGGATGCTCAATCATGGAATCCTCCTCGGCAAACAAAAACCCTTGCCCTAGCTCCTCATCCCTCCTTGCAGACTCGGCATACCGAATAGCCATATCCAATGCAGCAACAATTTGTGCCCGATGCTGGCCAAACTTATCCAAGGCACCAACACGTGCCAAAGAATCAAGTGTTTTCTTATTGAGAATCCGAGAGTCAAGCCGCTTCACGAACTGAAAGAGTGTCTTTGCTGGACCCTTCTTGTCCCTGTTCTCTACGATTTTGTCAACGACTCCTCGGGCAACCCCCTTTACGGATGATAGCCCAAAATAAATGTCCCCTTCTTCGTTGACTGAAAAATCACCCACGCTGTGGGTGACCGACGGAGGCTGAATTTTGAGATCCAAACGCCTCGCTTCATTCAACATGGCGATGAATTTCTTGGAGTCTCCTGATACATTCGACATCACCGCTGCCATGAATTCAGCAGGGTAGTTTGCTTTAAGGTATGCAGTCTGGTAGGCAACAAGCGAATAGGCTACACTGTGGCTGTTATGCACCACGAAGCCGTTGGCGAAGTAATTATGATTTTCTGCTACTGTGAGGTCGTATGTGTGTGCATTTCCCGCATATGCGATCCGTACAATGCTCTCCCAAGTGATGCTTGTTTTGATCCTTTCTGTTAAGGCAAGGACATCACATGGGTTTGTTTGGGGGAGTGTTTCTTTCTGTTCCATAGCTGCCACCTTATCCCCGACCTGTAAATCCCCCAGGCGTTTCCAGCCGCCCTGCGCGCGAAACCGATGCGTGGAGGTTGCACGAATACGGCGCCCGCTATTTGTGACCAGCTCGAAAACCGGCTTAAATCCGTTATAGTAGACAGCTTCCACATCTCTGGGAACTATATCTCCCTCATCTGTGAGCGCATAGACCGGAAAATCTTCACATCCTTGCTCATGAAGCACTCGGACGGTTACCTGTGCACCGGTACGTGCATTGGTAACTAGGGTTGACTCCTCCACACATCTATTGAACCCATAGCCCGCGAATTTGTCCATCATGTCGAAGACTTCATTCGCCACTTCATTGGAAACGCCACGTTCGTTTGCTCCATCAACGAAGCGCGCTCGTTCGGCTCGCATCACGGATTTTTTCTTCTTGCCCATTGCTCGTCGCAAGACATCGGCTGCTCCGAGCGAATAGCCGCCCATAACCTGGGCCATTTGCATGACCTGTTCCTGAAAAACGGGGATCCCATAAGTAGCTTTAAGTACCGGTTCCAGGCTTGGATGTGGATACTGTATCTCTTCGTCACCGTGCTTTCGCTTGATATAGTTTGGAATCAGGTCCATGGGCCCTGGTCGATAGAGCGCATTCATGGCCGTCAAGTCATCCAGCGAAGTTGGTTTCAACTGAACCAACCACCTGCGCATACCCTCCGATTCAAACTGGAAGACGGCATTCGTTTCTGCTTTCTGAAACAGTTCAAATGTTTTGGGGTCATCCAGCGGCAATGCATCCATATCCGGTGCGCTACCGGTCCGCCGTCTGATAAGGTCGCACGTATCGTTGATAATGGTCAGGGTTGAGAGCCCTAGAAAATCCATCTTGAGCAGACCAAAATCTTCTACCCAATCTCCCGAATATTGGGTGGTCAGCACTTGTTCGCCTTTGTTTTTTGTAGTTGCCACCGGGACATGATTGCTGACCGTACCGGGAGCTATAATGACGCCGGCAGCGTGTACACCGGTATGCCGGGCACATCCTTCCAAGGCCTGCGAAATCCTGATAAGTTTCTGGATTTCCTCACGTTTGGAGGTCCTGAGCTCTTTAAGTTCTTTAACGGAATCCAGAGCTTCGTCGAGACTGGCTGTTCCATATGGGACCGCTTTGGCAATCTTGTCTGCTTCCCGAAGCGGGATTTTGAGGACGCGTGCCACGTCTCGGATCGCAGTGCGTGCTCCCATTGTGCCGAATGTGACAATTTGACTTACGTTGAGGCGTCCATATTTCTCGACCACATAATCAATCACCTTGCTTCGGCCGTAGTCATCAAAGTCAATATCAATATCCGGCATTGATATCCGCTCAGGGTTGAGAAAGCGTTCGAAGAGCAGATCATACTTGAGCGGATCCACGTTCGTGATTCCGAGGCAGTAGGCCACAGCACTGCCAGCGGCCGAGCCGCGCCCGGGTCCTACCGATACCCCCATTTCACGTGCTGCAGTCGTGAAATCCTGCACAATCAGAAAGTAGCCGGCATAACCCATGCGCTGGATTATGCCCAGTTCATGGTTCAGACGTGTCTGCACTTCCTCTGAAAAATCAGGATACCGCTCCGTGCCACGCTCAAATACCAGATGTCTGAGATATTTGTCAGAATTGCCCCCAAATTCTGCAGGAATCTCAAAATGAGGCATAAGAAGCTTGCCCGTTGGTAACTCGAACTGGCACTTTTCCGCAATGGCCATGCTGTTCTCCATCCAAGCAGCTGCTTTCTTCGTTTTTCCCAGAACGGAATGCATCTCATCTGCTGACTTCAGATAGAATTCCTTTTTGTCAAAACGGAGACGCATGGGGTCGTCAAGTTCCTTGCCCGTCTGGAGGCAGAGTAGGATATCCTGCGCATCGGCATCCTCTTTAGCCACATAGTGAACATCATTTGTAGCCACAACCTCAACGTTGAACTCCTTTGCCCAAGCCAGAAGCTGTTTGTTCACTTTTTTCTGCTCCTCAATACCATGATCCTGGATTTCCACGTAGTAGTCTTCCCTTCCGAACAGATCCAGATACCTTTTGAACCAGCGGCGGGCTTCTTCCAGATCCCCGTCAACAATGGCACGGGGAACCTGCCCCTGTAGGCAACAGGTTGTTGCAACGAGACCCTCGCGGTACTTTTCGAGGAGTTCAAAATCAATCCGGGGTTTGAAATAGAACCCGTCCAGGAACGAGAGCGAGGACAACTTCATCAGGTTTCGGTAGCCCTGCTCATTTTTTGCCCATAGAACCTGATGGTACCGTACCCGGGTATCGCGTTTTTTCATAGAGCCCGGGGTTACGTAGAATTCGCACCCTATAACAGGCTTTATTCCATTTTTTCGGGCCGTTACGTGGAATTCCGGCACACCGTACAGATTGCCATGATCAGTGATGCCCAAGGCACTCATTCCCAGTTTACGGGCCTGTTGCATAAGCAGATCAATGCGTGCGGCTCCATCCAGTAGAGAATAGGAGGTATGGCAGTGTAGGTGACAGAATTCAGGCATATTTGTGGGGCAGCTTGCCTTAGGAAGTTACGCCGAACGAAGGATATAGAACGCTAATGGTGGACACAGTTTCTATCGTTACAATTTATTGCATAATCACTCTGAACGTGCACGTATGTGACCGGAATAGGGCGCGATTCTAACTCCCCTGATCATTAAAAGGATACAAGCGGGCGATGAATTTCGGGGCGTGTTGACGACATTAGGCTGGATACTAATAGGCTAAGCTCTTGCTTGTCGATCAACATCCACCTGGCACCTCCCCGTGTTGTTGATTTCTCGCTGCCCATTTGGTCCATTCGACTTCATTATTCCTTTGGCGGACAACTGCTGGATGCCAAAGGAAGCCCTACTTTGACAAAAGCACTTGGAGTACAAAGCAAATTGACATGGCCGCTTTCGGACGCATCCCCGGGAATAATGCTTGGAATGAACCGCTCGTACACAAGGAGGCAAATGCAGTATCAACAAGTTTGTACCAGACAACCATGTCATACGGCTATATTGTAGCTAGAAATACTTCACACCGCGCTAAAATCACGTGGAATGCCAGGAAGACTTTTCACCAATGAAAGGATCTGTATTGGATTACTAGTTTGTCTTGCCGCGTGTGGAGTGCCCCTCGGACAATTCGTACCTGCACCCAAAGAGTCGCGGCCTCGGGACTTTCATGTCGAATCCTCAGAAGTGCGCAGTATCCAACTATATGGAGGTGTTGAGGAGGCACTGCCCATCTATCAGATGCACAATGGGCCTCCGCTGATCCTAGAGTTCGACCTAATGAACTGGGACGCTCGGCCATTGTCAGCATATTTCTACCACGCAGATCGCACATGGAGGCGGGATCTGCTCCCGAGCGAGTACCTTGACTCCTATTTGCGGGAGGATCTTTTTGACTATGAGGTTTCTCGCGGTACACTCAATCAGTACGTTCACTACCGGTACCAATTCCCGAATGAGTCGATTGATTTTCGAATTAGCGGCAATTTCATTGTGCGAATAACAGAACAAGGGCGTGAAGACGAAGTGCTTTTTGAACGTCCCTTTTGGGTGACAGAGAACATCACGCGAGCAAGGCTCTCACTTGATTTGCACTTCGCTGGACGTAGTAATCTGCCAGTAATACAGCCACTGCTGCGATTCATTCCATCCCGGGAATTAGGTCCGGCAGAATTCAACGTAACGGTTTGCTTTGTGCAGGACCGGCATCTACTGACGCCTCGCTGCACAGAACGCCCCTCGCTGACTGAGCAGCCAACACTGCTTTACTACCTTGATCCAGAAGAATCTTTTGCACCACAGACTGGAAGATATCTCATTGACCTGCGTGACTTTCGCCCAGGAAGAGGTATTGAGCGCATTGATATCTCGACAACGCAGTACAGCGCAGTGCTGGAACCGGATTACGCACGCTTTCCAGACCTGGAATCGGTCCCGCGTTTGCGTGGGCAGGCCGTGATATCGGGTGCAGATCCGACTCTGGATACCAGGGCTGAGTATGTGGAAGTCACTTTTGAATATGTACCGCCAAATGAAATGCCTCTACCCGACGATATCTATGTTACCGGGGCTTTTAACGGTTGGCGCATGGATTCGGGCAGCGCTATGCAGTGGGTACCCGCTACGGGACGCTATTCCAGTACAAAGCTTCTCAAACAGGGGGTCTACGAATACGAATACACATCTCCAGAAATACAGACACGCGAGATTCTTGCTCTACGATTTGCACGCACCGATCAGTGGTACACTGGCCTGGTATATTACTCTGATAGAGTTCTGAACACCGATCGCCTACTCGCCTGGACGCAGGTTTTGTCAAAGTAGACTTTAATTATTGTATTTTTTAGTCCATTTACCTTTCGCCTATCGCCATGAAACCTTTTCGTAGCATACTCGCCGCATTGCTCACGTTGTTCCTGATTGCTGGTTGCGCATCTACGCGCCAAGCTGCACCTCCCGCGGCCGAGGCGCCCGCTGAATCCAGGAGTTCAGATGACGACGACTCAAAAAAATATAGTGATGTGATCACTGAGGATGCGGAAACCGATGACGGCCTCTTTAAGGTCCATCAGATTGAGGATAAGCTCTACTTCGAGATCCCTGACTCACTCCTAGGGGCAGAAATGCTACTGGTAACACGTACAGCAGCAACCATGAACAACCTTGGATACGGGGGAATGAAGACGAGCACACAGGTACTGCGATGGGAGAAACAGGACAAAAAAATTATGCTGCGAATCGTCTCATTCGAGAATGTTGCGGACGAAGACGAACCCATATACAACGCGGTGCGCAACTCAAATTTTGAGCCCATTTTGCGCGCGTTTGACATCGAAACGCTAAATGATGATTCAACAGCTTCTGTAGTTGAGGTGACTGACCTGTTCACCTCGGATGTACCATCCCTTGGGCTGCCATCATTCCGGCGGGAGATGTACCGTGTACGTCGTCTAGATCCCGACCGGACCTACATTTCATCGGCGAATAGTTATCCTCTTAATATTGAGGTCAAGCATGTGCTGAGTTATGATGCTGCTCAGCCGCCGTCGAATGCTTCTGCGGGGACCATTACTGTTGAGATGAACCAGTCCATGATCCTGTTGCCGACAGATCCGATGCAACCACGACTTTGTGATCAACGTGTGGGATTTTTCAGTGTTACGATGACGGATTACGGACGAGATGCACAGAAGGCAGAGGAACGTTGTTACATAACCCGCTGGAGGCTCGAGCCCAAGGATCCGGAAGCGTACGCACGTGGTGAGCTCACTGAGCCGATCAAGCCTATTGTCTACTACATTGATCCGGCTACGCCAATGAAATGGAGGCCCTATCTGAAGGAGGGAATTGATGATTGGAATAGAGCTTTCGAGGCTGCAGGATTCAAGAATGCAATCATGGCAAAGGATCCTCCCAGTAAAGAGGAAGACCCGGAATTCAGCCCGGAAGATGTCCGCTATTCCGTGATTCGTTATTTCTCATCAGATATAGAGAATGCATTTGGTCCACATGTCCATGATCCGCGCACTGGCGAAATTCTGGAAAGCGATATCGGCTGGTATCACAATGTTATGAACCTGCTTCGCAACTGGTTCTTTGTACAAACAGCTGCCGTCAACCCAGATGCTCGCTCAGTCAAATTCAGGGACGAAGTCATGGGGCGTCTAGTGCGTTTTGTATCTGCGCATGAGGTAGGACACACGATCGGTCTTCCACACAACTGGGGATCCAGTTTCGCCTATCCAGTTGATTCACTTCGATCTCCTACTTTCACGGATACCCATGGCTCAGCGCCCTCCATAATGGATTATGCCCGGTTCAACTATGTCGCACAACCAGGTGATGGTGTGACCGCCCTTATGCCCGACATCGGGATTTACGACAAATGGTCCGTACAATGGGGTTATTCGGTGCTGCCAGACGTAGAATCGGCGGACGACGAACGCGAAATACTGAATTCATGGGTAGTTGAGCGTGCAGGAGATCCACTCTACTTCTATGGGCGTCAAGGCCCGCGCGTAGACCCTCGCTCACAAAACGAAGATTTGGGAGATGATGCTGTCGCGGCCAGTAACTATGGGATCGCCAATCTCAAGGTTATCCTTAACGAACTGATTGGCTGGACCGCAGAAGATGCCAAGGACTATGGCGATCTGAACGAACTCTACGGACAGATCGCAACACAATGGAATCGCTATATCGGTCACGTGGCTGCCAACGTAGGTGGACATTATGAAAATTTCAAAACCTACGATCAGGAAGGCGTTGTTTACACGCCGGTGCCAGTTGAAATCCAGCGCGGTTCCATGGAATGGCTTTCTCAAGAAGCTTTTTCAACTCCAACCTGGATATTGGACAGCGAAGTTCTGCGTCGCATTGAGGGAGTAGGAGCTATGGATCGTGTTCGCCGTTACCAAGTAGGCGCAGTAAATACGCTGCTCGATCCGATTCGCATCGGACGTCTAATGGAAACCGAAGCATTGGCAAATGGCGAAGAAGTGTACACGTTCGCAGAACTCTTGGAGGATCTGCGTGACGGGATTTGGACGGAATTGTCTGCAGCTTCGGCTATCGGTCCATTCCGGCGTAATTTGCAACGAGGACACCTGGAACGTCTGGAGTACCTGATGACTCAAGAGGGACCATCCCTTCCGTCCTTCTTTTCTGCTTTCGGAATGGCGCCGGTTGATGTGAGTCAATCAGATATTCGCGCCTACGTACGAGGGGAGCTTGAGTCGCTGCAAACAGCCATCGACCGTGCTGCCCGAAGAACTGGGGATAGCATGACGCGGCTGCATCTGAGAGATGTCAGCGCGCGCATTGACGACATCCTTGACAACGAAGACTAGGTGGCATAGCGCGCTTGGCAGATCTAGTTCCAAGACCCGTAGGATTCCGGCCTCGCTGGTCATTTAGCCACGCGTGGTCGTTCGCTGCTAAGACTCCGGGTACTTTCGGCGATATTGTCGTACGGGACGCCTTGGTGTGTGCCTCCCGGAATGCGGAGAATCGCAATAACAGAATGCCCCGCTCACTGTGGAATTGCGTCTATCACGAAATACGCCGCGGTGCCTGACATCTCTTTTTTGAACAGGATGCTGTGGGATTTCTCAAGGCACGCTCTTGATCCGGTACAACTGATTGAGCTTAACCTTGGCGTATGCTGAACTGTTGTCGATATTTTTGCCCAACATGCTTCAATCCAGATCAGCTACATGGAAAACCAGCAAGGCTACAAAAAACTGGCGCTATTGAGAAGAAGTCATTCCAGATATAGCTGAATACACACTCCGGCAACAGAAAATCTGCAAAAATATCATTTTATTTTTCCTTCGAAAATGCGGAAGCGCTTTCAATTTGAACTAAGTCATTTTACAGCGTAAACGCGCCTTTCACAAATTTTTGTCTTCAGATGGTTCTTAAGAAACCCAGTCCCAAAGGACGCTCCATTCGTGTTACGTTTGAGCTCCCCCTAGAACAGGCCCAGAACAGTGTCAGCATTGCCGGCAGCTTCAATAATTGGGATACGGCTAAACATCCCATGAAACGCAATTCCAGCAAGGGGGTCTGGACTCGAGCGCTATCATTCAAGCCGGGTTCAAAAGTGGAGTTCCGCTACTTCATTGACGGGCACGAATGGCACAACGAGCCCCAGGCCGATGAGCACGTACCCAATCCCCACTTCTCGGAAAACAGCGTCCTGGCGCTCTAACCGAAGAGTAACAGAACTACGTAAACGGCCGCCAGCATTGCGAAGGTGTCTGCGATTAGCCCCGCAGGTACGGCATGGCGTGTCTTGCGGATATTGACTGCACCGAAGTAGACGGCAATCACATAAAACGTGGTTTCTGTCGAGCCAAACATGGTAGCAGCCATTTTGACGAAGATTGAATCTTCGCCAAACTGGTTGATCATGTCTAGGATAATTCCGACCGAACCTGATCCGGTGAGAGGGCGCACAATGCCCATAGGGATAACCTCGGCAGGAATGCCGATCAGTCCCACAACCGGTCGAAGGAGATCGGTCAGAAAGTCCATTGCACCACTGGCACGAAACATGCCTATCGCGAACAGGATTGCAATTACATAAGGAATAATCATTACGGCCACATTGAAGCCCTCTTTGGCGCCCTCTACAAATACTTCGTAGACTCGAACTTTGCGGATCATTCCATAGAGAGGAAAGCCCACCAGGATAGCTGGCAGAACCAATGCGGATGCGTAATCAAGGAATACCTGCAGTATGTTCATGGTGTAGCCTCACGGTATCGTTTGAGTCGACCCAGCAGTTTTACGGCGGTAATGCCCACGACCAAGGAAAGCCCGGTCGTGATCAAGATTGAAAAGAACAGTTGATTGATCTGCAGCCCCATTATTGCTACCAAGGTCACCGGCGGCATGATCTGTACACTGGCAGTATTCATGGTGAGCAACATAACCATTGGGTCTGTGGCCGTGTCCTCAGTTTCGTTAAGCGTCTGGAGTTCCTGCATTGCCTTAATGCCGAGAGGGGTAGCTGCGTTGCCCATTCCGAGCATATTGGCGGACAGATTTAGCACAATCATCCCCAGTGCTGGATGATCTTTGGGAACTTGCGGAAAAAGAGGACGGATGAGCGGTTGCGTAACTCGAACCAATGCGTGCAGCATGCCGGAGGCTTCTGCAATCTTTAAGAGCCCCATCCAAAGCCCCAGTCCTCCGATGAGACCAAGCGCCAGGGTAACTGCTGTTTCTGCAAAGCTGAGTGCGGCGGCAGCAATTGCATTCATTTTGACCCAGCGCACCGGGGCAAATGTAACTGCTGATCGCCATTCGGGTCCAGTGGGGGTACCCTGTAGCGCGCCCCTGCAGTCGCCCTGGCCCGTTTCGTTGCAAATCGTTGCCAAGGGTTCGGGAAGCGAGACTCCTTCTGCAAATCGGATCTCCCGTCCAGCAGATGTTTGTAGCAGCATTCCCTCCCAGGTACTGCCGGTCATTGAACTGTCGCCATAGTGAGCGATAAGATCGCTGTCCGAAATTTCAAGTCTCAGAGGTTGCCGGCGGGCTGTGGGCGAGTATTGATCCTCAAAGGTGACGGTCACGGGCAATGGTGCGTCGTTGCGGTAGGTGTCTCGGGCAAAGTCATTGATGTCGCTTGTGAGCGCAAACACGAGACTCAAAACAATCAGACCTCCCCAGATATAATTCAGCATGTGATATAAGGATTGATCATTGAGCGGGGCTGGTTTTAGTAACAATAAGTGTGATTTCGTCCATATTGCGCATGGTTAGCATTTTGTTGGACTCAATCAGGCTTGCGCGATACAGAAGCCATGCCGTCACATTCAAGTAGTCTTCATTGGACAGTATGCCTCCTGCGTTATAGGGCATTTGCTGTTGATTGTACGTGTACAGACGAGCGGCGGTAAGTCGGGAAGCAAGGATCGCAGGTGTCAGCCTAGGTCCGGTTCCCGGGGCTTCATGACAGCTCTGACAGTAGGCGGCATAGACGGTCTCTCCCAAGGCCTGTTGCATTTCCGGGTTGGGACGGGCACAAGCCGATACAACCAGTAATACTCCAACGAACCTGAGTGTTGTGCGCATTATCCCACAATCTGAATGGGATGAGGCAATCGCATATTGAAGAGATAGCCTTTCTGATTGTACGGGATTGTCTCCGGTTGCTCGGCCCCGAGCGAGTCAACAGCAGAAGTAATCAACGTGTGCCGGCCAGGTTTTGCCTCCCAACTGAATTCAAATCTGGTCCAGCCATAACACATCCGTGGCTCCAGAAGCTGCGCATCCTCCCAGGTGCTACCTCCGTCAGCACTCCAGCGGACCCGTACAATCGGACCATCCGGGCCATAGGCATACCCGTAAATGCGATATAAACCAGCTTGTAGCGTGGCTGGCCAAGGGAGTGCCAGAGCGCTTTTAAGGGATTGTTTATTGGCAACCTGTCCGAGAGCCTGCCCTTCAGGTAAGTAATCGTCCCCAATCAGTACATATGAAGAAGTATTGTTGCGACTCCATATTTCTGCGTTCGATACTTCAATGCGTCCGAGCCATTTAACACTACTGCTGCCAACCCACCCGGGAACCAGTGCGCGCACCGGGGCACCATGGTCTTTCGGGAGTAACTCCCCGTTCATGCGCAGCACAAGAAGTGTATCTGGATCCATTGCCTTCTCTACCGGCAGGGGTCTCCTGAATCCCCCTTCTGGCGCACCTTGATCCATACCGATAAGCTGAATTGCAACAGCTGACTCTTGAATCCCGGCAGCTTGAAGCACCTCAAGGAGCGGAACACCGGTCCATTCAGCCATTCCGACGGCACCGCGTCCCCACTGGGTACCAGTTGCTGCCTGGTTGAGTAGTTTGCTGAAATACGCACGTTGATTTCCTCCGCACTCCAGATAGGAAAAAACGGTACGGCTGGGCATCGAACGCAGGTCATTATAGGTCAGACTCAATGGGCGCTCAATGGCATCGCCTTCCACAACAAGACGATAAGTATCAACCGGTACATCAAGGCTTACGTCATTATTGCGTACAAAAAACTGATCTACTGGAGTTAATAGACTTTCCTGATCCTCAAGTTTTGATTCCAGATTGGCACGACCATGCTGAATAAAGGGCTCAGGATCTTTGAAGTATCCATCCGGTGCACGCTCTGTGTTTGCACAGCCTCCGATTAGGCTTGCCGAGCCCAAAGTTTTCAGGAATTTTCTGCGATCACTGGACATTGATCTGTTTTGCAAAATGTTCTTGAATACGTTTCGCCAAAGACTGGCCTACGACATCCCGCAGCACCTCTCGGTTGGCTTTTTTGACTTTCTGACCCGATCCGAACGCTTTAATGAGTTTCTGAACAGTTTTGGGACCCACTCCTGGAACGTTTAATAATTCTGAATGCAGAAGCCGGCTTTTGCGTTGCTTGCGCTGAAGGTTGATTGCAAATCGATGTGCCTCATCCCGAACACGTTGAATCAATTGTAACGATGCGCTTTGCTTCGCAATATGATACGCCTCTTTATCCTCCGGAAAATATACTTCTTCCAACCGCTTGGATAGTCCAATGATCGGGAATTTACCATAGATATCGGTCTGTTTGAGTGCCTTGACCGCGCTGGAGAGTTGTCCTTTTCCTCCATCCACGACGACGAGGTCCGGCCAGGGTCCATCCTCATTCCGAATGCGCCGGAATCTTCGGTGAACAACTTCTTCCATTGAAAGGAAGTCGTCCGGTTTGCCATCCGGCACACTACGAATCTTGTAGCTGCGGTAGTCGCTTTTCCGCGGTCGTCCGTTATGGAAGACTATACAGGAAGCAACCGTGCCCGTACCACCAAGATGGGATATATCAAAACATTCGATTCGACGGGGCAACTGTCGCAATCGCAGATCATTTTGCAGGGCCTGCACTGCAAAAGGGATGCGATCTTCGCCGCGCCTCATTAAGGCTAGTTTGTATTCTCCAAGCAAAAGTTCAGCATTGGCTTGTACCATTCGCATAAGCTCCGCCTTTTGCCCGCGCTGAGGCATATGCAGGATCACCTTCTTTCCCCGCTGCCCGGTCAGAAAGGTAGTCAGGGCCTCTGGTTCAGTAACCGATGTACCAAGAAAAACCTGATCCGGGAAGAATGCACTCTGAGTATAGTAATGTTCAAGATATCGCTGCATCAGAACGGGATCATCATATCCCTCAATCTGACGAATAATCTTGTGTTCGCGCCCAATAATCTTACCCTCTCTGACCTTGAAACAGACCGCAACCGCAGCGTTCTCTTCGCGAGCAGTAGCAAGAGCAAACAGGTCCCGGTCAATCGGTTCTGTGGTTACGACCTTTTGGGATTGCGCGTACTTCTCCACTGCGCTGATCTGATTGCGCAGACGGGCAGCCTCTTCGTACTGTTGTAGAGAACTGGCCCGCTGCATAGCTTCCACAAGTACTCTCTTCAGTGCTCCCGTATGGCCTTTCAGAAGCGTTTCTATCTGGCTGATGGTAGCTTCGTAGGATTCGGAAGACTGATTGCCTATACAAGGACCAGCACATTTCTGGATATGAAACTCCAGACAGACCTGGTATTTGCCGCGCAAGATCGGCTCCGGTGATAAGTCCAGAGAGCACGTACGAATCTTGAAGATTGATCTGATGGCTCCCAAAGCACGTTTCATGTTCGAAACGTCAGTGTATGGGCCAAAATACTTGGAACCATCCTTCACCACGCGGCGCGTCGGGAAAATGCGGGGAAAGGGTTCGTTTCTAATGCAGATGTAGGGATAAGTCTTGTCGTCCCGAAGATTGATATTGTAGCGCGGACGACGTTCCTTGATAAGATTATTCTCGAGTATCAGGGCCTCTGCTTCGTTATCGGTTACGATGACCTGCACATCGACGGCCTTTGCAATCATAATCCTCAGGCGTCCATACAGGTGCTGGTCCTTGCGGAAGTATGACCTGACACGACCACGGATATTCTTAGCTTTACCGATGTAGAGTGGACTTTCATTTTTGTCCAGAAATTGGTAGACTCCGCATCCCGTGGGTAGCCCAGCTACTTTTTCCAATAGACCCTCTTTGTTGTTTGAGGATTTACTCATCTTCCATTGATGCCCAAAACTCCAGCAAAATTGCAGGCAGGTGCTTGAGCTGCGATTTCTCAGGAAGAATGACCAGTTGAGCTTCGGGCCATAGCGACCCCAACAGTTGCGCATATTGTGCGTCTTTGCTAATCTCACTGATCAACGTTGGTACCCTCGGAGCATCGATCTCTCCACGAGACAACGCAAACGAAACGTTATGTAGAACGAGGCTCTTACATGCTTTGGGCAGAACATTACTAGTCACGACGTGCCCGGATGGTTTTTGAGTGGGGGAGCAGCAGTAGCCCGTTTTTTGCATGATCTCCTCCAGTTCTGCACACTGCTCAAATAATACAGGATACTGTTTCTCCGATTGACAGAATTCTACCAAGAAGCCATGGGTATCTCTGGGGTGCAGAAAAAAGATGCGTTTCCCGGAAGCTCCCGGAACAGGGGCTCCGGTTAGCGGCTGGAAGCCCGCTGCACACATCCGGTCAAAATGTGATTGTACATCGGCTACCCTGAACGCAATGTGGTGGAGCCCCTCACCTCGTTTTGCCAGGTACTTGGCAACCGTGGATTCTGACACTAGAGATTCAAGGGTTTCCAAACTTGTACCGGATCCATAGAATCGGACGCGCACGCCCTGCCTGTCTACATCCTCCGGCAAGGCAGGCGCGGAATCGGCAAGCTTCGTGAGCAACCTTTCCACTGCCGCGCCGTCACTTACAGCTATGCCAATGTGGTCTACGGGCAACATGAGTGTTCGTGAATGAATAGGTATACAACTTAAACCGTTAAGTGTAGCACTTTGCGTCCCAAGCGGATATATAGCGTATACACCGCATGGGCAAGGCGAAGACTAAAATTATTGCCAAATCATCTAATGATCGCAGGACTGCTGTTGAGCAATTACTGCGCATTACACATGATGGAGCTTATCGGAGCCTGATTGATCGCGGAACAGGTCCCCGAGTTGTTGCTTTGGTATCCACTGTAACCCGGTGGAGACGTTATCTATCGTTCCTGCTTCACTGGTTTCTGAAGAACAATAACCAACGCCTTCCGCCAGAACTGGAGCAACTTCTTCTCTTGGGAATAGCGGAAATCACCCTCCTTCGTGCGCCACCTCATGCAGTCGTCAATGAGGCCGTTAACCTCGCCCGGTCCATGCGGTTACATACCGGGCTTACAAATGGGGTGCTCAGATCTGTGGCGCGTGCAAGGGACAGGCTACCTGAACCCGATACAGGAAATTCAATTCGTGATTTAGCGATTCGCTGGTCACATCCAACCTGGCTCACACGCCGATATGTACTGCGTTTTGGCAGGGACGAAGCCCTCCGTCTTCTGCAATGCAATAACAAGACACCAACTTACAGCATTCGCTTGTGCCGATCGCGTGTGGGTGTACAAGAGCTATTGGACGAACTAAATTCGAAAGGCGTGGCAATGCGCGCGTCATCTTACTTGGAGGACTACTTCTATGTTGACTCTGTGGGTCCACTGATCAGGCAGGGCTATATGGATCGTGGTCAATGCGCAGTGCATGACGAAAGTGCGGGATTGGTCGTAGAACTGCTCAACCCCAAACCCGGTGAAACTATACTGGATGCGTGCGCGGCTCCCGGGGGCAAAGCCACAGCCATTGCCTGCCGTATGCGGGGCACAGGAAAACTGAATGCCTGGGATATTCACGCGAGCCGACTACAAAAACTGAGAGACTCGGCGCGGGCACAGAATTTGGAAAACGTTCATACCATCGAGGCCAGCCTCCTTGACGGCCCGAATATTAAAGCCGACCGCGTCCTCCTGGATGTGCCATGCAGCGGTACGGGAGTCATGAGTAAGCGGGCTGATTTACGCTGGCGGAGAAATGAAGACGATCTGGTGAGTCTGGCCAAATTGCAGGACCAACTTTTGGATGCGGCCGCCGACCGGTTGCGCCCTGGCGGGCTCCTGGTCTACAGTACCTGTTCTATTGAGCCGGAGGAGAACGATTTACGAATTAGTGCTTTCCTCGAGCGCCGAACAAACTTTACGTTGGAAAGCGCGGGGGATTTCCTCCCTCCGGCTATGGTAAACTCCGCTGGATATATGGTCACGCTGCCACATCAACACAATGTGGACGGCGCGTTTGCGGCTCGTTTGCGCAGACAAGACCGAAGAACCCGATGAGATACTTGCAAAACTACCCGTAGATTCAGGATGAGCGCGACACTGATCTACGTCCCGTCGGAACTTACCTCCACCGACAATCACTGCTTGGTATTGAACACTAACTAAAAGTCCGCCGAGAGTCTCAAATACAATGCCGCGCCGTTGTAATCCCATGGTGTACTGGGGACATTTGCATTGCCTTGACTGTCTTGTTCAATTTGATCGGCAGGCCGGTCAATCGCAAAGACATTATTGACCCCGAATGCAGCAGCATAGTTCTCCCTAAACCGATATCCCACCTCTGCATCCACAATCCAGCTTCCAGTGTAGCTCCTCAGGACATCCTCCCCACCTAGTGTACAGGTAAAACTGAACAGAACACACGCTTTCCACCCGCTGTAATAGTTGAGGCGCAGCGTACCATGGTAAGGGCCCATCACTTGGCGACCCGTTGCTATAATCCGATGATGTGGATTGACATGCTCCATCTCCACCTTACGTCTCGGTGACAGGATGCTGACTTCTGTGGTTTCGGTCAGAGGTTCTCCAAGAAACTCTCTGATCATAGAAGGCTCTGAAAAGTCCAACAGTTCCGGACGAGTCCAATTGTAGGCAATGCTTGCGATAGTCGCCCGGTTATCGCCGTATTCTCTGTCGAGAGAAAGGAGGATATCAACCCCGAATTGACGGGTGTCAAAGTCGTTGGAAAAGAACTTCACCTCTTGCAATGTCTCAAATCCAGCAAGTTGTCCAGATCGTCTGAGAATCCCTGTAAGCTCGTCAGAAAGCGGAATACTACCACTGAGTGCTATGCGGTCTCGAAGCGTAATACTGAACATATCCGCGGTTAGAACCAGATCAGATGAAAGTTGAAGAATCGTACCGAAGGTCAAGTTCAGTGCAGATTCTTCGGTCAATGGCTTGCCGCCGAGTGCTTGCGCTATCGGATGATAGGAAGGTATCTGTCCAGCGTCAATCAGCCCGAAAACGGGATGGAAATTTGTCTGGATATTCTGAAGATTGACCTGTCCTGGCGTAGGTGCACGAACTCCTGTACTAACGGAACCCCGCAAACTCATCACCGGTGTTGCCCGCCATAAAGCCGCTATCTTTCCGGTGATCGTAGTACCAAAATCCTCATAGAAGTTTTCGTAGCGCCCGGCAATTCCAAGTTGGAACGAGCGAACGAGGTCCGCTTCCAGATCAACGTATGCAGCATAGTTTGGACGCCCCCAACTTCCAGCATACGTAGGAGGAATCCCTTGATCTCCATTGGAACCGACAGAAAAAGTGTAGGGGCCCTGTTGTACATACGGGCCGACCGAGTATGAGTGGAAGTCACCAGGTTTGGTTTCAAATATCTCCGTGCGCCACTGCGCTCCCCAGGCGATATTCAGTGGTGAATAAAAACTCTCCAGATCAACTGGATAGCTCATGTCCAGATTAACACTGTATTCCTGCTGCACAAAATCACGCTGACGGAAATCGCTAGGACTCTCGGGGCCCCAGGAAGCATTCACGGTATTTCGGATGAAATAGTCCATAAGGCTTCTGCCCAGACTTGCACTCACATCCCAGGTCAATCCAGACTGAGTATATCCCGTGACGCCGGCCACTGCGCTCACATCATAGATGTCCGCCCCAAACCGGGGGGGGGGACTCCCTACCATTTATGCAAGTCCAAATCAGCAAAATTTGAAAAA
>JAPPGC010000110.1 GCA_028875125.1 Bacteroidota bacterium | reverse complement strand
CGTATAATATACGTCATAATTCGTTAAAAGTTACAGTTTGAGTTATAATTCCCATAAATTAGACACTCCCCTTCTTGTATGGCTGAACTTACTATTACTGCAATCAGCGACACGCACGGACAGGTCGCTTTGCCAGACCTGCTAAGGGGATATGAAAGTGACATTCTCATTCACTGTGGAGATTTCACTGCTGGCAGAACAGATCGCCTGACCAATTCCGTGATCTATGACAGCCACAGACGGTCATGGCGAAATTTTTTGTGGGAACTGGCTTCCGTTAGGGACCAGTTCAGGGCTATCATTGTAGTTCCAGGCAACCATGACCAGATTTGCGAACATATGCCAATGAACTGCCAGTCAGAAATAGTCAAGGCAGGAGGCCACCTTTTAATCAACAGTGGAGCAACCATCATTGCGGGCAATAGAAGCCGTATAAGATTTTGGGGTTTACCGCATACCCCTCCGTTCGGGACATGGTTCTTTCAGGGTTATGACATGTCCGTGTACACGGACAACATTCCCACCACGATTGAAGTGCTTGTGAGCCATGGTCCACCATATTCAATAATGGACACGGTCGGCCCCGTCTTGCCGCAGAACGTTCGTCCCGCTGACTACCTTGGCAGCAAAGATTTGTATGGCCGATGTCAAAACCTCCCAAGGTTGAAAGTTGTGTTCTTCGGCCATATTCACAGTTCCCATGGCGAAGACCGAAGGCTGGGAGTCGATTACTTTAACTGCTCAATTCTCGACGAGGGATACGAATGGAAGTTTGACCCCGTCACGACCACAATCAGAATTGATGATAGACAAGAACAACCTCTTGACGATGACAAAACAAGAAAGATGTTCAAGGCTATTCAATTGGTTCGCATGTCCGGTAAACTGACAGACAATAAATGATGGCATTCGATGCGTCTTTCTTGCTGTGCTCAGCCCTAAAGTGCAGGGCGCAAGGGATGATTGGTCTCTACTGGGGAGAAATCCGCGTAACGCAGGCAAATCAAAAGTGCAGGGTTGTGTGCGTCGATAAAAGATCAGAGAGATCTTGCTAAATCTAAATTCCTAGCCTTAGTTTCTCTTAGCTCTCAACCTAATGACACTAAAATCCAATCAAAATTGCATGCCGTTCGCTATACTGCAGGTGCAGGATGGACTCACTGGGTTTCGGCCAGGAATAAGTTTTTGATCTCATGGAGAACACTGGTTCAAACGTAGGTCAACTTGATCGGCATCTGGTAAGTCGAAAGAAGGCATTTTACCCGGTCAATAAAGATCTCGGAGGGTATCTGAAGCGTTATGGCAGGCTTCAGACAAGGGGGGTTCGCTACCAAGATCTCAGCCGGTATGTCGAAGGAGTGCCGCTATACGGTGAGGATGGCAAGGATACACTCTGGATGAGCGTATTTTATCCTCCCAGCGAGCAACGGGAAATCAATGACGACCTTGTAGTAACCTATGCCGATTTAAAGGCCCACGGGGATCTGTCAATCGTGCAGCACCTGTACGTAGATCGGGTTGACCTTTGTGTGTACGGGAATACAATGCCATACCGGGTAAGGTTGGTTAACGCTCTCAACGAGAACTGTGACTACTATTACGTAAAGAAAACCGATGCGAACCGAATTTATGGCCTTGAACTGGAGCACCTACTCTCACCGAGCCGAATCCACTACTTCGTTCGGGGCAATACCACCATAGAAGAGCATATCGTGGGGGTACCAGGGGATGTATTTCTGGCGAATGACATGCCAGAAAGCCGCTTCGATCTCGTGCGGTTGGCCAAGCAGTTTGTCAAATTCGATACGCGCTGTCTGTTACAACTGCTTGGTGATATGCATACGGGTAATTTTGTGGTTAACATTACACGGGATTTTGAGAAGCATCATTATCGGTTTCGGGCTATTGATTTTGATCAGCAGAGCCATCACCGGAATATTGAGGTCTATCGCCCACAAGCCTACAAGGCCAATGCTCCTTTGATGAAAGCGGTCCAGGAAGTACTAGCCCCGGCGGTGGTGGCGCAGTATCGCAGGGAGGAGCGAGCATTGATGGCCCATCGTGTCAGCGTCAGCGATGGACGTGTGCATGCGCTGCTTGAAGTGATGCGGAGAGATAAAATTGCTAATTCAGACCATGTACGCCAGTTAGCAGCAAGCCTATGTGAGTTCCATGGGGATGACCGATACGCCAAATGCGAGCACATGGGAGAACTCGTATATAACTCGATTATGGCATTTGACAAACGGCCGACAGAGCAGGAGGTGAGGGTCATGATTGATGACACACTCGAGGAGAACCTAATGTAGGCCACTACACCAGAAATGGATTGTGCCTGCGCTCAGCCCCTATTGTGGTGGGTGGCCCGTGGCCGGAATAGACCAGTGTGTTGTCCGGCAGCATAAACAGTTTCTGAAAAATGGATTCCATTAGGGTTCCCATATTTCCGCCTGGTAGGTCTGTTCTTCCGACGGACTGATTAAACAAGACATCACCGACGATGACAAAATCGTTGGCGTCATCTACAAAACAGATGGAGCCGGGCGCATGGCCAGGTGTATGTAGGACGCGCCATTGAGCATTCCCAAATTGTACAATATCACCTTCATCCAGCCAGTTACTGACTTTGGGGGGTTGCATCAATCGTATGCCGTACAGTAATGCCTGAGTTGGTGCCCCAGTAAGCCAGATGGAGGTATCCCGATGGGCCTGCCATGAAAGGCCGAACTGCTTTGCCAATGTGTTGCACCCCAGGATATGGTCAATGTGTGCATGCGTGAGTAACAGATGTCGCACGCTAAGATTGTTCGCATTGACATAGTTGACAATCTCCGATGCTTCTTTTTCAGTCGAGCAGCTGGCATCCACAATGACAGTTTCCCCATCGCTGTGGCAGATATAGCAATTCGTGGCAAAGTCACTGAATGTGAATGGGGTGACGTAAGTGGTGGACATGTACGGTTCAAGTAAAGGCAGGGGGTGCAATGATAATCACGAACTCTCCCTTGATTGTGGTCTTGTTACTAAAATATTCAAGCAGCTTTTGCAGACTCGTTCGATGGATCTCTTCAAATTTTTTGGTTAATTCCCGGGCAACTGCCCCGGTGCGTTCGGGTCCCAGAGCACTTACCAGGTCATTCAATGTGCGGATGAGCCGGTGTGGACTTTCGTAGAGTACAATTGTGCGTGTTTCTGCACGAATTGCTTCCAGGCGCTTTTTGCGGCCTTTTTTGTGGGGCAGAAATCCCTCAAACACAAAACATTCAGAAGGCAGTCCACTGGCAGTGAGTGCAGGAATCAGTGCAGTGGGGCCGGGCAGTGCCTGCACGGGGATGTTTTCCTCCCAGCATAAGCGGACCAGATAAAACCCGGGATCACTCAGCCCAGGTGAACCCGCATCGCTAATCAGAGCTACCCGTTGTCCGGCCTTCATTCGTTCTATCAACTGCGGTGCGCGTTGGCGCTCGTTATGGTCATGGTAGCTGATTGTTGGCGTGTTGATGCCGTAATGCGTGAGAAGGATGGAGGAACGTCGGGTATCTTCACATGCCACAAGGTCAACTGCTCCCAGTATCTCTACCGAGCGAAATGTAACATCGGCCAAATTTCCGATAGGAGTCGGTACCAAGTAGAGCATTAGATAGTCAAATAGTTCCTATGATTGCACAGGGGACCGTCTCCGCATAGTTTAAATGCGCGGCCGACCTCCAACAAATTACCCGCACGTATGATCAATTGTATGCACTTTGCAGAACGATACCAGAACGCATACCTCGGCAGGTTGATCAATAGGTAATTATCCGACGAGGGGCTCACTTGATCGAAACTTGGATCGGGTTTCACATGGCTTTTTAAGGGCTATTCGACTCTGGTACCGTTTTTGTTTAAATTAGTGGTTAACCGTTGGGCCCGCACCAGATCTACCGTGTGTTCAAACATGGGACAGGACTCGATGGCTTAAGGTTCGGGGCAGTTGCCTAGACCACTTGGTATAGTGCACTACTGCCTCGCCATGTCCCTCATCGTCACTAGCGGCTCTTTCTTCGGCGCGGACTTGGACTACATCTTCACCACAACCACCCCTGGACGACCAGGCTTCTTGATTTTCGACTTCATTTATCTACTTCGCCCTTCGTAACAAATGAATGGCCCGTGAGATCAGATATTTCTTCTCGTTGGATAGGCTATTATCTAAACACGGTCCATTTGCTTCACAACCTCGCCCTCACCAACGGCAAGAGTGCAAGTTTGTCGTCAATACCGTCAAGCCGCTCATAGATCCTATTGAACTGGACAGGGACCGTGCTTTTGCAAGTTTCGTCACCCACTGTGTCTCACCTTGTTCAACGACAATTAGAATTTAAGTCGACGACAATTAGAATTTAAGTCG
>JAPPGC010000024.1 GCA_028875125.1 Bacteroidota bacterium | reverse complement strand
ACTCCTAAAATACGGTATATTTTTCAATTTGTCAAGTTTTCCTTATAATTCCCTTCTGTTTCTTCGAAAAATCGAGGAGATCGAATACAAGCTCCCCGACGAATCAAGTGGCGTATATCTGCGTGAAGAGACCCCCCGCGGTCCCGCCAGACAAGTGAAAGTGATCGGGCAAAATAACGGCGAGGATGAGGATGAGAAGTGGCTTGTCTTTGAAAAGCCGGTTTCCGTCCCGAATAGCAACTCCCATGTGAAGGTGGAAGTGGCCTTTAAGTTCGACACAGACAAGAAAGAAAAGACTGAGCAGATAACCCGTATCAAGGATGCGCCCCTGGCAGTGTATTTCCCAACAGAAAAGCCAACTCGCCTTGGATTTCTCATTCAGGGCCCGTACAGAACTACACCTTCCAGAGACAATATTCCCAAGGATGACGCTTGGAATACAAACCTTATTGAGGAGACCGCCAGCTTGATCGTGGATACGTTGATAAATCTACGAACAATGGGATTGCTGACCGTATCTTTGCTTGAATCAATGCCGATCCGAATGGACGATTTTCCTAAAGGAAGCATGTTTTTTTCCATAGCCGAATCTGTCCGCACTGCCTTTCTTGGGCATGAATTGCTGCCTGCGGACGACGGAACTTTCGCGGGAGCAAAAGACGCCAAGCTCGCCCGTGGTGGCGATCTGAGGAAGCTCCTCGGCCAAGAGCAACTCCGCTCTCTATTTCAATCCAGCGGTCAGGTAAAATGGTTGGTTGGGACAATCACTCAAGATCGAACGCCGGACCTGCGAGAGTATCTAATGAGTGAGCTTGGTGTGGAGGAGATCACACCAGATGGATTTGTCCGAAAGCTCTCAGAGACGTTTTTGAAAGCTCAACCAGATGACTGGATGACTTTAATGTACTGGTATGTTGGTGATCAAAAAGCTCTCTGGCAGACAGGAAGCGGACACGGAAATTCTCCAGGCCCGTTACGTTCTAGGCCAATTATTCGTCTTCAAGATGGTTCACAGGTTATACCGTTCCGGGAGGATGGATCTCCAAATGCATACTTGTCGGATGGCAATCACACTGAGACTTCCCTGCCCGTCGTAAAGGCAGAGCTCTGCCAGGACACGGAGCCCCAACAGTTTTTAAGGGACCTGGGTATTCCCGAGTTGGATCTCGTGGAAGAAGTCATTGAGAACGTCCTGCCAAAATATGCCCACGACAATTCAGTAGTGGCTGTCGAGGAGCACCAACGCGATATCATTGTGATTGAAAAGGCCTACGGCACGGACTCCCAAGAAAAGAAGAGGCGTCTCCGTGACCGGCTATGTGAAACGCCTTTCGTGCGTGCAGAGAGTAAGGATGACTAAGAGCCTATGTACCTGAAACCATGCGAGCTTTATTTCGGAAGCGATGAAATGCGCTTGTATTTTTCTGGAAACAACGCGATTGGATTCGTCAACACTGAATACACTGAATCCTCAAGAACGTTGTTTGAGAAACTTGGGGTAGCGGATTCTGTACGGGTTTCACGGGAGAGACAAAACGGGCGAGGGCATGTTGTTCTGGAGGATCGTCATGGTTGTCACGAACGGGGTCTTGATGGATTTGATCCATACATTGATGTTGAGGGGTTAGAAATCGCGTTGGCTTCACCAGTGCTTGAGACAAGTGAATTCATCTGGAATAACATTGCCGTTCGACATTTTTTGTGTATTCGCGGTGTGGTCGAGTCGTGTTCGCGACAAACTTATGAGGGCAGTACCAAGGAAGATCGAATATCAGAATTTGGACATTTGCTGATCGAAAAAACTTGGCTGCCGTTTTCAGACGGAAACCTGAAGAAACCGGGGGAACTCTCGCTCGATGATCTTCCCGAATCCTTCATAAGAGATGAAAAGCTAGCCCAGAAACTTGGCATGAAGCTAGATCTTATTGCTAAACTAGCGGAAGAAACAGGCGTAACTGCTGAGGATATTGAACTGCTTAAACTTCATCCGACAGAGTTTCAGCAATGGAAGGAGGCCATTGCTGCGGTTATGGAGAATCCGGCATTCCCCGAGAGGGTCTCTTTTGATCAGGAGCGCAGACGGATAAAACTCGCTGAGCAGCTTGAAGACTCTTCCACCAAGAAATACGAGCAAGTGGACAGAAGTGTTCGGACAACAAGAGGTGCAATCGATCCGACCCCATGGCTCAGGAATCAGTACACGAATGATGCTGGACAGCTGATATGCCAGATATGCAAAGAGGAGATGCCTTTTAGGAAGCGTGATGGAGAATACTATTTCGAAGCTGTTGAGGCTCTTACCAAAGATCATTTTACACGAGAAAATGAAGAACAATTCTTGGCTTTGTGTCCTTTGTGCTCAGCAATGTACAAAGAATTCGTTAAGTCTGACGAAGAGGCTATGGTGGAACTGAAACACGTAATTAGGACCACGGATGAATGTGTCCTTCCTCTGCTTCTCGGGGATCTGAATACAAGCATTCGATTTGTCGAGACCCACTTTCAGGATATCAGGACCATACTTGAGGAGCAGGAATGAGATCAAAAGTAAGCCCCAGAAAGTAATAATTTGGCGTGTGCGTTAATGATTCCACAATTTGGGCTTTATTGCGGGCAAGACAGTGGTTCTTACAGGGACGACTTCACATCAGTGCGAATAGTGGCGTTAAAAAGAGACGCATTTCGATTCCCGTTCCTTGGCGTGAAATGGGGTGGGACGATTGCGATTGTGCTAACCCAAGGTGAACGTACGCCATGAAAAGGTGCTGAGGCCGCTACTAACCGAAGCGATAAGTGTTGGACGGGGTTCGCACCCGCCGCAGGACAGTGCCTTTCCACGGCGTACGTTCAACTTGGGTGAGATCGTTGGCATCTTTTCATCCGCAGTGCCAAAGATTCAATAAGTGCTTTATTTCGTCCCACAATACACTCACTTTGAAATAACGTGAGTTCGTTGATAGTCCGGATTCCTTCACGATTTACCATGTCTACTTTGTGTTTTGCCGTTGTATCACCCCAAGCAATGATAACATCCGGTCTGACAGGGAAAAATAGACGAGTGTTTGGACCCCTTAAATCAGAGTTGCCCTTTGGCCAACGTGTGATAGACTTGTTTCCTAAGACAAAACTCTTCTCTGGAATGTCTATGATGATCGCATAAACTTCTTTGCTATCAAAGATAGGCTTAAATCGAGCGTAAGCAGCATGATCAAAAATAAGAGACAAAAAAACCTTCCTTAAAACATCTTGGTTTTCGGGGTTTTCAGGGTTCTGATAGTATTGTCTTACAGTCGGATTAATTAGCACCCCATCTGGTCTGACTCTGGGTAAGGATTTTACTACATCCTTTAGAGTTCGTCTTAGTCCTTCAAGTCGCTCAGGATGTCGGGCAAATTGAACAAATAAAAATTTTGTCCAAAGCTCTTTTTCTTCGGGATTTAAGAAAAAACGCCCTTCTCGCGCTCTCTCCACAAGACGTTCTACCAAATTGCATATTTCTGATTCAAAGTGTCCCAATTCAAACTCCATAGATTTTGAATTTTCTCCAAGCCAGTTCGTATCAGTGTTTAATTCATATTCGAAAAACATATCCCTTGGAGTACTGGGATGTGTCCTGTTTTTCAGCTTATTATAACAATAGAACAATACTTCACCGTCTGGCAAAAAGTGCTCTAGAATAGACTGTTGGATGTAATGATGTCGCTTCGGGTCACTCATTACACTTTTTGGGTTCTATGCCAGTCAGCAGCTCGATAGTCGGTGTCTCATCCGAGTTTTCACGTTTTTGCTTATATACCGCGGCTATGTTCTTCGCCATGCTTTCACTGGTCGTGAACTCGCGACTTTTTCGAAATTTCTGAAATCTTCTTCGTAGCCGCACCAATAGAGAGAGATCAAAGTCCAGAGGGGGTTCGCAGCGAGGGCATGATACTTCGGAGTCGATCGCGCTCATGATTTCTAGGTTTCTTGTTCTACTCCTTTCGCGTGTTTGCGACAATACTCTTCCTACTCCTCCTCAATCTGTCTCCAGTAATCTTTGCGATCGCGCAGATAATCCTCGTACTCGAGGTACTCCAAGGTTTCATCGTAAGACATCATTCCGATATACTAGTAGGCTGTTGCAACATAATGATCTGTTAGTATAAGTGCCATTTTATTATCTGTGCTTCCTCAATAAGTTCACACGATTAGTACGCGTGTGTTTCGCGTGGTTGGCGGAAATCGCGTGGGATTGAGTGCGCTTTGATGCGATCAAACGCAATTTGGACTATATCTCTCGGACGTAACTGTGTGCTCCCAGCATTATCATCCATGCTCATTCTCTTCCTAATCCCGCTCAGGCGGATCATCTACGGCGCCGTGCCCCAACTGCTCCTCAATGAGCGCCGTCCAGTCGGTCACTCGATGAAGGGTTGAGGCGTCGACAAAGAGGGTATCGTCCTCCCCCCTTGTCTGTCGTGCTGTCGCAGATTTATAGCCTGGCAGAACCGTCCACGATGGACTTAATTTCCTTTATTTCACCGCCGCCAGCTCCGTGACTCGTAGCAGGCAATCGCTCATCAACCGGAACATCGCGGCGTCGCGCGTGCCCGGCACACCCCGCTTCGCGATCTAGGCGGCCAAGGATTTCGTCTCGGCGTGCCCAATGCCCGTGACCTGCCCCACGCCATGATGCTTCCCGTCTCTGCTGGTCCCGGCAATTCCTTTCTGGACACGGGCCCGATCGGAGGGTCCTGCATGACTAAGTGCGATGCGAACCAAATAGCTGTCGAGGTTAGTGCGACAGGCGCCAGCTCCGCTGCTTCATGACACTGGGTGAGGTACTCCGCCGGAAGGCGGTCAGTCAGCGGCTTCCCACACAGCCACCGCTCGAGCTTATCCAGTGCTTTTTCGTAGGCTATCTTCATGCTTTCACTCGCGCACGACTGGATTAGCCTGCAGGTGGCCTCTGAGACTTCGAGCTCTCCATAGCCGTCATGGACGTATACAAGTTTCGTACCACCAGTTCGGCTGTAGTTTTTTTGCACCCGATACCGCTCGGGCCGCAGGCATGCCTGTGGAGGGGCTCGCAGAAGTATTCTCGTAAACTACTGCGAATGATACATCACATGTCGCTACTCCTGAGATGTTTTATTCTAGATGACTTTCGCGGATGGATACCTTTTAGACATCTCAAATACAAATTGTCGTGCGGACTGATCGACGAGTAGAATCTCTTCATACGTATTGCATGAGGAACCTGCAAGCTTGCCAAGCGCCTCCTCTACCATCCGTGGTATGCCCATAAAGCCTAATCGCTCTTTTAGGAAAAGGTCTACTGCGGCCTCGTTGGCGGCATTGAGTATGGTTGGAGCATTCCCTCCAGCATCCAGTGCCTCTCGCGCCAAACGCAAACATGGAAATTTCTCCAAATCGGGGGGAGCAAAAGTCAGGGATTGTGGACGAGTCCAGTCTACACGCCCCTCCGGGAGTGACCATCGATCTGGATAGCTGAGTGCATACTGAATAGGTAGCCGCATGTCTGGCATACTGAGTTGTGCTTTGAGTGACCCATCCTCAAACAATACCATTGCGTGCACAATCGATTGCGGATGCACGACTACCTCAATCTGATCCTCACGAAGTCCGAAAAGCCAATAGGCTTCAATTACCTCCAAGCCCTTATTCATCATGGTGGCGGAATCGATCGTCACCTTGGCACCCATGTTCCAATTGGGGTGCTTGAGAGCCTGCTTAGGTGTGACACTGTTGAGTGCTGTACGATCGCTCTTGCGGAATGGCCCCCCGGACGCTGTAAGTATGATCTTCTCTACACAGCGCGTACTATCCTCTAAACACTGAAACACTCCTGCATGCTCACTGTCGACCGGTATAATCGTAGCCTTGTTCGAATTGGCTGTCCGCATTGCAAGATCACCGGCGGCTACCAATGTCTCTTTGTTTGCCAAAGCCAATACCTTTCCGGCTTCCAGAGCAGCTAGAACAGATTTCAGTCCTGCAATACCCGAGGCAGCACCAAGTACTATATCCGCTTCCGGAAGCGTTGCACAGGCACATACTCCCTCATCACCTTCAAGTACACGAATACCAGTCCCCTTAAGTCCATTCCGAAGCGCCTGCGTATACGACCTGTCCGATATGGCAACTACATCAGGATCAAATGTGCGTGCCTGTCTGACCAGCAGGTCTACATTCCGATTGGCGGCAAGGGCTACCACACGTAACTTATCCGTATGTTTTTGAACAATATCCAAACACTGCGTACCTATGGATCCAGTTGCTCCTACAATACTTATACTGCGCCTGTCCATATTCATTACGGCTAGTCCACCCGCGTGGAGTGATCAATCAGAATATAACGTAGTATTCTCCGAATCCGCATGATCTCAGTATCCCGAATGCGATTTCTTACTGTTTGCTGCCTGTGTGTGTTTGTATTTGTCGACTTGGCACTGGCACAACCGCAGCGTGTGAACCGAACACCCCCGCCTACCGAGGAAGAGCAGCTTGACGGACATGCCGCTTCCCGGTATCAACTTGCCCTCGGGTACCTTCGGGGCATGCAGTTTGAACGCGCCATTGCCATCCTGCGTGATTTGTACGCTGAACAACCCGAACGTAAGATTTTCTTTGACAAGCTCAAGGAAGCTTATGTCGATGTTAAACGATATGACGATGCAGTGGCACTGTTAGATGATGCGCTCACGCGCAGTTCTGCGGTGCAGCCAGAACTTGAAGCTGAACGCGCACAACTCTTTTATCTCGGTGGAGATGAACCTGCAGCAATGGAAGCCTGGACTGCACTCCTGCGATCTGCTCCTGACACCGAAGCGGTCTATCGCGTAGTCTATGCCAGCATGATTCAAGTACGCCTCCTTCTTCAAGCGATTGACGTATTAAAGCAGGGCAGAAGGGTTATTGGCAATACGAATCTGTTTCAGGCAGAACTTGCACAGCTGTACAATCTTACCGGACAACATGAACTCGCTACACAGGAGTACCTGGACCTTCTGTCTATCAACGAGCGACAACTGAATTACGTGCGCAGTCGACTCGGTAGAGATCTGGAGCAGGATGGCGCCCTTGAAGATGCCATTCGTATTACGGAAGCGCGTGTCGTATCTGAACCCGGTCTACGTCAACTACGTGACCTTCTGGCGTGGCTCTACGAGCAGGCGGGGAGTTTTGAGCAAGCATTTGAGGAAGTTATTGCACTCGAAGAAGACACGGATGCCAGTGGACAGGGAATCTATCAGTTTGCCCTGCGTGCAGCAGAGGCCGATGCGTTTGTGGTTGCCGGACGGGCATTCCAGTCTGTAATTGAAGGATATCCCGGCGTAGACATATCCATTGATGCACGCCTAGGTATGGCGGACATGTATCGTTTACAGGCTGAAAAAAATAATAACCCCGAGCGGTACAAGCATGCACTTGAGGCTTATGAGACATTCCTGAAGGACTTTCCCGAACATCCACAGACTTCCGTTGTGATGGCGCGAATCGGTGCCCTACATCAGGACGTTTTTAGAGATCAGGAGGCTGCCGAACGTACCTTAACCTTTTTGGCCACACGATATGCGAATTCCTCAATTGGCCATCAGGCCCGATTTGATTTAGGGCGCTTGGCTTTGGCGAATGGTAACCTTAATAAGGCTGGCACCATCTTTGCGCGTCTGGCCGAGCAAGCGGACGGAGAACTCGCGGCAAAAGCGCGATTTGAAGAGGCTATGACACACTTCTACGCTGGAAATTTTGCTGAGACGCAATCTATCCTGAATAGTCTTAGAGACAACATGGACAAAGAGACCGCCAACGATGCCATTGAGGTGGGCGTACTGCTCATGGAAGACCCCGGCACCGACTCTACTAATAGTGCGCTCATAAGCTACGCACAGGCCCTGCTGCTCTTTCGACAACACAAACCAGCTGCAACTGCGCGCGTCGCTCAGGATATACTGGCACAGTGGGGGCAACATCCAATCGCAGATGATGTCCGGTTTCTACGCGCCCGGGCCCTTCTGATTGATAACCGTCCAGATGAAGCCATGATGGCGTTCGGCGAACTCCCACTCATACACCCAGAAAGCCCGCTGCTCGATCGTAGTCTTTTTTATTATGCCGAAATTCTTGAAACCTTTCAAGGCGATGCTGCAGGTGCACTGCAAGCGTACACCGATCTGCTCACACAATACCCGGGTTCACTCCTGGTCAACAAGGTACGTGAGCGCATACGGGCACTTCGCTCGGCAGGTGTATAGTGTTACAGCATTGCTGCTGTTACTTATTTGTTGTCCAGCCGACGCACAGGATGTTCTCATCCCTATGGATAACGACCAGTCAGATCACCTGAAGGCCTACGGTGCAGTATACTGGGCGCTCCAGCGGGGAGAACCCGTCGACTGGCTGTTGAACTTTCGCGGTGGTGCTTTTCTAACCGCAGATTTCCCTGGACTACGTAACGAGCTTGCCCTTCGCGGGATCGTACACGAATCCCTTTCAGGGACCGCAACAGCCCGACTTGTTGCTGAAGTGGAGAGTGATCGCGCAAACACTGGCCTCGTGAGACTGGAAACGCCCCCGCGTATTGCCGTGTATGCCCCGCAACAAACCCTGCCCTGGGACGACGCGGTACTCCTCGCTCTGGAGTATGCCGAGGTGCCGTACGATATGATTTACGATGACGATGTCCTCGGCGGCGCACTGTCTGCCTACGATTGGCTGCACCTTCACCACGAAGATTTTACCGGACAGTACGGCAAGTTCTATCAATATCGGAATATGCCCTGGTACATTGAACAGCAGCGCGATGCCGAATTAGCCGCCCATCGCCACGGTTACCGAAAGGTGAGTCATCTAAAACTGCTGGTCGCGCAAACCATCAAACAGTACGTTGGCGAGGGCGGTTTTTTGTTTGCCATGTGTTCCGGTACAGATACCTATGATATTGCCTTGGCTGCACACGCAACCGACATCGTTCCATCTGAGTACGACGGGGATCCCATTAATCCTAATGCCATTGGGGAGCTGGATTATTCGGCCTCGCTCGCTTTTGAGGACTTTCGTCCAAGTTTCAACGCTGCTGAATATGAGCATTCCGATATTGATGCCGGGCCACCCCCGCAGCAGTTGCAAAATCCAGCACTGGACTATTTTACACTGTTTGAATTCAGCGCCAAATGGGATCCTGTCCCCTCCATGCTAACACAGAACCATGTCGGAACAGTGAAAGGGTTCGTCGGACAAACCACTGCATTCAGAAAGCATCTCATTAAACCCAATGTGGTCGTGCTCGCCGAAGTTCCACAGCGTGGTGAAGTCAAATACCTGCATGGATCTTACGGTCAGGGTACATTTACCTACTATGCCGGCCACGATCCCGAGGACTACCAACACTACGTGGGCGATCCTCCAACTGACCTGAGCCTGCATCAAAACTCGCCAGGCTATCGGCTAATCCTGAATAATATTCTATTCCCGGCGGCCCGCAAGAAAAAACAAAAGACCTGACGGTCATGAACCCACCAAGAACCCCGCGTGCATCGCGCTGTGTGATGTCCGAAATCGTTCTGCCAAACGATACCAATGCCCACGGTACCATGTTTGGCGGCCGGCTGCTTTCGTTGATGGACAAATGTGCCGCCATCTGCGCGATGCGTCATGCGGGGCTGGTATGCGTAACCATGGCGATCGATTCGGTGGAGTTTCGTTCCCCGCTCTTTCTAGGCGAGGTTGTGATTATTGAGGCTTGGGTGAACCGGACATTTAATTCCTCCCTCGAGGTTGAACTTTCTGTAGAGTCTGAAAACCTGGACCGAAAGGATCGGCGCGAATGCAATCATGCATACTTTACGTTCGTCGCACTCGACGATGAAGGCCGCCCAACCGCGGTGCAACCAATACATCCAGAAACAGAGCTAGAGAAAGAACGCTACGAAAAAGCGGCTATGCGCCGTGAACTTCGCCTGCACCTGAAAGGAAGGATCACCCTTGCGGACACCGTGTACCTGAAGGACGATCTCATTGCGACGATTTCGGGTAGAGATCTATAGGCAAAATACGAACACGTAATTGATGGCCAATGAGCGCATCTTGATTACTGGGGCCGACGGACTGCTGGGCCAAGAGCTTGTTCAGAAATTCGGAGAACGAGATTCCTATAAGTTGTTAGCCACCGGCCGGGAAACTGCGCCCCGCACACGGGAGTCGCCGCCATACGACTATGAGAAACTTGATGTTTGTCAAGCAGATGATATCCAGCGAATCTTCACTGACTTCTCGCCAGAGTACGTGATCAACTGTGCAGCAATGACCGCAGTTGATGCCTGCGAGACCAACCGTGACGAGTGTTGGCGTGTGAACGCACAAGCGGTTGAACAGCTTGCAAAGGCATGCCATAGTCGAGGTATACACCTGATCCAGTTATCTACCGATTTTGTGTTTAACGGCAAGAATGGACCGTACCGCGAAAATGAACGTCCCGAACCTCTGAACTTTTATGGGAAAACAAAGCTTGCGGGTGAAAATGCTGCGCGTGCAGCGGGGGTCGGCAAATGGACTGTCGTGCGAACGAATGTAGTCTATGGTGCGGCAGAAGGACTCCAACGAATGGATTTTGTTGAATGGGTCTGCGACAACCTCCAGAATAAAAAGATGATCGGAGCGTATACCGATCAATGGCGTACTCCCTCATACACCCACGATCTTGCTCTGGGAATTCTTCGCATCATACACTTCCAGAAGACTGGGGTGTATAACCTGTCCGGCCGTGAGTTTATGAATATGTACGACTTCGCCCTTTCCATCGCGAAGGCCTTCGACCTTAATCCAAAATTCATTAAGCCAGTCTTGCAGAGCTCAGATAATCAACCCGCGCGGCGCCCCAAACATACCGGTCTCATCACACTGAAGGCAGAGACCGAACTCGACTACCGCCCCCTACCCCTTATGGCAGCCTTAGCGCACCTGCGGCTTCGCAAGAAGTCTGCTAGGACTGGACATCCTCCGGTAGATGCTTGGTGTTGAGTTCATTCAAGCAAACCCCCGGGAAGTTTGTCAGGCACTTGCCCGGCGCGGAATCACTGAAGGCATGGATCTCGTTGACCGTGTATTAGAACAGGATCGAGTCCGTCGCGAGGCCCTGACGAACCTCCAGGCCAAGCAACGGGAGGCAAATGCCGAGAGCCGGAATATCGGCAATCTTATGCGTGAGGGAAAGCGTGAAGCAGCAAAAGCCCCGATTGCACGCCAATCAAGCCTTAAAGCAGAGATCAAAGAGCTTGGAGAGGCTGCCGCAAATGCAGAACAAACCCTCTCTGAACTACTACTCACGATCCCTAACCTTCCGCATGAGAGTGTTCCTGACGGACTGAGCGAATCAGACAATGTAGCAGTCTACCAACACGGTGAAATTCCCTCGTTTGAGTTTGATCCTCTGCCACACTGGGAGATTGCCCGCCGACACGGATTGATTGACTTTGAACGCGGGGCGAAGGTAGCAGGCGCAGGATTTCCATTCTATATGGATGCCGGCGCAAGGCTGCACAGAGCCCTGATCAATTTTTTCCTTGATGCCGCAACACGCAAGTACAGGGAGGTTCGTCCACCACTTCTCGTGAACGAAGCCAGTGCGCGTGGCACCGGACAACTGCCCGACAAGGAAGGACAGATGTACCATGTGGCCATGGATGGACTCTATCCTGTGCCCACGGCCGAAGTACCGCTCACGAACTATTTTCGGGACGAGATTCTGTCTGAATCCGACTTACCCGTCAAACTCTGTGCATATACCCCCTGTTGGCGACGGGAAGCTGGCTCTTATGGCGCTCACGTGCGTGGGCTCAACCGGTTACACCAGTTCGATAAAGTGGAGATCGTGCAGCTTACGCACCCAGAACAAAGTTATGAGGTTCTGGAAAGCATGCGCAGTGATGCAGAAACGTTGCTGAAGGCATTGAACCTGCCCTATCGACGCCTACTAATGTGCGCAGGTGAGTTGGGCTTTAACCAGACCAAACAGTATGACCTGGAAGTATGGAGCGCCGGGCAGGAGCGGTGGCTGGAGGTATCCTCTATTTCGAACTTTACCGATTATCAGGCACGCCGCATGAATATCCGGTTTCGTCCAGAGCGTGGCGGCAAACCACAACTCGTACACACGCTTAATGGCAGCGCACTCGCGCTCCCCCGAGTCGTTGCGGCTTTGCTGGAGCATAACCAAACCGAAACCTGCTCGTATGAACTGCCCGAAGTCCTGATCCCTTATCTCAGTTAAATTGAATCGTCCTGTGAGGAAGTAAACTGCAATGCCTCCCCCTCGGACTACCCTCTCGGTTATTGCAAAAGTCATACTCCTGTTTGCGTTCGGCCTCTTTGCCACCTCCGCGCATAGTCAGGAGCTCTCCGCGTTGGATGGATTCATTACTGACGCCTCTAACGGAGAAACGCTAATCGCTGCAAACGTAATCCTGGAGGGGACCCTTCGAGGAGCGACCAGCAACCTGTCAGGGTATTATGCTATTTCGGGGATTGAACCTGGAACTTACACTGTTCGATACTCCTACATAGGATTTGATACGGTTACACGCGAAGTGGTCCTTGCCCCAGGCGAATCGGTCAGGCTTGACGTAGAGTTGGCAACCACCGAAGAACTCTTGGAGGTCCTCGAGGTATCGGCCGACCGTATCACAGAGGGAGAACAGCGCTCAATCGGGGTAGGCCAAATCAGTGTAGCCACCATTCAGCAACTGCCACAGGTGTTTGAACCCGATGTATTTCGATCTCTTCAGCTGCTGCCCGGCGTAGCACAGTCCTCCGATTATTCAAGCGGCCTCTACATCCGCGGGGGTGATCCCGGGCAAACACTCATTCTTCTGGATCGCACAAAAATCTACAACCCGAGCCATGTTTTTGGATTTTTCTCGACGTTCAACACAGACGCGATCAAGGATGTACGACTCTACAAGGGAGGTTTTCCTGCTAGCTATGGTGGTGTACTAGGATCAGTACTGGACGTCCAAAACAAGGACGGTAACCGGCGCGAAACACACGGAAAGTTCAGCGTTGGCCTGCTGGCCTCCAGAGCTTTTGCCGAAGGACCGTATTCCCGCGGCTCCTGGATGGTTGCGGTGAGGAGATCAACCCTTGAACCTCTACTTGGAGCGCTGCAAGACATTGACGCCGTACCCCGCGCATTCTACTTTTACGATTTCAATGGAAAAGTCAACCTTGATGCATCCCAGAACGACAAGCTTTCCCTCTCCTTCTATGCGGGTTCAGATTACTTGCGTTCCACCTTTACCGAAGGCATAGAGATCAAACTGCGCTACGGTAACCGGACAGTTGCCGGGAGTTGGGTGCACCTGTGGTCCAATCAGTTCTTCACCAATGTTACATTGACGACCTCTTGGTACGAATCCATGCCGCGTGCAACTTTTAGCGGCACTAACTTTAAACAGATTAACCGTGTGGCGGAAACCTCAATCCGGGCGGATTTTGAATACTACTCAGGACCGAAACATGATCTGTCCGGTGGAATATGGACCGGTATATTCAATGCGCCGCTAACGAATTTTTTTGATGACCGAGAAGTATTCCACACACGGAATAGGGTCGAACATGCGTCCTTTTATCTGCAGGACACCTATCACCCAACGGAGAGCTGGTCAATCTCTGCCGGCTTGAGAGGTACGTACTACGGCTATGGAAGGCATTTTACGCTAGCACCCCGGCTTTCACTCGAACGGCAACTGGAGTCGGGCGCACGGCTTCAGGCAAGCGCCGGAAGGTATTACCAGTTCCTGACCCTTATTACCAATGAGGTGTTCTCTGGATTTGACTTTTGGCTGACAAGTGGTGAAGGGGTCAAACCAGCGTACGGCGACCAAATCATTCTGGGCTTGAAGACCAACCTGTCCAGCGGGATCACACTAGATACGGAAGTTTACTATAGGACCATGCGACAGCTTTTTGTGCTTGATCCGTTCAGTACCGGCCTGGCGGGTCTGGAATATTCAGAATTGTTTGCCTTTGGCGAAGGGATGGCACGCGGTGCAGAAGTACAGCTGTCACGCCAGGAGGGCCGAATCAACGGTTTTATCGCGTACACCCTGTCTCATACGAACCGGGCTTATCCGAGGCTGAATCAGGATTTGTTCGGAGAGTCCCAAATCTTTGTTCCGCGTAACGACCGACTTCATGACCTGAATGTGGTGGGCCAATGGCGAATCTCTCGACGTTGGGAACTTGGAGCTGTATTTACATTCGCTACAGGACAGGCTTACACACGCCCAGAAGCTTCCTACACCATCCATGATCTGGATTTTGCGAATGGCCTGGAACAAACTGATCTGCTGGTATCCCCTGGCCTTAATCAATCCAGATTACCGGCCTATCATCGCCTTGATCTGGGAGTGACCTGGACCGGTTCATTAAAGCGATTTGCAGATTACACGCTGCAAATGCAGGTCATCAACATCTATGCAAGGAGCAATACCTGGTTCATCTTTAACGAGGTTGAAGATGACGGTACGCTCTCCAGATCAACCATTCCACAAATACCAATCCCTCTTCCCAACTTATCCTTCACGCTTGATTTCTGATGTTCAGACAGATTCCATTTGCCGGACTGCTCCTGTTTCTCGCTGCCTGTGATTCCGCAGACTTCAGTGTACTGGACTATGAAACCGTGGTTGAGCTCACACTCATCGCAAATGAGCCGGTCCCCCAGGCACGTTTGAGCAGGATTATACCGGAAAACCAATCCAGTGATTTTGAGGAGCGTGCCATTACGAATGCGGAGGTCGTACTCAGTACAGGCTCAACGAATTTGCTGCTGGAGGCATCCACTGTAAAGCCCGGAGTTTACGAATACCTCGGCCCCAAACATATCATACAACCCGGTGCACGCTATGATTTGAAGGTAACCGTTCCTGGTGTGGCGACTACGATCACAGGAACCACCAATGTCCCGACTGTTTTGGAAATCCTGAGTGCCTCGCCCGAGGCAGGAACATATCTGTCGGATGAACAACTGACCCTCATTGTGACGCCTGGTCGTGGTAGTGATCAAACCCAGAGCAGCTTCACACTAGTAACGGAAGCTTTTGACGTGCGAGAGGATCTTCTGGTGCCAAGTGCAGCAGGATTCTTGGAGAACGATTCCGATCTCACTCTGGAGGACTTCAGACTCAGTGGATCTCCAATCATTACAGAGGGCAACTTTCTTAGGTTTCCTGACGGCACGATCGAGTTAGTCTATCCGTGGATAGGAGTCAACTTCTACGGCCGCAACGTGGTCTACGTGAATTCGCTGGATCGCAATCTGTCCGATTTTGTCAGATCTGCCGAGTTACAGCAAGGAGGGGAGGGGACGTTTGGTCCCGGAGTTATTCCCAATGCCATTCCGACTCTTTATGGTGCACACGGTCTGTTTGGTAGCCTGGCCAGAGACAAGACGCAGTTCACCGTTTTTCCTCCAGAAGAGTGATGGCTATACTCCGTGCATGGTTTCCCGGATGAGCATGTCCACCACTGCCTTAATGGCCTGCTCAGTTGTGGCCCCTTTCCGCTTTGCTTCTTTGTAAGCATTGCGTTGCCAGTGTGCGCTGGTCCCCCGCTCCAGGATCGTGCGTGCATGCTGGATCTCTTCCACGCAGCCCAGGATTTCTGCATCCGGCGTAACTGACTCCAATAACTCTTCAAGCAACTCCGCGTAAGGGATCGTTAGCCCCCTCCCAAAATCAATCAGTGCTCCATCAATCCCGTAACGCTGGGCACGCCAACGGTTTTCGTATAACAGCATGTTAGCATAGCTGCGCCAACGCTGGTTTTCCCGGCGCAGGCGCCACAGCATATGCAACCAGCACTGATACAACGCCGCGATGCAGATCGCATCCTCTACTCTTGTACAAATGTCGGTCACCCGCATCTCTAGTGTGGGGAAGCGGTGACTAGGTCGAATATCCCACCAGATCTTCGTGCTGTCCTCTATCACACCAGCATGAACCAATACATCGACATGCCGCTCAAATTCTGCATAGCTCTCGAAGTGTTCTGGCAGTCCTGTGCGCGGAATTTCGTTCCAGACCGCAATACGGTATGACATTAGACCCGTATCCTGGCCTTCCCAGTAAGGTGACGACGAGCTCAAAGCCAATAGATGTGGCAGTACATAGGTGGTTTGGTTCATCATGTCAATCCGTAGATTGTCACTCTCAATCCCCGCATGTATATGCATTCCGCAGATGACCATTCTCTGGGCGATCACCTGCATGTTCTGTGCCAGGATTTCATAGCGGTCCCGGGGGGTATGACGCTGGGTAACGTAGGAAGCATTTGGATGTGAAGACGCGGCAATAATCGCGAGTCCGTACGGCTCCACCACATCATATACTGTTCTGCGTAATCGAACCAGCTCGGCCTTTGCCTCCTGCACGTTTGCACAAACATGGGTTCCAACCTCTATCTGGGATTGGAAAAATTCCTGCGAGACCTGCCCGCCGAGAGCCTCCTGTGCATCTTGCAGCATTGAGGGCGGCACTTCGCGAATGAGTTTTCCGGTATCTTCCTCTACGATGAGGTACTCCTCCTCGATACCCATACTGAGTTTCGGTTCCTTTAGAATTTCTCTGGCAACTGACATGAGCTTAGAGTTTTCGGGGTTCAGTAAAAAACCACCGTTGAACAATTACGAAAACTTACAGACTGGTTGTACACATAGCAAGTGTCTATGCTCAATCAGATTCTGACAGACACTCACTCTTTGAATTCATAATGAGACCCTTTGGATCTGGGTTCAGGCCACGGAGAAACCCTACATTAGTGTTGGACCAGAGCCTTGTAGCGCATCAATACCAACGCAACCCTGGGAATTATGTACTTGTACGGTACCAATTCACGGTCCTCGCAGTGCAGCTTTGCCAATCCCGGACGCTAGTGGCAGATACCGCGTCACTTCACTGGAACGAGTCCCGGATAAATCGGACCTCTGGGTATGAAAACCAGACCAACCAGGTGCGATACCGCCTAAGCCCCTCCGAAGGACCCACAGAAACACTCCGAATCAAACACCACCCAATTCCTGCGCAAACACTAATTTAGGAATTATCCTGTCAGCATCCCTCTTGCACGCATGGAGTCTAACTTCACTGAACGCTTACGCAATGCTCAGTCTGCGTGCGATAGCATGGTTTGCGTAGGATTGGATCCAGATATCGCAAAACTCCCTGAAGCTCTGCGTCAAAAATACGCGACACCGGAGGCTGCTATCCTGGCTTTTAACAGCGCAATCATACAGGCTACGGCTCCCTATGCCTGTGCTTATAAGCTCAATGCGGCCTTCTACGAAAACCTGGGAAGCGGTGGATTTAGCACCCTTGCTGCGACCATTGACCTGATCCCGAACCATGCACTATGCATTGTGGATGCCAAACGTGGCGATATCGGCAATACGGCCCGCAGCTATGCTTCAAGCATCTTCGACTTGCTGGGGGCTGATGGCTGTACGGTTGCACCTTACATGGGTTTTGATGCGGTACAACCATTCCTTGAATATCGCGACCGAGCAACCTTTGTCCTGGTGCGAACATCCAACCCAAGTAGTGATGAATTGCAGTCACTGATCGTGAACGGAAAACCGCTATACGAACATGTCGCCAGTCTAGCTGCCGCTTGGGGGGAAAAATCATCTGGCTCTGTCGGGTTCGTGGTGGGGGCAACCAAGCCCCATGAGCTTCAACGGCTGCGCGATCAGCATCCAACCATCCCCTTCCTGATCCCTGGCGTGGGTGCACAGGGGGGGTCGGTAAAAGCAGCTGCACGTGCAGCAACCTCAAAAGGTCTGGTTCTCGTAAATAGCAGCCGCAGCATCCTCTATGCTTCGCCGAACAAGGATTTTGACCAGATGGCAGCCAAAGCTACACGCAAACTGCGCGACGCACTTAACCAAACGAACCATTGAATATGCTGATCCGGATTGTGCGCCTCACATTGCGACCCGATGCCGTCAGCTCATTCTACAATCTCTTTGCCGTAACCGCCCCAAAAATTCGACAGGCAGAGGGTTGTAGAAAACTTGAGCTCTGGGTGGATGCTGAATTCTCAAACGTAATCACAACGTACAGCGAGTGGGATTCTGAATCCCATCTGAATACATACAGGGAATCCGCGCTATTCAGGGATGCCTGGGCAACAGTTAAACCGATGTTTACAGCTCCGGCTCTAGCCCACAGCTATCTCCCTCAAAAAGTTACTTGAACGCCCCCGTGTAAAGCCCTCCCCGGCCCGGGCAGACCCAATTGCGGCAGTGTCACAGCGTCGGTGATATTGTTGCCCCGTGCAAAAATCTCGGCCGAATATTGTTTATACAGGAGAAGCCAGGCCAACCGAATATTAGTTACCATAGAGCGCTCAAGCGGTACGAATGCGTTATCCTGTGCTAGTCCGTGTGCCTTGCCTGTATATTGTTCCTCCAGTGCCACCGAAAAGCCACCCGCAGACCGATAACTAATCCTGCATCCTCCGACCCCGGACGGTTTCTCCACAAGTGGCTCCGTACCATTGGCGGTAACCGCCCGTGCACGCATTATAGTCATGCTGCAGCTTGCCAGCACCCTTGACTTTATGCGGGAGACCAACGTAGCCTCGAGCCCAAGTACCCTGCTTTCATCAAGATTGACACGCTGCCGCCGGGAGCGCGTTTCGCCTTCTAATAGGACCATCCTTTGCCCGATCGTGTTGTGGGTCCGGTTAAGAAAGAAAATCGCCTCTGCAGTAGTTTCACCATGCTCAATACGCACGGCAACCTCTGTCAATATAGAGGATTCAGGTACGAGATCAGGATTCACAAGAAACCTCCCTAACGCTTCCCCGAACAGCTCACGCATCGTTGGAAAACGTACTTTACGCCCTGCAACTCCCCTTATCGTAATACCCGGAGTAAGGTCCTGAGAGAGTCCCAAGGTGACGCCCATACCTGTTTGTGGGCCCCGACCCGGCTTGTCACCGGTTTTTGGAGTTGCAAAAACATCCATACTGGCACCTACTGTAACATTTAAGCGCCCCGTCTTTGTGTATTCAATACCGTTGCTGAGAACCCGCTGTGAAAAGAGTCTCACAAGGGGAATCTCTCCAATAGCAAGGTCCTGTTGCTCATGGCTTGACGACAACCAATTTACCGCGGTCCGAAGCACCCCATTTCCTGAAAAATCACGCAGGTAGGCAAGACGCAACCCATACGTATCATCTTGGTCAATTTGGGTGCTGAGTTGTTCGCGATAGGATGCATTCGAGTACTGTGCAATCGTCTGGCCAAAACGGCTGACCCAGGCAGCTCCGCGTAAGGTCCCGTTCCGAACACGAAGCTGACCACTGAAAATGGCCATATTGGTCTCCCTCTCTGGATACCGCCAGAATCGCACCCTGAACACCTCGGGATCCAGGTGACCTTCGGGGGCAACGCCCTTTTTGCCGCCAAGGCTCAGAAGCGAAATACCAATACTGCCACCACTGCCTACATTGTAGGCCACCTGACCAAATAAAGACTGCATGCGACGGTCTGTATTGGTTCGTACATCGGAATGTTGACTGTACGGTAAATCTGCATCATCAGGAACCCCTAGCCCATTCTGATCTGATACGCCCGCAAAAACCGTGGACTGGAACCGCTCCGTGCGGCGAAGCCATGTGAGTCGGGCCTGCTGCGAGCCATACGAGCCGGTAATTCCTGACAACTGCGTAAAAGTCCCCTGATTACTGAGCTGCCTAGAAGTAAGATTGATAGCCCCACCAAGGACGTTGGCCCCATAGAGCACTGACGGCACGCCCTTGGCAATTGAGATTTCTCCGACAACTTCTGAGGGAATCAGGCTCAAGTCTATACGGTTATCCCATGGAACATTGAGCAGTGCCCCATCAAAGAATATGCTTACCTGCCGCTCACCTGACCCACGCAGGTAAATCAGTGACTCTCCACGCGAGTTTGTCTGCAGATGTGCGGACGGAACAAGCCGGAGAACATAGTCTATTGAAGCCACGTCTGTCTGTGCAATGTCGGCCAGACGGACGCGCTGCATCGTTGATACAGGAGAAGCCACGGTTGAACTGCCCTGTGGGCCTACAACAATCTCCCCCAATTCGTAGTGGCTCAGCGAGTCATTCGGTACCTGCGCCTGCACGGTCCACCCCGCAATCAAGCCGCCTACTGCTGTAACTAAACAAAATGCTACCTTCAGGATCATGTGTCCACTGCAATCGGTACACGCCCTGCTTCGGCAAGGCTATGGAACGGACACGGATTCTATATCAGCCAACAGGTCCTTCAAATCTATAGCGTTGTGCGACCGGTTATAGTGGTGTGGTCTGATCTGGAAGCGTCCTTCTTCTGGCACCTGCTCCCGCTGTTTAAGGCCGAGGTATATTCCGAGGTCTCTGGAGAGCGTTTGCCGCTTGGACTGCGCCAATTCTCTTTCACTGATCAGTGCACCGAATGCCCGATGCAAAACTCCATATCGGGCCCGTCCAACCCAGTTTGTCAGCACGTTATCTCCAGTCGCCAATACCTCGTTGATCAACTCCTCCTGCCTCTGTACCACCGCCATGTACCCAGAAGCTATGACCTGCATACGGTCACTATAAGCGGACAATTCGGGATCTGTAGCTGCGGCCTCAGCAAGCCTGACGGCTTCCAATTCCATTGCCGAGGCCTCCGCCGCTATCTGCTGCACTGTTACAGACAGACTCTGAGCAATCTCGTCTTCAGAACCACCATAGGTCCTGCATCCCGCAAAGACAACCAATCCGGCAAATAGAAAAATGGTCCATCGTCTGTTCGTATCCAGCTGCATCAGATTACAGTTTCGTCCGGGATCGTAACATTCTTCGGGATCACAACGACCCCGTCGCGGATATATAAATCTTGACCGTCATGCTCTTGTACGCCTTCAGTGTTACGTATGATGCATCTACTGCCAATGGCTACATTTTTGTCTACGATTGCCCCCTCAATAACCGAATTGTCTCCGATCCCGGGCCGCTCTGGCCCCTCAACACGCTCGCGAATTTCCGTACCGTGCCAAGGGTAGTAATCTGCACCCAAAACCACTGAATTGCGGATAGTTGTATGATCGCCAATTTGTGTGCGGATACCAATCACTGATCCGGTGACCTCGCTCTTGCCGATTGCGCATCCTTCGGAGACCAGGCTGTCGGTAAGTTTTGCTCCAGAAATCCTGGCCGGTGCAAGCATCCTCGCATGGGTATACAGGCGCATTGCAGGATTGTAAAGATTGTACCCCGGCTGTGAGTCGGCCAGCATTAAGCTGGCATCATAATAGGACCGGATCGTTCCAATATCACTCCAGTAACCCTCGAACGGATAACTGACCACGCGCATTCTTTCGATTACGTGCGGAATAATTTGCTTCCCAAAGTCATGGTGGTCCGGTTCCTCGTTTAGAATCTTGAAGAGGAGTTCACTATTGAATACGTAAATGCCCATGGAAGCCAGATATACCCGGCCTGCTGCTTTCATAGGCGCGCTGACCGGGCTTTCTTTGCCAGTCAGATCCTGCGGTTTTTCGTGAAACTCGGTGATCCGCTGATATTCATCTGTCTTGAGAATTCCGAATGCAGAAGCCTCTTCCGCCGTAACCGGGATAGTAGCAACTGTCACAGTAGCCTTGCTGTCGACATGACTATCCAGGAGTTTCCGATAGTCCATTGAATAGAGCTGATCTCCCGAAAGAATCAGTACATGCTCATGTCGATAGACTGCGACATGAGGGATACTCTGGCGAACAGCATCAGCGGTTCCCTGAAACCAGTTCGCGGATTTCTGTGTCTGTTCTGCAGCCAAAACCGTCACGAAACCTCGCCGATAATCGTCAAACCTGTATGTATGTGCCAAATGGCGATTCAGGCTGGCAGAGTTGAACTGGGTTAAAACAAAAATCTTGCTGATCCCTGAATTAATACAGTTCGAAACCGGAACGTCAATGAGCCGATACTTGCCTGCAAGCGGCACAGCAGGCTTGGAACGAAGCAGGGTTAGTGGAAATAATCTCGAGCCTGTACCGCCCCCGAGAATTATTGCTGCACAATCAGTCATAATTGAAGAACGTTATTGATATAGTCGAACCACTGTACAAATAATACTACTTAAATGCGCCGCTCCAGCCTTGAATACCGATGAAACCGTTGACGATCATCAGCGGTACACATGACACGATGAGTGACGAGTCCAAACGTATTCTGCATGGAGTCCAGATCCGACTACGGACTTGCTGGGGACGACTAATCACAGAACGTGTCGCGGTTGGTCTTATTCTGCTCATCACTACACTCACAGGTACGCTGCTTATACTCCTTACGGCAGAGATGCGTCTGTGGCTTCCAACTCTTTGGCGCGGCGCACTCTTCTGGGTCTGGATCGGCACAGGCGTTGCACTACTGTCTTGGTTTGTAGTTCGCCCGTGGATGACGGGATGGCTTGGCCGCAAACGCTACAAAACGATTGCACATAGTGTAACCAGAAATCAACCTCACGTGCAGAGTAAACTGGTCAGCCTGCTTGAGCTTTGTAATGGTGAATCCAGTGCAGCCCCACGTTCTCTGGTAGACAGTGCAGTAAAAGCACTCAACACCGAAGTTTCCAGCTTGCCACTCATTGAGAAAGTGAACTGGAGGCAACCAATGGTCTGGAGCCGATATGCTGCAATCCCGCTAGGGCTTATTGTCGTGCTAACCCTGGCAGCTCCCCAAGGATTCCGGGACGCTTCGATTCGCCTGTTCTCTCCGGGGACAACTTTCGAACGCCCCGCACCGTTCGCGTTGGCAGTTACTCCTGGCAGTATTGAAGTTACCAGGGGAGACTCCTTAACTATCATTGCCACAGCCTCAGGCGAAACGCTCCCGGAAATCGTAACCTTCGAGCTCGGAGTGCCTGGCGAAAGCAGCCTTCGCTCGCAAAGTGTCCAACCTGATGCATCTGGTCGGTTCCTGCACCAGGAACACAACCTTCGCCTGCCCCTGAGATATCGAGCAGTGGCTGGTTCTGTAAGGTCGCTCTGGTACGACGTGACCGTAATTGATCGCCCAATTCTTCGTAACCTGCAGGTAACTTTGCGCCCCCCTGCCTACACGGGACTCCCCGCGGAACAACTACCGCCTGGAACCGGAAATATCACGGCATTGCAAGGCACCGTAGCAAATATTCGCGTTCGATCAAGTGATCCTGATGTTTCGGCCTGGTTATCTATGGATAACTCGGATCAGGATCTTGTTCTTGATGACATGGCTGGAGCGTTCACGCTCCATGAGGAAACCACGTATCGCATCATTCTGCAGTCCCGCAGCGGTGTGCAGAATCTAGATCCGATCACCTATTCAATTACCCCCCTCATTGATCAATACCCCTCTGTAGAACTGATTTCTCCGGCTCCTCAGACAAATATGGATTTTTCGCTGTTGGTTCCACTTGATATTCGTGTCCGGGATGATTTTGGTTTTTCACGGCTAACACTCTCCTGGCGGCTGTCTGACAGCCGATTTGGAGATACTATGGAGACCTTCGAGGAAATAATACTGTCGCTGCCGGGCGCCCCCGAGGTCCAGTACCTCTGGGACCTCGGAACGACAACAGGGCTGGATATTGTACCTGGCGATGTAATCAGCTACTTCGTGACAGTCTGGGATAACGACGGCTACAACGGCCCGAAGAAAAGTGTTTCTGCCACACAAAAGTTGCGCCTTCCCTCAATTGCTGAACGATACGAAGCCCTGGAGTCCACACAAGATGAAACAGAATCCGGTCTTGAGTCGCTCATTGATGATGCGGAAAATGTCCGCGAACAATTTGAAGAGCTGCGTGACGAGCTTCGAGAGAAGCAGGATGCCGACTGGGACGACCAGCAGAGCCTGGAAAGCTTACGCCAAGCGCAGGAGGAACTGCAAAACCGTGTAGATGAACTGACTAACAATATGGAGGAGGCGGCTGAGCAGATGGCCGACCATGATCTGGTCAGCGACGAATTACTGAATTTATTTCAAGAGTTGCAGAATGTGACCGAAGAAATCACCTCTCCAGAGCTCGCGGAGGCACTCGAGCAGTTGCAGGAAGCCCTTACTGAGTTTGACCCGGCCCTCATGCAGGAGTCGCTCGAAGATTTTGAATTCAATGAGGAGATGTTCCGAGAACGAATAGAGCGGACCCTCGAATTGTTCAAAAATTTCCAAGTGCAGCAGCAGCTGGAAGAAACGGAGCGACGTGCTGAGGACCTTCAAGAGGTGCAGGATAACCTGGCAGAACAAACAGCAGAAGATACTCCGACGGAAACGCCTGGGGAGCTCGCAGAGGAGCAAATGCAGGCTGCCGACGAGATGTCAGCCATTGAAGCCAGAATGGAAGAAATTGCTGATCGCATGCGGGAACTGCAACGAGCCCCTGTACAGCAAATGGAGCAGCTCAATGAACAAACGCAGGCACAAGAGCTACCCGAAGGCATGCGGGAGAATGCCCAGCAAATGCAGTCTGGTCAGATGCAACAGGCTAACCAGGGGCAACAGCAAATGAGTCAGAGTATGCAGCAACTTCAGTCTGACCTGCAAAATGTCCAGATGGGAATGCAGGGACAGCAGATGCAAGTCAACATGGCTGCTCTCAGACTTATCCTGAGCAATGTTCTACGACTGTCCTATGACCAGGAAGACCTGCGCCGTAACATTGCAGATGCCACCCGGGACAGCCCCCTACTGCGCGATTTCGCGCGGGAACAGTCAGTTCTGGCAATCGGTGGAACAGTCGTTGCCGACTCAATCCAGTCTCTGGGGCGCACTTTGCCCCAAATTTCGCGGGATGTCCAAGAGTTTGCCGGCAATGCGCTGATGAGTATGGAGAGTTCCATCGAATTGCTTACGGAGAGCAACAAGCTCGCAGCTGAGTCCAGCGCCGCCGAGGCAATGACCAACCTGAATAATTTGGCCTTGCTGTTGAGCGATTTGCTGGACCAGCTCATGGATGCCTCGTCCTCCAGCAGTGGTGGAGCGATGTCCATGGAGCAAATGATTCAGCAGCTTCAGCAGATGGCCATGCAACAGGATCAGCTGAACCAGGCGCTTGAAGAATTTTTCGGGCGATCACCGGGAGAGCGTATGAGCGCAGACATGCAGGAACGCCTGCGGCAACTCGCCGGCCAGCAGGAAGCGATGCGGCGCCAACTCACCGAACTGGCAAGGGAACGCGACCTGGCAAGCCAATTAGCCGGTGACCTGGAACGGATTGCGGAGCAGATGGCCGAATCAATTCAGGAATTACAGACGGGCCAAGTAAACCGTCCGACGCGTCAGCGCCAGCAGCAGATTTTGACCAGACTGCTGGATGCATCGCGCAGTCTGCAGGAACGGGGAGAAGAAGAACGACGCGAAGGACGCCGAAGTACCGACATTGAGCGTGTGAGTCCCGGAGAATTGCAAAATAACCTGACCCAGGATGAGCTGCGACGCGCGCTCATGGATGCGCTCGAAAGCGGATACACAAAAGACTATCAGGCGCTTATTCAGCGCTATTTTGAGTTGCTTCGCAATCAGTGATCCTTCGACGCCGGTTACGGGCGATAATCTGGTAAACTGCATCACGTATTGGTCGTGGGATGATCAGCAATACGCGCGCTGTAATCCGCCATCCACCTCCCAGATGGCATAATGCACGCAGTGCTGCAGTGGAAGCCTGCGATGTTCCTGCCTCGTCGCGCAGCGTAACGCATGATGCCCCGGGGGGAAGCGCAGCATATGAAAAACGACCGCTGTGGTCACGTTTACGAAGCCAGCTGACCGAACGCTGACAAAAGACGCATTGATCGTCGTAATTGATCTCTATCTTTCTGGACATCAAATCAAGACCATGTGATGGGTGAACTGGTACGACTGTTTCTGAAGTTAGGTTTTATCGGTTTTGGAGGGCCTGCGGCTGTCATCGCAATGATGGATGACGAGGTGGTCACCCGACGCAAATGGCTTACCCGGGAACACTTCCTGGATCTGGTTGGGGCGACCAACCTGATCCCCGGTCCAAATTCCACAGAAATGGCCATGCATGTCGGCTATGAACAGCGTGGGTTTGGTGGGCTGGTCGTTGCGGGCCTCTGCTTCATCCTCCCAGCAGCGCTCATGACTGGCGTGCTCGGGTGGCTGTATGCCTCGTATGGCGAAGTGCCCGAGGTCGAACCGTTCCTGCGCGGTATTAAGCCTGCTGTACTCGCAATCATCCTGGGAGCGCTGTGGCGTTTAGGAAAATCTGCCGTCAAGGCCTGGGCACTGGTCCCTATCGGTGCCGTCGTCTCTGTAGCGCTACTGCTGGGCGTCAATGAAGTGCTTGCTATGCTGGGAGGGGGGCTACTCGGCTTGGGGGGACTCTACCTGTGGCGTCGCCATCTCGCAGCCTTTGGAGTACTACCTTTTATTGTTGGATTCCTGCAAACTCCCAAAGTGGAATACAGCATCTGGACCCTGGGATGGTTCTTCCTCAAGGTTGGTGCGGTACTGTATGGGAGTGGTTATGTGCTTATCGCCTTTCTAGAGGGGGGCCTAGTACAGACCTACGGCTGGCTGACCGAACAGCAGCTGCTGGACGCAGTAGCTATTGGTCAGTTCACCCCGGGACCTGTGCTCACCACCGCTACATTTATTGGCGTTTTCCTGGGGGGCTGGCAGGGCGGCGTGATAGCTACTTTAGCGATCTTCCTGCCGTCCTTTGTGTTTGTCAGCATACTGAATCCGCTCATCCCCCGTCTTCGAAAGTCAATGCTCATGGGATCATTCCTGAATGCAGTAAACGTCAGTGCAGTTGCACTTATGTTGGTCGTGACCATACGATTAGGGATCAGTGTATTGACCGGCTGGGCACCTGCGGTGATCTTTCTGCTTGCGGCAGTAGCGAGCCTCCGCTATAAGGTAAACGCGGTCTGGCTTGTCGCAGGTGGGGCACTCCTTGGACTACTGCTCAATTGAGTAGAAGACCCGGCTTCCCCCTCGACGGAGCAAGCGTAGACTATTGCTGCTGATCCCTGGATAGACCTGCCAGACACGATCTTCCGCACCCGACAACTCAGGCTATGCTCCAGTGCGAATGGCGGCCGCAAGTGCCGGAACGACTTCAAATAAATCTCCGACGATGCCATAGTCGGCAATTTTGAATATCGGGGCCGCCGGATCCTTGTTGATTGCAAGAATACACTTCGATCGGACAATGCCAGCAACATGCTGTGTTGCCCCAGAAATACCTACTGCGATATACAGATCGGGAGCAACCGCACGACCCGTCTGGCCCACATGTTCGCTGTGCGGGCGCCAATTCTCATCACTCACCGGACGTGAACAGCCCAGAGCAGCATCTGGACCCAGTGCATCCAGTAGATCCTCCAGTACATGCCAGTTCTCCGGTCCCTGCAGACCCCGGCCTCCACTAACGACAATTGAGGCTTCCGTCACTTCAGGACGCTCACTAGAAGCTTTTTCCTGAAGCGTTACCGTAGCCATCAACTCTGGTAGGTGCAACTCACTTGAGTGTGCTTTCACGACTTCACCTGACTGCAGGATTGGTTCATATGATCTTGGTCGAAAACTGACCAGAGTCGGCTCTCCGGACAGCTTTACGTGGGCGATCACCTTCCCCCCGTACAATGCTCGTTTGAAAACAGTGCTACCCGCGATCACCTCAAAACCCGTACAATCCTGTGCCAGGGGAGCATCCAGCTTCTGCGCCAATCGCCCCATCATATCCTTGCCAGTTAATGTGGCCGGCATGATGACCATGTCCGCCGCCTTTGCGACTTGGGCCGCGATATCAGACAACATTTCTGGACCGGCATACGCTACTCCCTGCAGATCATAAACAGAAACCTCCGGCGCAAGTACCCCAGCGGTTGCCGCGGCCCTTTGATCAACCAGCATCCCCCAGCGACCGCCTAAACGCGCTGAAAGTTCGGACGCGGCCCTGCATACCTCAAGAGTGGATACACTCAGGCGACCTCCGCTTGATTCCGCTATAACCAGAACTTTGATCATATTGGTCAGATGACTTTGGCTTCCTCACGCAAGAGTGCGATGACTCGCTCCGCAACTCCATCCTTGTAATCCAGAATTTTACCTTCTGACCTAGATGCAGGCAAAGCCAGTGACGCAATCTGTAGCTGCGCTACATCAAGCGCGGCCGCCTCTTTTTCTATGGGTTTACGCTTTGCCTTCATAATGCCTCTGAAGGATGGGTAGCGCGGCTCACCAATCCTGCGGTTGATACCGACGATTGCTGGCAGGTTGCATCTATGGATTTCATCACCTTGCTCAACAGGGTGCCGGGCGGTCAATCCATCTGAGGTTACTTCCAGTTCTTCAACACCGGTAACGCATGGCCAATTCAGTAGTACCCCTAACCGTTGCGGGACTTGAGCTCCTGCACCATCAATGGCCACCTCACCCGTCAGAACCAGGTCAAAATCACGCATGCTGATCGTGTTTGCAAGTACACCTGCGACAATCTTCGGATCATCAGGCATGGTATCACACTGGAGATGCATTACAAAATCGGCCCCCATAGCCAAGCCCTGCCGCAGTGCGCTTTCTACGCGATCCGGTCCAAGGGCAAGGAGCGTGACGGTACCCTCCTGCTCATCACGTAGACGCACCGCCACCTCAATGGCAGATTCGTCGTGTGGGTTTATTATCCATACGAGGCCCTCTTCCCCAACACTGGATCCATCAGGGGCCAGTGTGGGTCGGGATTCAGTATCAGCGGTCTGCTTGATGCATACGGCTATATTCATCGGTTAAACACAAAGACTATCACTTGGCAATTCACAAAAATCCTGCGGTTCGACACAGACTCCCTGATAACGTATTTGGGCACCCACGATGCGTTAATAGGAGATCATCACAGCCTTAAATAAACGACTGTCCCCATAAACTCCGCGGTTATACAACGAAGAGAACAGACTTATCCAGTATACAAGAACCTGCGATCTACCTGTGCATGTACGCTGATTGAATCTGATTAGTTAAATTCATTTGAGTTCCCAATCATAACCATTAAAAAGCGAGTGAAGTCGTCTATCAACTGGGGAATTGTCGGTGCGAGCACGATCGCAAAGGAATGGATGATCAATGCCATTAACGCAAGCCCCGAAAGTCAGGTAACCGCCATTCTGAGCCGATCCCAGCAGCGTGGACGGGAATTTGGAGCACAATTCGGTATTGCACGCACCTATACCGATCTCTCTGCATTTCTGGCGGATCCAGACATCGACGTAGTCTACGTAGGGACCACCAATGAGCTGCATAAGCCACAGACGCTGGCCGCCGCGTCTGTCCAGAAACATGTTCTCTGTGAGAAACCCCTTGCCCTCTCGCTTGCCGACGCACGGCAAATGGCAGAGGCCTGCACTAGAGCTGGCGTGGTCATGGGGACCAATCATCATCTGCGCAATGCTGTCACACACCGCAAACTTCGCGAGCTTGTCCAGGACGGTGCTATCGGGCAGCCACTCGCAGTTCGGGTGTTCCACGCCGTTATGCTGCCTCCACATTTGCAGACTTGGCGGATCAAGGATCCTGGAACCGGAGCCGGGGTGGTCTTGGACATAACCGTTCATGATACAGATACGCTTCGGTTTATCTTGGATGATGAGGTTGAATCCGTGGCGGCATTCACTTCGGCGCAGGGCCTCGGAGAACACGGAATCTCCGATACGGTAATGGGTGTCATGCGGTTTAACAACGGTACACTGGCTCAATTCCATGACTCGTTCGTAATTGGCCACGCTGGAACCGGACTTGAGGTTCATGGCACCAACGGATCATTGGTTGCTACAGATGTCATGACGCAGCAACCAGTTGGAAACATCACGCTCCGCCGTGGTGATCTGCTTGAGAACATTGAACTTCCACCCCATACCAATCTTTACGAACGTGCAGTAGGATGCTTCAACAACGCTGTCCAGGGCAATGGAGCCCCGGCTGCAACGGCTGAAGATGGCATTCGCTCGCTTGCGGTTGCCTTGGCAGTTGAACAGGCTGCGCAGACAGGCTCCCATGTCAGAGTAGCCTATGCCTGAGTTTTGCTCATTTGCCTTTGCTGCCAAACAGATCAAAGATGACGCGGTGGTGACCGTGAGTTCATCAAGTGGTCTGGGGTGTCCCGATGCCATGCTGTCTGCTATCGGCCAGCACTGGGCCAGTACGGGCCACCCACGCAGGCTGACCACGATTCATCCCATTGCGGCAGGTGATATGTATGGCATTGACGGGATTGATCACTTGGCCTATGATGGGCTGCTGAAACGCGTTGTTGCCGGATCCCTGCCAAGTGGCCCCTCCTCTATGCCCTCCCCGCGGATATGGCAAATGATTGGCGAAAACCGTGTCGAGGCCTATAACCTGCCCAGCGGAGTATTGTATCACATGCATCGTGAAGCTGCGGCTCACAGACCGGGAATACTCACCAAGGTGGGGATGGACACGTTTGTTGATCCCGGACTTCTTGGTGCACGGATGAATGATTGCAGCCCTCCTGATGTCGTTGAACGGGTTACATTTGACGGTGATGAATGGCTATTCTACCGATCGATACCTGTTGATGTCGCCATCATCAGGGGAACCACCGCCGACAGGCATGGCAACATTGGCACTGAACACGAAGGGGGGTTCCTCGGCATCTATGACCAGGCGCTTGCAGCTCACAATAACGGAGGCATTGTGATCGCCCAGGTCAAACACGTGGTGGACTCTGGAACGCTTAAGTCACAGGAGGTCAGAGTGCCAGGCGTAGTGGTAGACTATGTGGTCACTGCGCCGGATCAGATGCAAACCACCAACACCGACTACGATCCGACAATCAGCGGCGAGAAGCGTCCCGACGGGATTACCTACGATCTCATGCCCTGGGGGGCTTACAAACCGATGGCGCGTCGGGCTGCAATGGAGTTAAAGAAAGGGGATGCGGTCAATCTGGGTTTTGGGGTATCCGCGCAGGTCCCCCGCATCCTGTTGGAAGAAGGATTGTCTGATGATGTGACCTGGGTCATCGAACAGGGAGCAGTTGGAGGTATCCCTCTCCTGGACTTTCAGTTTGGCTGTGCCTCCGGTGCACAGGCCATTCTCGCGTCCCCTGATCAGTTCACTTATTTCCAAGGTGGGGGGTTTGACCAGAGTCTGCTGTCTTTCATGCAGATCGGTGCCGAAGGATGCGTCAATGTCTCACGCCTTGCTGCACGTCCTCATGTTACCGCAGGCGTGGGGGGCTTCATTGACATCACAGCCAGTGCACGCAATCTCACGTTTGTTGGCACATTTACAACTGGTGGATTGCAACTTACTATTGAGGAAGGCAAACTGAGCATTCTCAGGGAAGGTAAAATCCAGAAGCTGGTGCCTACCGTAGAACATGTTTCTTTCAGCGGGCACCGGGCTCTTCGACTGAGGCAACATGTTACTTACATTACAGAACGCTGTGTGCTGCGTCTGCTGCCCGAAGGACTGACCGTGACCGAGATCGCCCCGGGAATTGATCTCGAGCGTGATGTCCTTGCACAGACTCTCCTGAAGCTCAAGGTCAGCCCCTCACTAAGCGTGATGGATCCCCGATTGTTTGATCCCGCACCAATGAATCTCCAACTGTCTCGGGAGAATGAGTAACATCCACCTTGAAATTTGTGACTCTGTAGCAAAGCTGACGCTTGACCGTCCAGCAAAACGCAACGCCCTCACCCCCGCTATGCTAGAAACTCTGGAGGCCCACCTAGCCACTCTTGAATCCAGCAGGACAGTACGGGTCGTCACGCTTTCAGGAGCAGGAGACAAGGCATTTTGTGCAGGCGCCGATATCAAGGCATGGGGAGCGCTGGATGCTCTCGGAATGTGGAATGAATGGATCCCCAGAGGACAGCGAGTTTTTTCGCGTCTGGCAAACTTGCGTCAACCCGTCATCGCGCTCATAAATGGATATGCTTTCGGCGGCGGGCTTGAGCTTGCTCTGGCATGCGACATCCGCATCGCGGCAAGTACGGCTTCCTTCGCAATGCCTGAGGTTAAGATTGCAGCAGTCCCTGGCTGGAGCGGAACCGCCCGATTAGCGAAGATAATCGGAATTGCCCGGGCCAAAATGATGATCCTCACCGGGGATCCTATTGATGTGAAGACTGCCCTCGCCTGGGGACTCGTGACCAAGGCGTGTTCACCCGATCGATTATCTAATGCGGCAGATGAGCTGATTGCGACAATCTCTAGTAATGCTCCCATCGCTGTACAGATATCCAAACAGCTTTTGGATGCCGGCAGTGCACCTCTTGAATCCATTGCAGGTGCCCTCAGCGCATACACAGACGATGGTCAGGAAGGCGTGCAGAGTTTCTCTGAGCGCCGAAAACCTGACTATAAAGGAAGCTGATATCATGCTACATCAGCGTGCGTTTGACTATGTAATTGTTGGGGCGGGTGCCGCAGGGTGTGTCGTAGCGCACCGTCTTGCCGAAGATCAACATACTCGGGTACTGCTACTTGAAGCCGGCCCCTCCGATCGGTCTCCATTGATCCACATGCCGGCGGGTTTCACCAAGCTGACCGGCAAAAATGTAAACTGGTGCTTCAAGACAGTACCCCAGAAACGTCTGAACAACCGTGAAATGCACTATCCTCAGGGACGTACGCTGGGGGGCAGTACATCGATTAACGCTATGATCTACATCCGGGGGCATCGCCTGGACTACGAAGAGTGGCGTGAGTTGGGCTGCGACGGCTGGGGGTACACAGATGTACTTCCATATTTCAAGAAGTCAGAAAACAACGAGCGTTTTGTGGACGAATATCACGGACGAGGTGGTCCACTAAATATTGCAGATCAGGTTCAATCAAATCTTCTTACTCGCGCGTTCGTCAGATCAGCACAGGAGGTAGGTATCCCCTATAACCCTGACTTGAACGGCGCTCGCCAGTCAGGCGTGAGCTATTACCAGGTAACACAGCGAAACGTGCGCCGGGAAAGTGCAGCGACCGCGTTTCTGCGCCCGCCCAAACCGAATCTTACCATTCAAACCCGGGCAATTGCAACACGCGTGCTGCTTGAAAACGGGCATGCCACGGGAATTGAGTACATTCAGAACGGCAAACGCGTCCAGGCTAATGCGGAACAGGAGGTAATTCTCAGCGGCGGAGCGGTCAACTCTCCAAAGATTCTGTTGTTGTCAGGGATCGGGCCTGCAGATGAATTGAAAGCGCTTGGGATTACCGTAGAACATGACCTGCCGGGTGTTGGCAGAAATTTCCAGGATCACATGGATGTGTACCTGGCTGCATCTTCAAGTAAGCCCATCAGCTATAACGAACACGACCGCTGGAATAGGGCAATCTTGCATGGTATTCAATATCTGCTGTACAAGACCGGACCAGTGACCGCCTCGGTATGTGAAGCTGGCTGTTTCCTCAAAAGCTCCCCGGAAGTCCGATCCCCCGATATACAGATTCACTGCCTGCCCGCATATGTGGTAGACCATGGCCGCATGACCATCAAGGGGCACGGCTTAACCATCAATACCTGTAATCTGCGTCCGCGCAGCATTGGATCTATTACACTGCGCAGCAGTGATCCGTTTGATGATCCCGCAATTGATCCCAATTTCCTGGATGACACCAATGATCTCAAGGTATCCATGGAAGGATTTAAATGGGGACGGCGCATATTGGGTGCGCCTTCTTTCCGTCAATACATTGATGAGGAGATCTTGCCTGGACCAGAAGCGCAGAGCGAGGAAGAAATTGGGGCATATATCCGAAAATGGGCTAAAAATGATTATCATCCTGTAGGGTCCTGCAAGATGGGGACCGACAACGAGGCCGTAGTAGACACACAGCTTCGTGTACGGGGGATTGAGGCACTTCGTGTTATTGACGCCTCCATCATGCCCCGCCTCATCAGCGGAAATACACAGGCAACTTCCATCATGATTGGTGAAAAGGGAGCTGCCATGATCAGAGAGCCAATCTAATGGTGCATCACTGGATAGGAGGCACAAACACTCGTTCAGAGACTGGAGATCGGTTCACAACCGTGAGCCCTGCACACGATGCTACCGTCGGGGACTACGCACTCGGGACTGCCTCGGACATTGATAGGGCGGTGCGCGCGGCACGCGTCGCCTTTGATGCCGGACCATGGCCCCGTATGTCTGGACAGGAACGTGCAAGCATTCTGAATGCTACGGCGGACCTGATTGATACACATAACGATGATCTAGCCAGACTGGAAACGCTTGAGAGTGGAAAACCTATTACGCAGGCCAAAGCAGAAATGAATGCCGCGGCTGATCTGTGGCGCTATGCAGCGACGCTCGCCCGCCACACTTGTGGCGAAGCTTACAACAGCCTTGGCGAAAATAAACTCGGACTAGTACTGCGCGAACCTGCGGGGGTGGTAGGCATGATTACTCCGTGGAATTTTCCGCTGCTCATCATCAGTCAGAAATTGCCATTCGCGTTGTCTGTCGGCTGTACCGCCGTGATCAAACCCAGCGAATTGACGCCAGGCACCACGCTGCAATTGGCCGGATTGGCGCATGACGCCGGCGTACCCAAAGGTGTGATCAATGTCGTAACCGGCCTTGGTGCATCAGTAGGAAGTCGCTTGTCCGAGCACCCTGACGTTGACGTAATCTCATTCACTGGATCAACTGCCGTGGGGCGCCAGGTGGCTGCCGCGGCGGGCAGGAACCTAAAACGCTGTTCTCTTGAGCTCGGAGGGAAGAACCCCCATATCATATTCGCGGACGCAGACCTGGATGCTGCATTGGATCCAGTCGTGTTTGGCGTCTACTTCAACATGGGAGAGTGTTGCAACAGCGGCAGTCGACTGCTGCTGGACGAGCGTATCGCCCAGGAATTCACCGAACGTGTGATTGAATTGGCACGTACCATACCCGTTGGCGATCCCCTTGACCCTGCCACCAAGGTTGGGGCCATCATCAATATTCCTCAACTGGAGAAGATCAAACGCTATGTGAGTAACGGCACAACGTGCGGTTCGCGGCTGCGCCTAGGTGGACACAGTATCCCAACCCCCACCGGACGATTTTTTGAACCTACTGTATTTGACGGAGTGACTCCAGAGATGGCTATCGCACGGGAAGAAATATTTGGACCGGTACTGTCAATATTGACGTTCAAAACAAAAGAGGAAACCATACAGATCGCTAACGATACTCTCTATGGGCTCAGCGCCGGCTTGTGGACCGCCAATGTTGATACCGCCTTTGAGGTTAGCCGCAATATCCGCGCAGGCACCATATGGATCAACTGTTTCATGGACGGGTATCCCGAACTTCCCTTTGGTGGCTACGGGGACAGTGGGCTGGGGCGTGAGCTAGGACGGTTTTCTACTGACGAATTTACAGAGCTCAAAACTGTTCAACTCCATATAGGCGGGCACACCGGTTCGTGGCTGTAAATCTTTGTGCAATGCGTATCCTCAAGTTCCTGCCCGTACTTCTCCTTGCTGCCTGCCAAGGCACTAACAACCAAACCGACACAGAAAAACAGGTAGAGGTCTTCACATGGTGGACCTCCGGCAGTGAGGCCACTGCGCTGGAAACTGTACTTGACGCATACAGGGTAGCCTACCCGGAGGTCGACCTGATTAACGCTTCAGTCGCTGGCGGCGGAGGCTCAGCTGCCCGTCCAATACTCCAAACCAGGCTCCTAGGCGGCAACCCTCCAGACAGCTGGCAAACCCATCACGGCGCCGAATTGATGGAGTATTACGTCAACCCCGACTATGTCGCATCGCTCAAGGATCTCTACGAGGCCGAGGGTTGGTATGAATTGTTCTCCCCCGCCCTCATAGATATGGTTAGCCGGGACGGAGAACCCTATCTGGTCATCCTGAACCTTCATCGCAGCAATACTCTTTGGTACAACAAGCCCTTACTCGCCGAACACGGAATTGTTATTGAAGATTCGCTCAGCTTTGAGGAATTGCTTGGTATCGCAGAATCGCTTCAACGCGTTAATATTCCAGCCATGTGTATGGGGGATACTGGTATCTGGGCCACGGGGATCATGTTCGAAAATACTCTCGTGGGTACTATCGGCCCAGAAAGGTATTTAGGGCTTTGGAATGGAACCGTCAGCTTCACAGACTCCGACGTGATGGCAGCCATTGAGAACTATGGCCGATTGCTTGACTACCAGAATACGGACCATGCAGCCCTTTCATGGGACCAGGCAGCTGAAAAACTGGGAGAAGGCGATTGTGCCTTCTACTCTATGGGGGACTGGGTTTACGGTGAATTAATCCAGAACGGACTGGAAGAAAATGTTGACTTTGGCTGGGTTGCCCATCCTGGAAGTGAAGGAACATTCTTGTTGGTCACTGACGGTTTTACCCTGGCCAAAGACGCCCCGAATCCTACAGAAGCCCTTGACCTGCTGCGGACCATGGGGGACCGCGTCGTTCAGGAAGACTTCAATCTGATAAAGGGCTCCATCTGTGCGCGAACTGACTGCGACCGGTCCCGGTTCGGTCCCTACCTTCAGTGGTCAATGGACAGGTATGCCGAAGACGTGGCTGTGCCTACGGTTATCCACGGTTCAGCCGCACCCCCAGCTTTTCAGCAGGCGCTTAATGATGCGCTGACGAATTTTGTTGTGCAGCGTGACGCTCAGGCCTTTGCTCAAACCTTGGCCCGTGAGGCGCATGCGGCAGGCTTTGGTCCGTAGAGCATGGTCAATCCGCACTGGCTGGTCCGCAATAAAGGGCTGCTCATTCTCTTGCCTTCCCTACTGTTGACAGCCATCTTCGTCTACGGATTCATCGGGACAAGCTTCCTTTATTCGCTTACCAACTGGCGTACACTTGCTGTTGATTTGTCCCTGCGTGACCCACTGTGGAGAACGTACACGGACATGCTAGCCATGCCACGCTTCCAGGCAGACCTTAGAAATACGCTCGTATTCACGATACTCTTTATCGGTCTTGCTGTCGGCACCGGACTTGGGCTTGCGATCCTGTTGGATCGACAGCTCGCCGGCAAAGGCTTCTTCCGAAGTGCCTTCCTGTTCCCGTATGCGCTCTCATTCATTGTTACGGGAGTCGTGTGGCGGTGGATTTTCAATCCAGAAACCGGTATAAACCTTTTCTTTGACATTCTTGGGATCAATCAGGTACTGGAGTCTGCGGGAATGAACCCACTGTCACCAGGCTGGACAACTGATCCCGAAGTGGTTCTTTCTGTCAACCAGGTTCTCGCTCATGCCTGGCCTGGCGGGGCCACATTCCAGATTGAATGGGGAATCCCGGTGGCGCTCATCCCCATAGCCATCGCCGCAACCTGGCAGTTATCTGGATTTGTGATGGCTATGTATCTGGGAGGGCTTGGAGGCATTAGCAAGCAGGTACGGGACGCTGCACGCATTGACGGCGCAGGAGAATTCAGGATGTACCGATCCGTGATCATTCCTATGCTAACTCCGATCACGATTTCGACAGCGATCATTCTTTTGCATGTTTCGCTAAAAATCTTTGATCTGGTGTTTGCCATGTCCGGGGTTGGCCCGGGTTTTGCGACGGATGTCCCTGCGATTTTCGTGTTCGAAATGATGTTCAAGGCCGCCCGTTACAACCTTGGAGCTGCAGCTTCCATTGTCATGCTGGTCGCATCATGTCTAGTCATTGTGCCTTACCTCGTGCACAAATTCAGGAGCCGTGAAACATGAGCCTGAGACGTGGCATTCTGTGGTTCATTCTGGGGTTCGCGCTAATCCTGTACGCGCTGCCTGTTTATGTGATGATTATCAACGGATTCAAAGATGCATCCAGCGTGAGCCTGGCCACGATGTGGCAATTACCGGGCCGCGCCTCACTGGGTGGCTTTACAGAAGCGTGGGCGATGCTTTCTCCCAACCTGCGCAACAGCCTCGTGATGGTCGTTCCCGCAGCATTGCTATCCTCAATCATCGGTGCGCTGAACGGGTATGTTTTTTCGAAATGGCGTTTCCGCGGCTCCGAAGTTTTATTTGCTCTACTCCTGTTTGGCTTCTTTATCCCTTACCAGGCCATCTTGCTGCCTTTGGTCCGCTTCCTGCAGTGGATCAACGTTTACGGCACACTTCCCGGACTTGTGCTAACTCATGTAGTGTACGGTATCTCGGTAACTACCCTCATCTTCCGCAATTTTTACGTCAATATTCCGGGCTCCATCATTGAGGCGGCGACCGTGGACGGAGCCGGCATGATTGAGACCTTCTGGCGAGTTATGCTGCCATTGTCCCTGCCCGCTTTCGCGGTCACACTTATTTTTCAGTTTACCAATATCTGGAACGACTTTCTCTTTGGAATTACGGTGGTTCCGAACCCGAAAGCCCAACCAGTTACCATTGCGCTCAACAATCTTTCTGGTTCCTTCTCGGTGGACTGGAATGTAGTTATGGCGGGCGCGGTCATCGCGGCCCTGCCTACGGCTCTGGTCTACATTGGACTGGGAAAACTCTTTGTACGGGGACTGATAGCTGGCGCGATTAAAGCATGATCACTGCTGATATTGTCATAGTAGGTACTGGAATTGGCGGAGGCACGCTGGCTTGGGGGCTGCGCAATACCGGTGCACGCATCCTCCTGATTGAGCGTGGAGATTTTTTACCCCAGGAGGCACAGAACTGGGTTCCCGAGGCTGTATTTGGTGATAACCGTTACAAGCCGGACGAAACCTGGGAGTCTGCTGATGGTCGCTCCTTCAAGCCCGGAGTCCACTATTGTGTGGGAGGCAACTCCAAGGTTTACGGTGCCGCCCTGCCGCGATTCCGGGCAGAAGATTTTGGGGGCCTTGAGCACGAAAGTGGAGTGAGTCCAAGTTGGCCAATCACCTATGACGAACTGGAACCCTATTACAGCCTCGCGGAGACATTGTATGGTGTGCGCGGGAATACAGGAGAAGATCCTACTGATCCCGTACGTGCTTCAGATTACCCTCACACCGCCGTTCCGCACGAACCCCAGATCGCCAGTCTTGCCACCGCCTTGCAGAAACAGGGTCTCCATCCTTCCCACTTGCCCCTGGGAATCGATCTCGGCGGACGATGCCTCCGTTGCCATACATGTGATGGTTTTCCTTGCAGAATTCATGCAAAGTATGACGCTGAAGTGTGCGTCGTGCGCCCTGCTATTAACCACCCAAACATAACTTTATGGACAAATTCTGTGGCGCGCCGCATCGTGGTACGTGACGGATCCGTTGATTCGCTTGAATTAGAACGGGAGGGTGAACAGCTAACCGTTAGAGCAGGTACCTACGTGCTCAGTTGCGGTGCCGTTAACTCCGCTGCATTGTTGCTTCGCTCCGAAGGAATACCAAACAAGTCAGAACTGATCGGTCGCAACTACATGGCGCACAACAACAGTGCGCTGATTGCTGTACGCCCATGGGAGACGAATCGAACCACCTTCCAGAAAACATTATCAATCAATGATTGGTACCTTGGAGAGTCATCGTGGCCCTGGCCCATGGGAAACCTGCAGATGATTGGCAAAGTCCAAGGATCCATGTTGAAATCTGCGCGCCCACGGTTGCCTCTTTCGTGGCTGAGCTATCTGGCAAACAGAAGCATTGAATGGTGGGTGATGAGCGAGGATTTACCCGATCCCGACAACCGCGTTACACTCTCATCCAGCGGGAGGATACGAATCCACTGGAAACCAAATAACTTGACTGCACACCGACGTCTTTTGAGCGAGGCACGTAGGATGCTGCGCCGTGCGGGATATCCCATCCTGTTCAGTCAGGAAATGGGGATTGAAACCAATTCCCATCAGTGCGGCACTTTACGTATGGGCAAGGATCTGGAAGACAGCGTGCTTGATCCATACTGCCGTGTACATGAAATCAAAAACCTTCGCGTCGTTGACGCGTCCTTTTTTCCGTCCTCCGGGGCCATGAACCCGGCACTCACCATTGCGGCCCAGGCACTTCGGGTCGCTGATAATATGAAAAATCAACTGCCATGACTCGACCCTACATTATTCTCATTCTAGCCGGTTTAGCCATAACCTCGGGGGTGCAGGCGCAGTCCCCGATTGAGTCCGTGCTTGACGATTTCCATCTTGCAGCTTCCGAGGCCGATTACGACCGATACTTCGGTCATCTCGCTGAAGAAAGTATCTTTCTGGGGACAGACATTACCGAGCGCTGGACCAAGGCCGAGTTCCAGGACTATGCCAGGCCCCATTTCAGCGCTGGACGCGGCTGGACCTATGTGCCCAAAACCCGTTACGTTTACGCAGCCCCCGACGGTCAGACTGCCTGGTTTGACGAGATTCTCCTCAATGAACGGTTCGGAGATGTTCGTGGAACAGGGACTTTGATTCTTGAAGAGGACACGTGGAGAATCGTTCAATATCACCTTACGCTGCCCGTGCCCAATGATCTTATTGGCAAGCTTGTCGAGATGATCAACGAGCAGTCAGAATGACTGGATAGGAAGATTTTCCGCTGACAGGCCTGGAATGGTTCATATTGCGCAAGTGCAGCCGCAGGTCGTTCCGCTCCGGTCTGTTTTTGCACCCGGATCTGATCAACTTCAATGATATGCCTATCTTCGTGATGCCCAACATGCTTACCGTGGCCCTCCTCGTGCTAACCCTGAAGCCCTTAACGATCCCAGCGCAAAATCAGGATGGAGTGCTCTCCGCAACCAACACCCAACGTCGGGCGTCCATCCTCGCGCCCCGTTGAAGCCTGAAACTCCCCACCCTAAATTTCACCAATCCTGATCTTTCTATGGCGTCTAGGCACCCTGCATCAATCACCAAACGACTCGACGCGATAAATGAGTTCGACCGTGACGCAAGTTCGACATTGTAGTGGATTTTTTACTGAGATTCCCTATCCCCTATT
>JAPPGC010000043.1 GCA_028875125.1 Bacteroidota bacterium | reverse complement strand
TGAGATCAGGTCAAAAAGTCAGACACGACGGAAGGGAAATGTCGAAGTCGCGCTCGGTCCGGGTGTACACAGGATGGAAGTGATTCCCTGATGTACCTCCCCCTCGAATAGGACGGACAAGTTCATTATTGTCCAATTCAGATTAGGGGTTCGGCAAGCCTACCTTGCAGTCGGCCTCCTGGGGATTTTCCGATGTACTGACTGGTTGCGATCAACTGTTATTCAGTTCTTCAACGTGGTCTCTCAAAATCTGCAGCGACACATCTATGTCGTTGAGATGCGTTCGGAATGAACCAACCGCCAATCGCAGGACTGTCGTGCTGTGAATGCGTGTTGAAGACACGAAAACTCGTCCATCTGCATGCAGGTTGCGCACCAGCTTCTGGTTGAATAAGTTGGCATCCCCTCTTTTAGGGACATATCGGTAAGTAACGATAGACAGATCAGGGCGTGATCCAACTTGAAATCCGTCAAAGCTTTGGATGCGTTCGTAAGCATATCGAGCCAAGTGGATTTTCTCTGACAGCGCTGCACGGAACGGAGCCACACCAAGAAGTTTCAGTGGCAGCCACATGCGCAGTCCACGAAAATGCTTTGACAACTCAGGTGACAGGTAAGCCGGTGAGAGTTCGTGTGCATCTGAGTCCATGTCAAGCATGTAGACCCCACGGCTTCCGTGAGCCGATCCAAGAACATTCCGGTCGCGCACCAGAAGAGCGCCCGTACCGAATGGTAAAAAGAGCGTCTTGTGTGGATCCAGAACAAGCGAGTCAGATTTATCCATCCCGGACAAAACTGTTTGACCTTCCGGGCAAAGCGCAAAGAACGCACCGTAAGCGCCATCAACATGTAACCAGAGGTTGTTTGCACGAGCAATTGACGCGATGTCTTCCAATGGATCGACCATTCCCGTGTTGGTTGTGCCGGCAGAGGCTACAATTAACCATGGGTTCAATCCAGCGGCTTTATCGGCGGTGATCCTTTTCTCGAGAGCGTCACCTGACATTCGGCAGTGACCGTCCTCGCCAACTTTGCGCCGCACACAACTACCCATACCAGCTATTCGGAGTGCTTTATCCACGCAGTGGTGCGTGTGTTTGGTCAGGTAAACAATTGACCGATCATAGTCAATGCTGCGGAGTCCATGGGCTTCGCGCGCCGTGATGATCCCGGACAAATTGGCGATACTCCCACCAGATGCAAGGTATCCCCCTGCGCCTTTTGGATATCCAACTACTTCCGCCATCCATCGAACCAGCATATTCTCCATGCGGACGGCACCCGGGGCGGAATGAAATACGCCGGCATATCGCCCCCCAATGGCTGCGAGAAAATCTCCGAATGCAGAATGTACCAGACCACCAGCCGGGATATAACCGAGGTAACGGGGAGACCCCGAGTTTATTCCTTTATGATCGACATGGTCATATAGCAATTGCAGCACCGCTTCCAGGGATATTCCCGCTTCTGTTATGGGCGATGACAGCAAACCAACGCTTCGGTCTTTCGAATCAACGAACGCGGGCGTTTTGCCAACATTTGCAATGTGCTGACGGGCGTATTCTTCAACTTTAGTGAAAAGGTCGTCTAATTGCTGCGCGTTGGGTTCCAGTACGCTGGCTCGACGTTCAAGCTCGGCCAAGAGCTCATAGTTAACTGGAATATCGGCGTTGGTATTGGGTTGAGTTTTCGTATTCTTTACAGATCTGAGCATGATATTCTTTATGATTTTATGTTATGTGAGGTCTTATACTCCGGGCCCAACGGGAGCACGGGAGTTGAACTCTGGTACTCATCGGAGAGCTTGGCTTCCGACGATAAAAACAAACAAGTGACGCACGACCACTCCTCACACGCTGGGGTTCACCTCTCTTGGGATGCAGCCAGATCAACGCCGTTGGGAAAGAGCGCAGTAGTCTAGCGGGAAGCATCCCTCCAGTCCGACACCAACTCCATATACGCAGATCAGGACGAAAGGCTTCATCCTTTGAAGGTTAAATATAATGAATAGAAAAATCCTTACCAGCATGATAGTTAAGGCTGGCGCGATCGCCATCGTGCGTGTTAGGGAAACATTGCCGCTTGAGCCCGCGGCGGAAGCCCTAGTTCGAGGAGGGATTACAGTACTTGAAGTCACATGCACGACTCCGAATGCACTTCCCACAATCGAGGCCCTGAGGCGGTGTTACGGAAGGGATCTATTGGTTGGGGCAGGATCTGTGATAACTGAGCAGCAAGTAAAAGATGTTGTCTCGGCAGGTGCATGCTTCGTGGTTAGTCCAGTTACAAAGAAAGGTGTTATTGATGCAGCACACGCCTTTGATCTGCCGGTTCTGCCGGGTGCACTAACGCCAACGGAAGCACAGGTGGCGGATGATCTCGGGGCGGATATGGTAAAAATCTTTCCCGCCGGGCAGCTGGGTTTCAGTTATGTAAAAGCTCTCCTGGCCCCGTTACCACACTTGAAATTGGTACCGACGGGAGGTGTTACGCCCGAGAATGCGGGAAAGTGGATTCGAAGTGGAGCTGCAGCAGTAGGGATAGGCAGTGCGCTGGTCGACGTGGCAGCGATTCGAAGCGGCCAGCTTTCCGTGCTCACGGAACGGGCATCCGTTCTGTGTGCAAGTATCGCGGAAGCTCGGCAGTCAGTTTGATAAAGGCAGGCCCTGCGAGCTCATGGGACTGACTACTCATTACGGTACGGAATCGATCCGCCAGGCGTCCCATCCCGGTATCCGGCTGGCAATGAATTGGCCGACCTGAATTCTCGTTCCTAACGTACGCGCAATACAGCAGCCGAAACGAGCGTAACCTCTACGCCAAACCGAAAATCGATCGAAACCGACGCTGCAGGCTTCCCTCGGCCACAGCTCCATGCCCACGGAGCATGCACCAAGGAAGCGGACGACCGTCACCGAAATAGACACGCTCGCGGACAATCCTCCAGGATCGGTCGCGGTCACCGTGACGGCGGTGCTTCCCTTATTGACCCCCGCCAAGGTGGCGGTGCTGCCTACGGTCCTGAGCCAAGATTCCATCCTCGAACCGAGAACCGAATTGACCCCGTCCAACAAGGTGGCGAGGCCGCCCGAGACAGAGACGGTGGTTATGGCGGTGTTTGACGACTCTGCTGTGTAGGTCAGCGCATCTCCGTCCGGATCGTGGAAGATGGAACCCATGCTCAAATCCGCAGACTGTCCGACGTCGATACTTAGCTCCTCGACCGGCCTATGTGGTACCGGTGCCTGATTAGGTCCGGTCGGTTCGGTCGGTCCGTTCCCGCAGGCGGTCGTCACAAGCACTGCCGCCAATCCCGCGAAAGCAAGGGCGTTCGTTCTGGAGCTTTTCACACTTCCAAGGTGTCTCATGGTGAATGATATCGACAATGCAATCAAAACAACTTGCTTACATTGAAGATTAATACTCTTTTCTGACCTCGTGACGGTGCCGGTGATTATACAATATTCGAGTGGAATACCATACCCAAACAAGACCATGGGAGTCACTTCCATTCAAAGAATCAGGTCGTCACAACGATAAGGCAAGGCCCATAGCCCCCAGCACACCAGCATGATTTCCCAATCCAGGGGGCACAATGTAGCGATCAATGTCATGGAGGACTGCGTAGGCTTGGACATAACCATTCAAGTGTGACTGTACACGGGAACGGATAGCCGGGAACAAGTGCTCCTGCTGCATCACCCCACCTCCCATGATGACACGCTCGGGGGATAAAGTCAGAATTAAGTTTGTGACTGCCAGCGAGAGATAATGCGCCTCAAATTCCCATGCTATATGATCTGGTAGTAAAGATTCCGCAGGAATTCCCCAACGTGCTTTGATCGCGGGCCCAGAAGCCATACCTTCCAGGCATGGACCATGAAAGGGACAATGCCCTTTGAAGTCATCTCCCTCGGCACGAGGCAAAATGAGGTGTCCCATTTCCGGGTGCACGAGTCCATGAACGGGCACCCCTCCAACTATTGCTCCACCCCCAAAACCTGTACCTACCGAAAGATAGAGGAGGTTTTCAATGTCTTGACCGGCTCCCCACGCATGTTCACCCACAGCAGCACCGTTTACATCGGTGTCAAATGCAGTCGGTACGTGCAGGCTACATGCTACAAAGCCGGCCAAGTCCGTGTTGCGCCAACCGAGCTTTGGAGTGCTTGTGATGAAGCCAAAAGTATCGGAGGTTGGCCGAACATCCACGGGACCGAATGTCGCGATTCCAATCGCGTCAGGTAAACGAGGTTGCGAACGAAAGAAATCCAAGGTGCGACCGAGCGTTTTCAGGGGAGTCGTTGTAGGGAATTGCTCCAAGGCAAGAATGTTATCGGGCGGGTATCCAACAGCACAGACAAACTTCGTGCCTCCCGCTTCTATGCCTCCCAGGAGAGGGGTTGATGTACGCTTCAAAACGAAAATAAATCAATGGGTTGTATACATGAGTACCCAATCGCAGTGAAATAGGTCATGTGATTAGCGGTGTCTTTATATGTGACCTGTGTGCGTGAGTACGGGACCTGCACGGACAGAGACGCTGCATTAGTCACTTGATGACCTGTAAATAGAATATAACGGCAGCTATGCAATAGGGACTCACACTTCGTGAGGCGGTAAGATTCTCTGATGGAATTATCTACTCCCCAGCGAAAGGTAAATGGCTATGGTGCCATCCTTTGGGGCTGAGCCCGTAGGCGGGTTAGCAAAGAATGTCCCGGCTCCCGTAAACACTCCCATCCCGATCACAAATGGGATGATGAACCAGAGGGCCATGTACGTGTGCTCACGGATTTGCATCTGGGGGCGGGACAAATTTATAGCGCAGGATTAAAGGATTGCCGAAGTCTCCATCTGGCAGTATCTCATTGTCGGCCTTGCGGTAGATATAGCCGTTAGCAGCCCCAATCGGCGTAAATGGGACTACGGCTGTGCGGGCGGGGAACGCTCCCACATTGCTGACCACCGCGATGCCCGATTGAAGGAACACATCTGGTAGACGCCATTCTGTCGGCAGCTCAGTGTAAACGATCATGCGGGTGGTGCTATCGATGGCCATTATTCCCAAATTAGTTGGATACTCATGGATCTCATCAATCTTTGCCAGCAAGTCTGGCCCGCGCGCAATGTCCCGGAGCCGTTTCGTGAAAAACACCGGATCAACCTGGGCGACATTGTCACGGCTAAATACCGGCAAAGCATCGGACCATTCGGAATATTTGTAGTATGGTCCATCTGCAAAGCACGCCATCGATCGCCCTGCAATGCCCTTCCAGAGTGCGTTAAGCCGCGGGAACTCAGGCTTCTCAATCTGCCATGTGTCCAGCCTCTCCAAGTCGCGTGTTACAGCATAGACCTCGGGCTTGAGGAACGGGACATGCTTTGGCTGCATGAGAACGGAGTCCCCAATGGCGCAGGCTCCCTCTATGCCAACGGGGCGGCTAATTTCGGTCGCTGCGCAAGCACCTGACTCGTCCATGACTGCCACCGACCCATCACGACCCACAAGCATAACCCTCCCGCCGCCTATAAACCGCGCGAGCCACGCATGCTCGTCCGCGTGATCAGGCTGACAGGTGCCGATTAAGTACGTCTGAATGTGTTTCCCAGAAGCCGAAAAATGATGCGTGCTCTTTGAGATTTCATCGGCGATCAGCAAATGTCCTTCCCGGCTCACATCCAGGAAGTCGATGGTTCCGACCACAACTTCAGAGTCCAAGCGAATCGTGTCTGGGGAAGCAAATAGGTCACCAAATGGCGCAAGAGGCGACTCAACGGTGTTTCGCAATGGCGAATCAGAGGTGGCGCAGCCAGCTGCCACCACCATTGCAAGTGTCAGAACGATCCCAGGCCTCAGGTCGGGATAAATTGGGGCACTGCCATCCATCAATGGATCTCCCGATCAGTTGGTGTTGGTTGCATCCACGAGAATGCGTGTCATGCGTGCCACGAATGCAGAAGGTTCTGACAGGTTACCGTCCATCAAGAGTGCTCCTTCGTACACTTGTTCGATAGCTTCCTCAACCAGGCTGGACTGTTTTTTCTCTGAATTCAGAGCCAGAATATTTTTCATGAGTGGGTGCTCCACATTGACTTCCAGGACCTTTTTCGCGCCCTCATAGTCTGGGTTCATGGATTTCATCATGCGCTCCATCTGCGGATCCATTCCATCTTTGGCCGTTACCAGCGTGGCAGCAGAATCCACGAGGCGTCTGGATGCAGCCACATCCTGTATACGTTCGCCCAACTGAACGCGGAAGAGCTTGAGGAGAGTGTCAGTATCATCATCGGGCAGTGAGACTTCTTCAGTATCATCTCCAAGATCAAGATCCGTCCCGGTGATACTCTTGAAAGACTTTCCTTCAAAATCCGCCATGTTTGGCAGTGTTAGTGTATCAACGGGGTCTGGAAGAAGTAATACTTCAATACCCTTACGAGCGAAGACCTCGAGATGAGGGCTGGTACGAGCGGACTCAAGGGAATCAGACAAGAGGTAGTAGATGTTTTCCTGATCCTCCGGCATGCGCTCTACGTAGTCCTTAAGTGCAGTTAAGCTCCTGCCGTTTGAGTGGGTCGAATAGTAGCGCATGAACTCCAGGAGCTCATCGCGTCGGTCGTAATCGCTCCAAAATCCAGCTTTGAGTATTCCTCCAAAGTTGCCAAAAAACTTATTGTATAGCTCCTCATTATCCGAGGTCCAGTCCTTTAGGAGGCCGAGAATCTTGTTGGTGAGAGTAGAACGGATTCGCTGGGCGGCAGGACTTTTCTGGGTGACCTCTCTTGATACATTCAATGGAAGGTCATCCGTATCCACAACTCCTTTTACGAATTGTAGGTAATCCGGCAACAACTCCTGCGCATCATCTCGCACGAATACTCCTGAGCAGTAAAGGTGGAGACCGCGTCGATTCTCTTCCTGAAAGAAGGGCCCGGTGGGCTGTGAAGGAATGAATAGGAGTGCACCAAACGAAACCAGTCCCTCAATCTGCAGGTGCAAGTGCCCGATAGGCTCCGAGTAATCGCCCGTCAGGAACTTGTAAAACTCATTGCGCTCTTCATCCGTGATGTCGTCCTTGCGTTTTCTCCAGAGTGCTTTGATTGTATTTGCCTGCTCGGAGCCAAGGATGATTGGGAAGTCCACGAAATTTGAGTATTTCCGAATGATCGACCGTACGCGAAGCTCCGTCGCAAAATCTTTAGCGTCCTCCTTTAAGTGCAGTTTGACATTGGTCCCATGGTCACTACGTGTGCCCGGACTTATTGAATAGGTGCCTGCACCATCACTGCTCCAATTCAACGATTCGGCTTTTTCACCGGCAGGCAGCGTTTCAATCTCTATTTTATCGGCTACCATGAAAGCAGAATAGAAGCCCACGCCAAACTTTCCGATCATATCGGCATCAACCTTTTTGCCTGCTGCTTTCTGCTCTTCAATAAAGGCCAGCGTACCACTACTTGCAACGGTTCCCAGTCGGTTGATCAGATCGTCGCGTGTCATGCCAATCCCGGTGTCCTCGATGGATAGGGTATTGGCCTCCTCGTCCACAGTGATAGTAATCTGGAGGTCTTCTTTGTCACCTTCGGAATGGTCAGTCAGTTGACGAATGCGGGCCTTGTTGAGTGCATCCGATGCATTGGAGATTAGTTCTCGCAAGAATATCTCCTGGTTGGTGTAAAGCGAGTTCACGATGAGGTGCAGCAACTGCTGCATCTCAGCCTTGTATTCGAATTGTTGAGATTGTGTGGTTTCCGCCATTAGGGTATTATCAGTTACTCTCCGGTCAATGACGACGGGTCAGGGAAAAGTTGGTTCAATCGACTCTCGTAAACCCTGTAAGTAAATTGACTGCCGCCCAATGTGATAGCTACCGCGGACTCGGCGGGCATTGCCTGTACAGACGAGGTCGTGTTCGTGCTGGTTGAAAAATCAATACGATAGCTCGGGTCTGTCAGGATTTGCACCGGAATATCATCAAAGAATCCATCCGCGCTCAGAGGGGAGAACCGCCGAATCCAGTTGGTTACCTGCAGGCTGTCCCCTAGTTGGCCATTGACCATCCAAACTCCATTATTGAGGGATACTTCGTATGTGTCGTCTGGGCGAGTCACCCGAGCGGACATCACAGTACCAGTCCCAAGATCAAGAATCTGGCGGTCCCGCCATCGGTCAAGGTCTTGGCTTACAGTTACTCTTCCGTTCGTTGAATAGACATCGGGGTTATCTCCGATTTTGACGTAAATCGACATATAGTCCCGCCCCTGTCTGGAAATCACAATGTCCTCAGCACCGTCGGACCATGTAAGGCTCACAGTGGTGGCGGTTGAATCAATGCCGTAAATGCCGTAGCGATCGGGGTTGCTGGTCGCCCGATTGTTAAGCGACAAATCTTCCAACTCATTTAGTAAGCGTGTGACGGTTGCCGAATCGGCTGGCATATCCACCGGTTCACGCATGAACCATTGTATGCCCTGTTTTTCCACTGTGAATGTTATATCCGGTAGGGTGACGGAGATACGTGTGACTTCACTGGTCGGGAGATCAAGTTCGGGTACATCAACATTGCTCGGATTTCGATCAAATACACCGGAAATCCAGGCAATAATCAGGAGCACAACCAGTGTGCCACCGAGCACAAGAGTTTGCTTTTGCTGCATGAGTCAGGTTACTTCAATACTACGATTTGTCTGGCACGCCGCTTGCGCCAGCGCGCAATTCCAAAAATGACCACAATCAACAACGGCCCAAGCATGTTGGCATATTTGATTAGCGGCCGTGTGTCTTCCGATACATCCCGGAGTGTGCGTGGTTCGATAGATTTTGAGCGAATGCTCAAGAGTGCATCATCCTGGGCGAGCCAGTCTACCAAATTCAATCCAAACTGAGCATTACCTCCCTGTGGGGGTATGACCGATTCGTTCACAAAGTCGCCGTCACCGACAACGACCAGGCGGGTTGGCATCCCGGTGCGTCCAGGTTCATAAGCACTGGGAAAACTGCCAATAAAGGCGGCCCCCAGCAGGTAAGGTCCGCCGGCCAATGTTGCAGTGGTTTGTGTTGGCTGCAACATAAAGAATCCTTGTTGTAGGCCGCTCTGGGGAGACGAATAGATAAGGGGTTCGCGTGTCACGCCACTTGGAAGTACTGCGCTTGTGTCTACAGAACTGACAAAGTAAAAAACGATATCCTGCAGACGATTGACCATCTGGTTTTCTGTGTTGAAACGAGACGCAACCGGGAAGAGCGGATACTGTATTTGCTGTGAAATATTAAAGAAGCCCTGGCGCCGCTGCACATTGACGACGGAGCTTTGCTCATCCATAATGAGGTTGGGCATAAGCACAATACCGTAGTTTGCGAGGAGCGGCTCAAGGCCAGTATGCAGTTCGACCGCCTGCCCGGACTGTAAGTTGGCGGCTACGCGATTAAGCAGAAATCCAACGCGCCCGCCTTCCATGATGTAACTGTCGAGTGCCCGCAGGTCAGGTTCCGGGATCGTGTCGGTTGGTGCGACGATGACCAGCACATCGGGCCTGTCTTCGCCTTGCAGGTCCAATCCTGTTACCGGTTGCACATTGTAGTTAGTCGCGAGGTTCTGTTGCAGTCGCGGCATATTCTGCATCAGATCGGGTTCTCCGTGGTCCGTCCAGAATCCAGCTGTCGGCTTTTCTGTCCGCGTCAGTCGCCTGATGGCACTGGTCAGATCGTACTCAAGTCTCGAAAGATCCTGAATCACCGGAATTGACTCACGGTTGTTTTCATACTCAATAGCTACGCCCATATAGGCGTTCTTGAGCTGTACATTATCACTTTCAATGACCTGAATCTGTACAGGTGGAATACCCAGGCGGGTTGCTTCTGCACGAATATCTTCATCCTCTCCCGGATCAATGAATTCGTATGCCACATTCTGTCCGCCGTATGCACGGTAATCATTGAGCTTGTCTCTCAAAAATCGCCGGTTCGATGCGAATTGAGCGGGCAAGTCAGCGCTGAAGTAGGCTTTGATCGTGACCGGATCTTCCAGGCGTTCAACGATATCTTTGGATGCACGCGAGAGCGAGTACACGCGGTCGTCTGTTAGATCCAGGCGTCCGAATATATTCAGGCCGATAAGGTTTACCACTACTAGGATCGCAGCGGCAAGAAACAGTGTAGTTTGTGAAGAAAAATCTCGTTTCATGACTCAGCAGTCTCAATCTATTCAGGCCGCTTGGCCAATGTGTACGTTGTCAGCAGGAAAGCAAATCCTGTCAGGGACACGTAGTAAAGAACATCTCGTGTATCAATGACACCACGCATAAGGTTCTGGAAGTGGTAATCTGCTCCCAGATATTGCATGATTACTCCTAGTTGACCAGGCACAAAATCTGTGATTTTATCGAGCAGAAACAGGACAAAGATGATTGCAAATCCCAAGATGAATGCAACGATCTGATTGCGGGTCAAACTGCTGGCCCAAATACCGATGGCACCGTAGGTGGTGCCCAATAGAAAGAGCCCCAGATACCCTCCGACTGTTCCACCTAAATCCAGATCGCCAAGTATGGCCAGTGTGAGCGCGTATACGAAGGTCAGTGCGATAGCCAGTAACAACAGTAGTGCCACGGAGAGAAGTTTACCTAGAATGACCTGCCAGTCACGTATGGGTAGTGTCAGCAACAATTCCAATGTTCCCGCACGGCGCTCTTCTGCAAATGTCGACATGGTCAGGGCTGGCATGAAGAAGAGGAATATGAAGGGAGCAATCGAAAAAACAGAGTGAAGCGAGGCCACATTCTGCAAAAACAGGGCGTTGCCGAAAAACCATCCGGTGATGGCCAGGAATACGCACAACACAACGTAAGCTGCAGGCCCGTCAAAATAGGCCCTTAATTCACGCTTCGTTAGAGTCCAGGTTTGGTTCATAATTGATAGTTAACGTCGTACTTGGAAGTAGATATCTTCGGTGCTCCCCCGCCGGTCAGTTGCCGGAAAACATCTTCCAGATTCTCATGCCTCCGGGAGAGGCCGGTGAGCGTCCATCCATTACTGACAGCCAACCGGAAAAGATCGGCTCGAATATCGCTCGAGGAATTCAGATTGAAGTATGCTTCTCCATTGACATCTGTGCCGTGCTCCACCACTTCGGCCATATCCCAGGCACCGAGTACCCCTGCAACATCTTCCTCATCATCCATTAGCGTGACTGAAACATGCTCGCCAGCGGAGAGATTTGATTGGAGTTCTTCGGGCGTCCCGTCGGCCACGAGTACACCGTTGTCAATGATGATAACACGGTCACAGGATGCCTGCACTTCGGGTAGGATGTGTGTCGAAAGTACGACTGTCCGCTCCTTCCCGATGGTTCGAATGAGTTCGCGAATTTCTACAATCTGGTTGGGATCAAGCCCGCTGGTTGGCTCGTCCAGAATCAGGATTGGCGGGTTGTGAATCATTGCCTGGGCGAGCCCAACACGTTGCCGAAAGCCTTTGGATAAAGCATCTACGCGCTTTGAGAGAACTTCCTGCAGACCACATGCGTGTGTCATTTCTGCGATACGGTCGGCACGATCATCTTTCTGAACGCCGCGCATTGCAGCAACGAATTCCAGATAATCGTAGGTGACCATATCCGAGTAGAGTGGCGTGCTCTCGGGCAAATAGCCAATTTGCTGACGCACTTCAAGTGTGTTTTCGCGGATATCCATGCCATCGACAAAGACGGTTCCCTCATTGGGAGGCAGGTAACCGGTCATTACTTTCATGGTTGTGGTTTTTCCAGCGCCATTCGGACCCAGAAAACCAACCACTTCCCCTTGGTTCACTTGAAAGGATATTGAGCGTACGGCCTGAACAGGGCCATACGATTTGCTGAGATTTCTAACCTCGATCATGTGACAAGTTGGATCAAACGCCGTTTTTACGCATCTTGGCAAATACTGTGCCAAGATGGCATGTGCACACGAAAACGTTTTAGAGGTCGAGTTTAGTTTGTGATTGGAGGGCTAGGGCTGCCTTGTACACGCAAAAATTCGAGGAATGAGCTCTTTTCCACGAACATAGCCGTCAATTTCTCTGTTATTTTGGCAGGTCGGGTGTGACAAATTAGGCGAAGTGTTCAAGTGTCGCAGCGGCATTTTCGTTGTTTGAATTTACTTATAGTCTTGGGGCAAGCGGGATCTGGAAGGGTGGCACGTCCAATATGCCATAAACTGCCGCTTTTAAACATACAAACGGCTATGAGCCCCTGTTGCATTCTAGTTTTGGCATCTGTAGGTTATCTTGCGTTCGTAGATTGGGTTGGGGAGTTGTTTGCTTCTTTCGGGAACGCCAGCCTTGTCTTGGACTATTAACCAATTTTTTGACCCATGAAACATCTTTCGTTCCTGGCCTTGATCGGCCTAATTATTGCTTTTGCCGGCTCCCCTGCGGATGCCGTTTCTCAGTCTCCTGTGAGTCGTTATGAAGTGCCAGATATTGACAAAATGCCTCCGTGTGATTTGGTGGAGACTCAGGCACCACGCGTTGCCTGTTACGACAACGTTAAACAAAAAACTGTTCCAGTTGACATACGAGAACGCTCATTCCGACTGCGGGTCACGGAGACCGGGGACGCAGAACTGTTGTTTGAAGAACTCGCACAGAATTCGCAAAAGGAATATAGATGTGAGCAGCCTAAAAACCCATCCCCCGAAGACATGGCTGCGTTGAAAAAATGCATGGACGATTTCCCTAATTGTGATAAGAAAAAGTGGGAGGAAAGCGGGGACGGGGGCTTGATCTTCATTTGCAAATGTAGGTGCTTATTTAGCAGTTGCTAACTTTTCTCTGCCGGATCCTCAAGTTGGACATGGCACCGCGTTGTTTTAGAATTAGCACTGTGCTTTCCATGACTATTCCCGCCATATTGGTTTTCGCATTCCAGGTCGCAGCAGGACAGACTTTCGACATTCAGGGACACAGAGGTGCCCGGGGCCTTTTGCCAGAGAATTCCACTGCCGGCTTCCTGCACGCGGTGGACCTTGGCGTCTCCACACTTGAGATAGATGTAGTTGTCGCCGGTGACTCTACGGTTGTTGTCTCACACGAGCCCTGGATGCTGGAGACGATCTGCAGCGACGCAGATGGCCGTGCCATAACCGACGGCGAGAGCTATAACATCTTCCGAATGTCCTATGAAGCTGTGGCCCGGTACGACTGTGGCATGCGCGGGCACCCCGGCTTTCCGCGTCAGGAAAAGCAGGCCGCTGTAAAGCCACGACTGTCGGATGTGATCAACGCAGTTGAGTCTCACGCGGCGGAGCGCGGGATGGACCCGCTTCGTTACAATATTGAAATCAAGTCACGCGAGGAATGGGACGGCATCTATTCGCCGCCTCCGCCGATTTTCGCGCAGTTTGTGCACGAGGTAGTAGTCCGCACAGGTATCATGGACCGAACTACAATCCAGTCATTTGACCTGCGTTCGCTCCAGGCCGTGCACAGAATCGGCGCGCCCTGGCAGCTAGCAGTGCTTGTGCATTCAGACACGGATCTGCCGGCCCTGCTCGACCGGCTGGGGTTCACTCCCCAGGTTTTTTCGCCCAATTTCCGGATAGTTGATGAATCACTGGTGCAAGCTGCGCACGACCTCGGAATGCGTATCATACCCTGGACCGTAAATGAGGTCTCGGACATGAAGCGAATCATGGCGATGGGGGTAGACGGTCTCATCACAGACTATCCGGACCTTGCGCTGACTCTATCCGATATGTAATCCGGGTAGCCGCATGATCTCGCATCGGGGCCGTTAGCGGCTAGAGTGGCGGCCTGTGCAGTTCGCGATACGCACAGCGCCAAGCCCGTTATTTCTGCCCCTCGGCCTTGATTGCCAGGCCGAGGAGTGCTCGCAGTAGCTTCTTCTCTTCGGGCCCAAGCATCGGCCATACGAGTTCGAGACGCTGGCCGAGGTGCAGCTGTCTGCGAACTGACGCGGAGAACTTCCAGTGATCCGGCGCAAGTGAAAGAGCTACGGCCATAAGCAGCGCTCCAAGTGCAAACATAACAGGCGGACATTTCCAGCTGTTAAGTCTGGCCGCTCGTGCCGCGCGGTCCAAGTCGCACGAGTTCGCCCTGATCCGATGCACTGCAGCCGTATGCTCGCGTTGCAGCGGATCTATGTGGCGGCGGGACTCCCTGGCCTCCGCATCGGCTAGCCGCCTACAGAGCGGTGCGGCCCTCCTATCGCCCACGTCCGCATGTGCTTTGGACTGCCTGCCGGACGAATCTGACCGTCCTTTTATCCCCTGTGCTTGGCAAGGCGCCTGCGCTGCCTCCGCCCGCGCCTCGACATCAATGTAACTCCTTCAGCCTTAGATTCCTCCTAGACCGGACCCAGCGCGATACCCACACCCACGATTATGCAATCGGCTTTCCCGATACCGCTTGGAACTGATTCTAATCCGAGGACAGAATGTGTCGGGCGGTAGGTATTTTCTCGAATTAGCCCAAGAGCCTGAATATTTTTGTGAATATTAGGCACAGCTTACCGACAAGAATATCCAAACCCTAAATGAGTATGCTGGATAAGACGAATTGCCCGAATAGACCATCTGTTTTTCCGGTCGTTATCGTACTTCTTTTCGTCGGAGTTGCGTGTTCTTCAGATACAGATCCACACTCTCTGGAAATGCTATCTCTGTCAGGCATTGAGCTCCAAGATACGGAGGAGCGTGTGTGGACTGAGGTGGAGCTGCGCGAGTTATTTCGGTTGCCGGACGAATCAGAAGACGGTGAGTTGTTTCTTGCCCCGGGTGCAGTTAGAGCAGACCGTGAAGGCAACATATACGTTGTTGACTTCCGTGCCTCGGCGATATACGGCTTCAATTCCACTGGTCAATACATGGCGACTTATGGTGGAGTTTCAGGTTCGGGGCCAGGAGAACTCAGGAGAATTCTGGATATGGGGGTTATTGGTGATTCGGCCGTCTATGTGGTTGATAATCAGGCGCGAAGAGTGCTCTATTTTAGGCTTGACGGGAGTTTTCTGCGATCGGAGAACCTCGACTTTGCTCCAACAAGATATCGTTTCACATCGGATGGTCGATCCTATGCAATGGTAGAGGGGATGTCTCATATGTTTGAGTCTAAAAAAGGACCAGACGTTGTGGAATTCGGTGTCACGCCAAAAGGGCCTCACGGACAACATAGCGCGGGTGGACTACTTGGCATGCTAACAACGTTTGAAAAGAATCTCATCTACGTGCCTAGAAAGCTCCCGGTTCTCGTACAGTACAAGCCAGATGGGACCGTTGAATATGCCCGAGGTACACCCGATTGGGGAAAAGTTCAGTTGCCTGAATGGGAAACCGTAGAAGTCGGTGGTAGCCAGCTATACCGTACAGTAGGGGAACATGTTCATGGAGAGGTAAGCGTAGAAGAAGATAAAATTTACATCATGATCCCTGTTTCGGAATCAGATAGAGCCGTTGATGTGTATGATGCCAAAACTGGCGACTATGAGCACTCGTTTCGCATTGGTCAGATTAACGATCCTTATCTGTTAAATCAGCGCATATATGGGCTAGCCTCGGATACAACCGTAGTTGTATACACGTTGGAATAAAGTAGACCACGGAAAAAAGACATACTCGAGGAGGCGAGCAGCAGATGTAGTGTGCTCACTTGATGTTGGTCATAACCATTACTGATAGATGAACTGCCCGAATGGACTGTCTATATCTCTAGTTGTTATCGTGCTCCTTTTCGTCGGCGGTGCATGTTCTTCAGATCAGGAGACTAACTCAGTGGAAATGCTATCTCTCTCAAACATTGAGCTCCAAAGTACGTCTGGGCGTGTGTGGTCCGAAGTACGGTTACGAGAACTTGTTAGGTTGCCGGGCGAAGCGGAAGATAGAGACCTAATATTTACTCCCAATGCAGTCAGAGCTGATCGACAAGGCAATATCATATGTAGTCGACTTACGTGCTGTGGCTATTCATGGCTTTGATTCTACGGGTAGCTACGTAGCAACCTATGGCGGTACCATAGGTGCTGGACCGGGAGAACTCATGAGTATTGTGGATCTAGGCATGATAAGTGATTCAACTGTATACGTAGTTGATGAAAATGCTCGAAGAATCTCCTATTTTGGTCTTGACGGGGCTTTCTTGCGGTCGGAAATCCTTGAATTTTCACCTGTAGGGCACCAGTTTACGTCAGGAGGACGCTCCTATTCTTTGGTGGGAGGACTGACAGATCACCTCTTTGAGACTAGAAAAGGCGCAGATATCGTGACTTTCGGTATTGTTCCCCAAGCACCTCATGGGCGCAGCAGCTCGTGTTGTCTTGGCTTTACCACGACGTTCGGGGACAACTTGCTCTTTGCTCCGCATTATTTCCCCGTTCTCGTTCAGTACAAGCCGGATGGAACAATCGAATATGTCCGTGGAACCCCAGATTGGGGAACAGTGGAACCACCGAAATGGGAGACTGTGGAAATGGGTGGTATGCAGGGATATCATTTTGTTGGGCAAAGCCTGCACGAAGAAATAAGCGTAGACGAGGGAAAGGTTTATGTTTTCGCATATGTGACGTCTGAGCCAGGTTATGCAGTCGATGTATATGATGCACAAACGGGAACCTATGAACACTCATTCCGCATAGGAGAAATAGAAAATGCTTACCTGTTGAATCAGCGTCTATATGGGAGTGAGGGGGATACGACCATAGTTGTGTACGCTGTGGAATGAGACAGACCACGGAAAATAGAAATATTCAATGGAGACGAGCGACGGATGGATGCATGCGCCCGTTGCCCAAGTGCATCCAGTGTGTCATTGTACGACTGAACTGACTCGCAGCGTACCTCGCCTAGAAGACTTGTAGTTGAGCACAGTGATCCTGGCATGACCACAGCGAACTTCACGATGTTCCGCCTATTATCCCAGGTTCTCAACCAGCGCCTGACCGAATTGGCTGCAGCTTAGCAAGGTTGCCCCTTCCATCAGACGGTGAAAATCATAAGTAACGCGTTTCTGGCCAATCGTCTTTTCGACCGCGCCAATGATAGCATCTGCGGCCTCTTTCCATCCCATGTGCCGTAGCATCATCTCTCCCGAAAGCAGTACAGAACTCGGGTTGACTTTGTCCAAACCAGCGTACTTGGGGGCGGTACCGTGGGTCGCTTCAAACAGGGCGAGCCCCGTATCGTAGTTGATATTGGCTCCCGGAGCAATTCCAATCCCTCCAACTTGGGCCGCAAGCGCGTCTGAGATGTAGTCTCCATTGAGGTTCATGGTTGCAATCACGCTGTATTCTCTGGGGCGGGTCAGGACCTGTTGCAGGAAAGCATCCGCGATCACATCCTTGATGATTATCTCGTGTCCGTTCTGGTTAAGTACATGCCAGGGCCCGCCATCCAAAGGTGTTGCACCGAACTGCTCTGCAGCAACTTTATATCCCCAATCACGAAATGCACCCTCGGTATATTTCATGATATTGCCCTTATGCACCAGCGTTACACTGGGCTTGCGCTCAGCAATCGCGTACTGGATCGCAGCGCGAACGATACGTTCAGTACCTTCTTCCGAAACAGGCTTAATCCCGATCCCGCTGCTTTCTGGGAAACGGATTTTTGAGAAACGTTGAGGGAAGGCCTCACTGAAAAGTTTCTGGAATCGTTGCGTGTCTTCGGTTCCGCGCTCAAACTCAATACCTGCATAAATGTCTTCTGCGTTCTCGCGGAAAATGATCATGTCTACGTACTCAGGGTTCCGCACTGGGGAGGGAACCCCGGAGAAGTAGCGTGTAGGCCGAACGCAGGCGTAAAGATCAAGTTCTTGTCGCAGGGAGACATTCAGGCTGCGAATTCCTCCACCGACCGGCGTCGTTAACGGCCCCTTGATAGCAATGCGGTAGTCTCGAACGGCCTGAAGAGTATCGTCGGGGAGCCACTCGCTGAACTTTTTGTGAGCTTTGTCTCCGGCATAGATTTCATACCAGTGAATTTTTCGTTGATCGCCGTACGCATGTGAGACGGCATGATCAAGTACGTGGCGGGCAGCAGACCAGATATCAGGACCGATCCCATCCCCTTCAATAAAAGGGATGATGGGGTCATGGGGTACCTGCAGCGTACCACCAGAAAATTGAATAGGATTTCCCGATTTGGGCGGAGAGAGATGTGTGTAGGGCATCAGTTAAATAAATTCTTGGCGGTGCGAAAGTTATACAAATAAGATCTCATCGGACCTCATCAGAGCTTTCCGAAGAGAGAACGGAAACGCAACTCCCAGACCTTGAAAGCAGCTTCACGAACGATATCCTGGCTCATCTTGCTTTGGCCTTCTGTTCGCTCGGTAAAGACAATAGGAATTTCGGTAAGGCGGAAGCCTTTCTTCCATGCACGGTATTTCATTTCTACCTGAAAGGAATACCCGTTGCTGCGGACTGCTCCCAGGTTTACAGACTCCAGAACACGACGATGATAGGCCACAAAACCAGCGGTAACATCACGGACCGGAAGACGTGTTACGATTCGTGTGTACCAGCCAGCGCCATAACTGAGTATAAGTCGACCAAGCGGCCAATCTACAACACGAACACCATGGATATATCTGGATCCAATGGCAAGATCACATTGATCAGTCCTAATAGCTTTGATCAGTCGCGGCAGGTCATCCGGGTTATGCGAGAGGTCAGCATCCATTTCACAGATAATCTGATACTCGTGTTTAAGCGCGTGCGCAAAACCGGTCAGGTAGGCGGTCCCCAAGCCTAGTTTTCCTGAACGCTCTAGCAGCTCAATGCGTCCAGGGTATTCCAGTTGAGTCTGGCGAACGATATTTGCTGTACCATCGGGCGATCCATCATCCACGACAAGCGCGTTCAGGTTGTAAGGTTGTTCCATCACGCGTTTCAGCGCCAGGGCCACATTTTTAGCTTCGTTGTACGTCGGGATAATGACGAGAACCTTGCACATGAATCTCAGGACAGAACCCGCGGTTGCAGAAAATTGGGGATCACAAGCGCCTCATAAGGGTACACACGGGCTGTACTTGTATTACGAGCGCATGATATTCCAAACATCCCGGTGACATGTCTTTGAAGGCACAAGAAGTGGCAACCCAAAACGGCCAGCCGGAAGCATCTTACGACACGATTGAGACTAAGCTCACCTTCCGACACTATCCGGGAGACAGGTTTTCCCATGAGAGTTTGGGGCTCAGTGTGGAAGAGGTTGGTGATATATACCGAAATATGCTGTTGCAACGGCGGTTCGAGGAGCGTTCTGCTCAGATGTATGGCAGACAAAAGATTGGTGGTTTTCTACACTTGTATATCGGTCAAGAGGCCATTTCAACCGGGTCGGCTTATGCGATCAAGCCCGGATTAGATTCAGCGATCACGGCGTATCGCGACCACGGCCTCGCGCTGGCACTCGGGATGACCTCCAACGAATGCATGGCCGAACTGTTTGGGAAGGTGGACGGCTGTTCCAAAGGCAAAGGGGGCTCAATGCATTTTTTCAGCAAGGAAAAGGGCATGTTTGGAGGGCACGGCATCGTTGGTGCGCATATTCCTGTGGCTGCGGGCATTGCTTTTGCGCATATGTACAAGAACGATGGGGGCGTATGTATATGTTATTTGGGTGATGGTGCGGTGTGGCAGGGTGCTTTTCATGAAACACTGAATCTGGCTTCGCTGTATAGGTTGCCCGTTGTTTTTGTGATTGAGAACAATCAATATGCAATGGGCACTGCGGTTGATCGGGCCACTGCCGAGACGGACCTTTTTAAGCAGTGTGTTTCTTATGCTATGCCGGGCTCACTGGCAGACGGGATGGATGTTTTCAGTGTCTGTCAGGCCATGCGCGATCACGTGGACATGGCGCGCGCGGGCCAGCCATCGATTGTGGAAATCCGGACCTACCGCTACAGGGGGCATTCCATGAGTGATCCGGGCAAGTACCGGACCAAGGAAGAGTTGGAAGCCAAGAAGAACGAAGACCCAATCCTTCGCTTGAAAAGTTATCTCATACAGGAAAACCTCATGAGCAATGAAGAGCTTGATGTTCTGGACGTGGAGGTGAAGGCTGAAGTGGCTGCATCCGTCACCTTTGCGGATGAAAGCCCGTTCCCGCCTCTGGAGGACATATATGAACATCTCTACACACAAGAAGATTTTCCTTTTCTGACTTGATTGAAGCTATGGCAGAATTGCAACTTCGGGAGGCCGTCCGTGCTGCGATGGTTGAAGAGATGGATCGCGACGAGAATATATTCCTCATGGGGGAGGAAGTGGCTGAGTATAATGGTGCCTACAAGGTTAGTGAGGGTATGCGTGATCGGTTTGGTGATCAACGTGTGATTGATACGCCGATCAGTGAGAGTGGCTTTGCAGGTTTGGGGCTTGGCGCGGCGATGAATGGGCTTCGGCCGATCATAGAGTTCATGACCTGGAACTTCGCCTTCGTAGCCATTGATCAGATCATCAACAATGCGGCGAAGGTCCGCTACATGTCAGGTGGGCAGTTTTCGTTTCCGATAGTGTTTCGCGGACCGAATGGTGCTGCGGGGCAGTTGGCGGCGACACACAACACTTCGGTTGAAGCGATCTACAGCTGCTTCCCGGGACTGAAGGTGATTTCAGTGTCGAACCCCGACGATGCCAAGGGGCTGCTCAAATCAGCGATCCGGGACGATGATCCGGTAGTGTTTCTGGAGAGTGAGTTCATGTACGGCATGCGTGGCGAAGTGTCAGAAGCGGAGGACTATACCATTCCGATCGGCAAGGCGCGGATCGCGCGTGAAGGCGACGCGGTAACCATTATAGGTCATAACAAGAGCTATTGGCGTGCACTGGAGGCAGCCGAAATGCTTGAAGCGGACGGTTATGCCGCGGAAGTTATTGACCCGCGTACGATCCGCCCGTTTGACTGGGATACAGTGATCTCGTCCGTAAAGAAGACCAATCGGTGCGTAGTGGTGGATGAGAGCAATCCATTTGCAAGCGTCTCCTCGGAGGTCGCTTTCCAGATTCAGGCAAGGGCTTTTGATTACCTTGATGCGCCGGTTCACCGAATCACTGCCAAAGATACGCCGGCCCCGTATGCTAAAAATCTAATGGAGTACTATCTGCCGAGTACGGAGGATGTATACCGAGCCTGCCGTGCAGTGATGTATCTTGATTGACCATATTCTAAGTGGTACTGATCATGCCAATTGCAATAGAAATGCCAAAGATGACGGACACCATGGAAGAGGGTGTCCTGGTTGAGTGGTCCGTTGAAGAAGGAGACAAAATTGCTGCTGGTGATGTGATTGCTCAGGTGGAGACGGACAAGGCAACGATGGATGTTGAGGCATACGATGATGGTATCCTACTCAAAAAGGTTGCTCAGGCCGGTGATGCCCTGCCGATAGGTGGGCTCATTGCTGTTCTGGGTGAGGCCGGCGAGGATGTATCCGCTATACTGTCGTCGCATACAGCTGATGATAGCGCAACTCCAGCGCCTGCTGAAACTCCAACGGAAACGCCGTCTCCTGCGCCGGCAAACATTGTTGCTTCCGAGGCGACATTCACTGGGCGGGTCAAGGCTTCTCCACTCGCTAAGCGGATGGCGGCTGACCATGGGCTTCATTTGACTCATCTGACAGGATCCGGCCCGGGAGGGCGTATAATCAAGCGGGATGTAGAAGCGCAGATGTCAAGGCCTCGGATTCCTGCACCCATTGGTGCTGATCGTGGCATTGAAACGGTTCGGATCTCCCAGATGCGTAAGGCGATCGCACGTCGTTTGGCTGAGAGCAAGTACACCTCTCCACATTTCTATCTGAATGTAGACGTAGATGTGACTGCACTTATTGCCCATCGAACTGCAGTGAATGATCTCCTGGAGAAATCTGGTCGCCCTAAGGTTTCCTTTAACGACTTTGTGACCAAGGCAAGTGCCATTGCCCTAGTGCAACATCCTGATGCGAACGTAGCATATGCTGCAGAGGAGGGTGTGATTCGCAGGTACAGTTACGTAGATGTGGGGGTGGCCGTAGCTATAGAAGATGGGTTGGTCACGCCCGTTGTGCGGAATGCTCATCAAAAGAGTGTGGCAGCCATAGCTGAGGAGACTCAGGAGCTGGCAGCGCGTGCACGAGACCGAAAATTGACCCCGGAAGAAATGGAAGGGTCAACGTTTACTACCAGTAATCTGGGCATGTTTGGCATCGAATCATTTACGGCAATCATCAATCCTCCGAATGCCTGTATTCTGGCCATCGGTACAATTCGTGATGTACCGGTCGTGCAGGGTGGCGTAGTTGTCCCAGGTAAACGTATGAAGCTCACACTATCGTGTGACCATCGGGCGGTGGACGGAGCAGTGGGAGCACGGTTCTTCGCCACACTCAAAGAGTTGCTGGAAAACCCAATCAGCCTGTTCTTGCAAGAGGCCTTGGCGGCCTGATTTTAAAGTCCGGGGTTGAAGATTGGGTTTGATGACCATCACAGATAGCGGGCGGGGTCTTCAGGAGGTTATTGGAAAGATCTATTCCGGCTGGTTTTCTCGATCTAAGCGCTGCGCGTTGTTTTTGTAATCCAATCAGGTCCTTATGCGGCTGGCACACGTAAGCGATCCTCACTTTGGCCGGATTGCTTCCCTTCATGTAGAGGAAGATCTGATTGAGGATATCCGTGCGCATGGATGTGACGTGATTGTGATTACAGGAGATCTGACCCAGAGGGCAAGACGGGGCGAGTTCGAAGCTGCGCGGGGATTCCTGAATGCGCTTCCCCTGCCATACATCGTAGTTCCCGGGAATCATGATATGCACGCGTGGTGGCATCGACCGGACTTGCGCATGCTTGACCCGTTACGTCGATACAAGCGGCAGCTTACCAGGCAGTTGGAGCCGACAATCGCCATTCAGGGTTTGGCCGTGCTGGGACTCAATACCACATACGGGTTTACGGTCCAGGGAGGGCGTTGCACAGCCCAACAAGTCAAGAGAGTACAGAGTTTTTTTTCAGAGCAGCCGCCAAGCACACTCAAGGTGTTGGCGGTTCATCATCCACTTACCGCACTCAGAGTGTCCGAAAACCTGGATTTGGCACGTGGCGGGGAGCAACTATTTGCTGCGGCTGCGGACGCTGGCGTAACGCTTGTCTGCGCAGGGCACTGGCATTGTGCCCATGTGGAGGTGTGTATTGAGGCAGGAAGTGAGTTGGTCGTTTCCATTGCGGGTACAGCCACCTCAGATCGGTGGCGCGAGCCACAAACGGAGATGAATTCCTGGAACCTCATTGAGACAGGCGAACGTAACTTAGAAGTTCAGATCCGCAAGTATGATAGGCATACACGCACTTTTTCGGTGTGCAGGCGAGTAACGCATTCTTTTGCCGAACAATAAATTTTGATGATTGACACGAGCAAGCCCATTCCGTTGGGGGTTTTTGAGAAACCCATCGCCCGCATGTGGGAGATTTCAGGAGAAAAACTGATAGCGATTGAGGAAAGGCTGGCCCAATCCGAGGACGAAGCGTTGGTGTACACCAGAAAGGGGCGTTACACTTCCAGAGGTTGGACTGATTGGACGCGTGGCTTTCAGGTAGGCTCAATGCTTCTGCAGGCTGAGGCGGAAGACTCGAGCTATTTGTTTCAATGGGGGCGTGGCAATACAATAGAGCGCATACAGCATCACCTGACACACTTTGGTGTTCATGATCATGGGTTTACCGTCACGAGTACTTATGGAGCGCTACTTCGACTCATGGATGAGCACTTCATTGAGTACAACGAATGGGAGCGCAGTTGCTATGTGCAGGCCCTGTTAACAAGTGGGAGTGTTCAAGCGCACCGTTGGACTGAACTCGGAGGCGGATATGGATTCATTCACTCCTTTAATGGGCCACATTCTCTTTTCGCGGATACAATTCGCTCACTCCGGGCGCTCGCTATTGCATACTTGTTGGGAGGTGTATTACGGGGCGAGCAGGACCGGGAGTACAGCTTGCTAGATCGGTTGGTGACCCACGCACGCACAACCTGCAAGTACATCGTATTTCGTGGTGAGGGGGAAAAAGCAGACGGGTACGATATCCGGGGTCGGGTTGCCCATGAAGCAATCTTCAACGTACGCTCAGGCACGTATCGTTGTCCGAGCACGCAGCAGGGGTACTCTCCATTCAGCACATGGACGAGAGGTTTAGCGTGGATAATTCTGGGGTGTGCTGAAATCCTTGAATTTCTCAACATGCTGCCCAAAGGTGTTACACGTCCGTACAGAGAGGCAGAAGCTGAAATCAAGCAGGCGTTGTTGGATGCAGCTGATTACTACATCAAGAGCACACCAACGTGCGGCGTACCCTACTGGGACACAGGCGCACCGGGCTTAAAAGATTTAAGCAATTGGTCTGAGTGTGATGCGGATCCGTTCAATGACAAGGAACCCGTAGATAGTTCTGCCGCGGCTATTGCAGCTCAGGGGTTAATGCGTCTGGGAAAGATTTTAGGCAAGCAAGGCGAAAAATATACCATAGCTGGGCGCAAAATTGCCCTGACGCTCCTGGATGAACCATACCTGAGTCTGGATCCAGCCCATGAGGGCCTGCTTCTACACAGCGTATACCATTGGCCACGCCGTTGGGATTACGTTCCGGAAGGAGCCGAGATTCCCTATGGAGAAAGTGTAATGTGGGGGGACTATCACTTGCGGGAACTCGCGCTCTATTTACTGAGATTGTCACCCAAGAGATCGTATTACAGCTTTGCAAATTTTCACTGGAAGGTTTCCGCGGCCTAGCAATGAGGGGTATCAATCAGGGATAATAACCGGGTACGGACCGCTTTGATTGCCTCTTTGGTACATACGATACTTTGGAGGGGAAGAGGATGTTACTCCAGAACATGAGGTGGGCGACGGTTGGGTCCCTCCGAACCGGTGAGAGCATCGCCCAGATCGTTTCGCATGGAATCCACATATACTAGCAGTCGATCGACGACTGCCGGGTGCGTGTCTGCAAGATTGAGAGTTTCTCCGATATCTGACTCCAGATCAAATAGGGACAGTCCAATAGAGTCCCGTCGATAAGCGCCCTGAAAAGTCGGTGTCGAATATACCGCATCATGAATGCTGCGGTAGTGGTGGGGTACATGTAATTTCCATCGACCGGAGCGGACAGCGTGGAGCTGGTATCCCTGGTAGAAGAAAAATGCATCGTGTGGAGAGGGATCGCCATTGATGACGCCTGTCAGGGATTTTCCATCGAACGGGAACGGTCCAGGTGCAGCCCCAGTAATCTCAGCCACGGTTGGCATAATGTCCATAGCAGAAACCATTGCATCCGTAATTCCTGGCGCAATTGTGCCGGGCCAGGTCATGAGCAAAGGCACGCGATGCCCTCCCTCGAACGTAGTCCCCTTCCCTTCGCGCAAAGGGCCGGTACGTCCACTGTGATCCCCCTTCACTAGCCATGGGCCATTGTCCGAGGAAAAGATAATGAGCGTATTCTCCGTCAGGTCCAGGCGCTCAAGCGTTTGCATGATTCGGCCTACCGACCAGTCGATTTCCATGATCACATCTCCGTATAATCCGGCGCTGGATTGTCCGGCAAATGCTTCAGAAACAAAGAGCGGGACATGTGGAAATGTGTGTGGAAGGTAAAGAAAGAAGGGAGTGTCACGGTTGGACTCAATGAAAGCGACCGCCCGGTCGGTGTAGCGTCGGGGCAGCTGCGATTGGTCCGGTTCAAGTTCAATGGTAGTGAAGCCTTCAACAAGTGGAACTGGCGGATGCTGCCTTGCAGGTGGATTCGGATTCTTTATGGCATCCGGTGTCATGTCATTGGAGTAGGGGATACCGAAGTACGCATCAAACCCGTGATTTATTGGGAGGTGTAGCGAATCGTGTCCCAGATGCCATTTTCCGAAGCAGGCGGTGGAGTATCCTAACTCCTTGAGCATTTCGGCCATTGTGCGTTCATTCGGATGAAGTCCGCGGCGGGATTGGGGCATGAGTACGCCCGGGATGCCCACACGCTGCGGATACATGCCGGTCATGAAGGCTGCGCGGGAGGGTGAACAGGAAGCTGCAGCCGTGTAGAAATCTGTAAAGCGGAGGCCACGGGCAGCCAATGAGTCAAGGTGCGGCGTCGACAGGTCGGAGGATCCATAACTGCCCAGATCAACCCATCCCTGATCATCGGTCACAATCAGAATTACATTTGGTCTTTGTGTTTTCGACTGGCATCCAATAGACAGCAGGGCACAGGCCAAAAGTATCCCGCGCACTATCGAAAGACGATTCATGGAAACCCTGACATGTTTGATTGCAATCTACGACTGCAGTTAATGAACAATGCCGACTCGGGAGATCCGATTCAGTTCAAGTTGCAATTTGAATCCAACGGGCTGATCTATCAGGCGATATCGAGTACGTTACACAGCAACAGTTTACAGCATTGTCTATGTGGTCGTCTCATCTATTCGTTGGATTGTCATGTGTTCGCCCCGCTATGCGGAAGAATACAGTAAATCTGCATCCTCCAATAAAGCAATCCAAAATTCCGGAGGGAACCCCGGACTGACCTACGAAGCAGCCCGATCATTTGTGGGGACAACGGCTCGCCAGACGCACATATCTGCCATGGGCGACATGAATATGAAGGGCACCAGCGGTTCGAACTAGCAGGTGATACAGTAATGCACTCACAGAAGGAGGTAAAGCGTCGGGGTGGCGGGATTTGAACCCACGACCTCTTCGTCCCGAACGAAGCGCGCTACCGGGCTGCGCCACACCCCGAGTAGGGACCGCTAACGCGTGACGGGGCTATGGGATCCGATGCCGAATCGTTACCTTTAGGTATGGAGCAATTGAATTTTCCGTCATACAATTTTGAGGTACGAAACGCAGACGGCAGAGTAGTGATTCTGGATCGCGTCCGCCAGCGTTTTGTACCATTAACTCCTGAAGAGTGGGTACGTCAGCACTTGATTCAGTACCTCGTTGAAGACTTGGATGTACCTAAGGGGTTTATTGCCTTGGAGGCCTCCATCCCGGCGCACGATCGTAATTACCGGGCAGACGTTGTCGTTTACGACCGGAATATGCAACCGGTACTGATCGCCGAGTGCAAGAATCCATCCGTTAAGATCAAACAGGATGTATTCGACCAGATTGGCCTTTACAATACAGTGTGTAAGGCACCTTATCTGCTAGTTACAAATGGTCTGCAGCACTACTGCTGTAAGGTAGATCACAAGAATCGTGAGTCCCGTTTCGTGAATGAACTTCCATCCTATCAGAAAATGGTATCATCCTCAATCAATGCTGCGTAACACATATACGAAAGAGGTTTCGGTTGTCCGGGCAGCTCTTGGCGCAGCGGCCGAGCTTTGCAGGAATGTCCAAGATCGGGTAGCTGTTAAAAAGGGTGATCGTAGTCCGGTCACCGTGGCAGACTATGGAAGCCAGGCGTTGGTGTGTCGTGCTGTTCGAGAAGCTTTTCCAGAGGATCCGATTATGGCTGAGGAAGACAGTACGCTGTTAAGGATGCCTGGACAGTCTGCGCTTCGGGAAATGCTGATAAAACATCTCGCGAACGTTCATCCAGACTCCAGTTTGACGGATGCAATGAGATGGATTGATTATGGTAGTGCAGAGGGTTTCAGCGATCGATTCTGGACACTTGACCCGATTGACGGCACCAAAGGTTTTTTGCGGAAGGGGCATTTTGCTGTGGCCTTGGCCCTCATTGTGGACGGTGAGGTAGCCGTGGGCGGACTCGCCTGCCCGAAACTGGACGGCGGATTGCTTCTAGCGGTACGCGGACACGGAGCAGTACAGGGTAATCACCCAATCAGTGTGAGCACCATTTATCGTCTAAGCGGTGCAAGGTTTTGTGAGAGCATGGAGTCCGGGCATAGCGCACATGGGGATGCGCAGCGGGTCGCCGACTATTTGGGAATTACTACCGAGAGTAGACGGTTGGACAGTCAGGCGAAGTATGCGGTCGTCGCGCGCGGAGAGGCGGAAATATACATGCGCCTGCCGACGCGAAAGGGGTATGTCGAGCGCATTTGGGATCATGCGGCGGGATCGCTGATCCTGAGTGAAGCAGGTGGGAGCGTTACCGATTGCAGAGGCAGAAAACTGGACTTTACCTGTGGCAAGGGACTAGCGCGAAATCGTGGCATTATTGCAACCAATGGTCAGCTCCACGACAAAGTGATCAATGCTCTGAAAGCACTGGAAATAGGACAGGAGTTGCCCGAGGATTAGCGGCGTTCTCATGAAAACACGAGCAGCAGTGTTGCACAGCGTAGGAGCGCCGCTGGTTATTGAGGAGTTGGAGCTTGAGCCGCCAAGAACTAATGAAGTACTTGTTCGGGTGCATGCGGCCGGTGTTTGTCGCAGTGATCTCCAGGTAATGACAGGTACCACGCCACATGTTCTACCGGCAGTGCTCGGACATGAGGGCGCAGGTGTCGTCGTCCAGTGTGGCAGTGAAACAGCAAATCTGCGGCCGGGTGATCGCGTGATATTCAATTGGGCACCGGCATGCGGGCAGTGCTTCTACTGTGACATCCGCCGGCCGGCCCTCTGCAGTGTCACCAAGGATGCCATTTGGGCAGGAGTTATGCAGGATGGGACCCCACGCATGTATTTGGGGAAGAACCCGGTATATCAGTACTGTGCGCTCGGATGTTTCTCGGAGTATGTGGTAGTCGCTGAAGCTGCATGTGTGCTACTCCCCACGAACCTGAAGATTCCCATGCCTGTTGCTGCACTGATAGGTTGCTGCGTAACGACCGGTGTGGGTGTAGTGCTGAATACTGCACGGGTACCTGCGGGGAGTGATGTTGTGGTGTATGGGGCAGGCGGGGTTGGTCTATCGGCAATTCTTGGGGCACGGTTGGTTGGTGCTGGGCTCGTTTTGGCTGTTGATCCTGTGCCAGATCGCCGGAAAAAGGCTGCTGAGTTTGGTGCGCACGGGACTCTTGCCGGAAACGATGGGGATGCCTCCATAGTCCGGGAGCGCACCGAGAGCCGAGGTGCTGATTATGTCTTTGAGGCAACGGGAATTCCGAGTATTCAGGAAGCCTGTCTGGAGGCTGTGCGACCGGGAGGGACATTGGTTTTGGCTGGCTTGGCGCCGGTTGGAAGCAATACGAATTTTCCTGCTGCCCGGATTACTCGCAGAGAGATAACAATCACAGGATCATATTACGGTACTTCTGTACCCAAAGACGATTTTTTGCGATACGCTAGCTACTACTTAGAGGGGAAGCTTCCTCTGGACAGCATGATAACCCGACAATACCCTCTTGAAGAGGTTATGCAGGCATATGAGGACCTTGAACACGGTAGTTTAATACGGGGTGTGTTGCTGATGGACGGATAGCATGTGTCGACCCACAGTTGGATCAAAACTGTTATAGTTCCGTGTAGGGTATTTCGAAACAGACGGTGATTTGCCAGCCCACCTATCCTGGAAGAATTAATTGGCAAATTCTTTAAGTTGACTGAAGTGCATCAATAGGTTTGCCTTTCCGTTGAAAAATGCGGCAAGGGCGAATTCAGCGCAGCATGGAGGTCGTGAATGTGTTGACTGCTCTGATTGTGTTGTGGAAGATCGTTTGCGACTAGGCGAACTAAAAGTTCGAAGCATGATGGGGTCCCGAATGTGTGATCAGATACCACATAATGATCCAATTGCTTTTCCCCCCAGAACACTTGCACATGTAGCTGGCATGCGCTTGGCTGATAAACGATACCAAGGAATTTTTCTTAATGAAAGGGGTTTTGAATGAAGGTTCTAAGTTTTTCCAAATCGGTCGGTAGACAAGAAATGACATTAAGATTGTTGATGTTGAAAACTTTGCTTTTTGCAGTCGCATGTCCGGTTTTTCTGCAGGCTCAGGATGTAGATACATTGAGCACTGTGGCCATGGACGAAGTCATTGTTACGGCAGATCGATCCGAGTCCATGCGTTCGCAGTCCACCGGGGCAGTGAGCGTACTAAAAAGTGCCACGATCAGGCAATTAGCCGGTGTTCGTGGTTTGCCTGGCGCACTACAGCAAATACCTGGATTCGCTATGCTCCATTTGGATGGCATAGGGTATGACGCACAGCCTATTATACGCGGATTTTATGGCGGCGGAGAAGCAGAATATGTTTTGCTAATGGTGGATGGGCAACCAGTAAATGCGCTGGAAACCGGGCTTGTAAATTGGGATCAAATCCCTTTGGTGGCTATTGAGTCCGTAGAAATCCTTCGTGGTGGGGCTTCATCGCTGTACGGTGATGCTGCAATTGGGGGTGTCATCAATATTGTGACAGATTCTGAAGCATCCTCACGTTCCGAATTTGCGGCATCCGGTGGCTCATTTGGTACGTTCAGGGGCAGCGGCTCCTTGCGGACATCGCTAGGGGGCAGAGAGCTTTCTACTTATGGTAATTATGAAACGTTACGCGGATATCGGGAGCACGCCGATCGTACCAAGTTCGGTGTGGGAGTTAGTTCGGATGTATTTCGCTCAAGTCGATCCAAGATTACGCTTTCCGGGTCGATGCATGTGCGGAAATATGATATTCCGGGTCCACTCACAAGCGAGCAGATTGCCAACGACCGTGTGCAGCAATCTCCGTTTTTCCAGCTTGATGATGCTGACGAGCGCACCCAGCGACTAGCCCTGCAAGGCAGGATGAGTATTGGTGAGCAATCAGAACTGCGCGCTTCAATAGTTGGTAACAGGCGTAGCTTGAAGGGTATACGCACGCTGCCCTTGAGTGCAGAATTCGCAGACGCGAAATGGCGGGAATTTGGGACTTCAAGGGTGTTTTTAAGTGCGCAATTGATGACTCCATCCCTGTTTGCAGACGATCGTCTGACGCTTGGCGTAGATCTCCAGCGCGGGGGACTCGATGTTGAATGGCGTAACGTTGTTACGGGGACAGCCGAAGTTTTTCAGGGTCACGATGGGAAAATCGGAGAGTTGTCCAGCGCAGGTAATGGTACTCGTAGCGCACTGGCTATGTACATGCAATATGTTATTGAACCCATGCGTCGATTGCGCGCCTCGGCGGGCATTCGCTACGATCGCATCAGTGACGCGTATTCTCCGGAACAAGGTACCGAGCAGGATGCGGTCCATACCGCGCTGAGTCCAAAGGTGGGGCTTAATATTCGTTATGTAGCAAGTACGCAGCATGTAGGTAATTGGTATGCCAATGTGACGCGCTCATTCAAAACTGCCACCTTGGATCAGCTCTTCGGCCAGAGGTTGATCCCCCTGCCTTTTCCGCCATACGCTGTATCCATTTCAAACCATGAGCTAAAGCCCCAGCGTGGCACCAGTCTTGAAACCGGAGTATACCACCGTTCAGTGCTCGTACCTGAAAGTTTGAGTGGAGAACTGACATTGAGTTTGTACCAGATGGACATGAAGGATGAATTGGATTTTCAGTTCGAGACTTTCCAGTATGCAAATATTGCTAGTAGCAGGCACCGGGGACTGGAAGCTGGGTTATCTCTGGAAACGGAAAACTTGGCGTCCTTGTGGTTCAATTACACACTCCAGAACGTGACCTACCGTTCAGGAGATTACGAGGGAAATTTTGTCAAGGCCATCCCGAGAGATTTCATCTCGGCTGCGGTGAGTCTGCCTATCCGGGGCAGGATTCTGGCAATGGCAGCTTTGCGGAGTGCTCGACGCATCTGGCTGGATGACGCCAATACCGTTGAATTAAACAATTTCTCCTCAGTAGATTTCAAGCTCACGTATGCAGTGGGTCGGCTTACAATAGAGTTTGAAGCATTCAACCTCCTGGATAATCTTTTCAGCACGACAGGATTCCTGGATCCGGGCGGTTCAGATACAGCCTTTGTATATCCCGCAGCTGGGCGTGCCATGCAAGTCGGAGTCGGGGTTGCGTTGTAAGTGAGCATCATAATTAGACAAGCAGTTCAGTGAACAGAGTTGTTACGGCAATAGTGTTTGTTGGCGCGGTTTTCTTTGCGCTGTGTGCATATTGGCAATTCAATGATCCCGATGCACTTTGGTGGGTTGCTGCGTATGCATTAGCTGCACTGGCAGGCTTTGCGACGATATTAAACCGGTTGCCAAGGCGACTTGCGGCCTTACTCGCACTTGCAGCATTGGGGCTTTGTATGTACTACATCTGGTTGGTTGTGAGTCAAAATCTCCGCTTCTTTGAGGACGAAGCTGGCCGCGAAATGATGGGTGCCCTGTTGATCTTCGTCTATATGATTATTCTGAATAGGCGTGCCCGTCAGAATCGGAGCTAGTTTGTGCCTGGTACTTCACGACGCCTCCCACTATGGTGTAGAGTACTCTTGTTGAGAGGATTTCTTCATCACGTATGGTCAGAATATCCTTCGAGAGGACAGTAATATCAGCCAGTTTGCCAGGTGTAAGCGAGCCTTTGATGTCTTCCTCAAACGCCGCATAGGCATTATTGAGTGTGTAAGACTGTAGGGCCTGTTCCCTTGAGAGTCGCTCTTCGGGATAAAACATAGACCCGTCGCTCAGTACGCGTGTTACAGTTGAATAGTAGCTTGCAATGGGGTCTATATCTTCCACGGGCGCGTCGGTCCCATTCGTGACCACTGCACCGGTCTGCCATAACGTTTGCCAGCGATATGCGCCGCTTTGTGCCCGCTCTTCACCCAGGCGCCGAAAAACCCATGGGGCATCACTTGTGGCATGGACGCCCTGCATAGAGGGGATAACCCCCAGGCTTCCAAACCGCGGGATGTCGTCTGGATGTATATGCTGCGCGTGTTCAATCCGCCAGCGAAGATCGTTGTCGGTGTTGCCGTAGAGCGATTCGTAAAGATCCAGAACAACCCGGTTGGCCCGGTCCCCAATTGCGTGTACATTCACTTGGAAGTCATGGGCCTTTGCAATTTCTGCTGTAGCCCGGACTTCGTCCGTTGCGGTGGTTTCGAGGCCCCTTGAGTTAGGCATATCTGCATATGGTTCAAGCAGCCAGGCACCGTGAGAGCCGAGTGCTCCATCAATGGAGCGCTTTACGCTGCGGACAGTCAGGTGATTGTTTCCGTAGCCGATCATTCGATAGGACGCCAGCTTTTCTTCCAGCTCCGTGCTGTTAGAACGAATCATCACATAAAGCCGTACGGGGAGGTTGCCTTCATCTGCGAGTTCCTTGAAGAGGTCTACTGTAGAGAACCCTACTCCGGCGTCGTGGAATGAAGTTATTCCATTAGTGAGAGCTTCTTCGGCGGCCAGGTGCGCCATTGTGCGCAATTCCTTTTCAAGTTCTTCGCGGGTCATTCCTTCCCGTGCCTTCGCCCGTGCGGCGCCTACGAGGCCTTCGGCAGTTTCCCGGAGAAGGCCAGTCAGGTCCCCGCGCAGATCTCGTACGAGCTCGCCGCCATCGGGGTTTGGGGTTTCTGGGCTAATTCCAGCCGCGTCCATTGCAGCTTTGTTGGCAAATCCTGCATGACCGCTGGCGTGGCGCAGTAGTACGGGGTTATCGGGAGAAACGGCGCTCAGGGTGTGGTGGGTTGGAACACCTTCCACGGATCCAGGAGGGATTGAGTCCCATTTTTCCTGATGCCATCCGCGGCCGGTGATCCACTCGCCCTGCTCAGCCTCAGTAGCAGCCGAGTCAACCATTGCTACAATTTCTTCCCAGCTCTTGGCTGTCGTTAGATCAAGAATCATTTTGGCTTCGCCGACTCCAAGGAAATGGCCGTGTCCCTCAATGAGCCCCGGGACAGCTAGGCTGCCGTTCAGATCAATGACAAGGGTTTGCGATCCGATATGGTCTGCAATTTCTTCGGCGGTGCCCACGGCCACGATAGTATCCCCTTTCACAGCTAAGGCTTCTGCCTCTGGCAGCGACGGGTCCACGGTGACAATTTTTCCATTCGTCAGCACTAGATCGGCGGATTCGTCACTGGAACAGCCGAAAAATAAAAGAGCAGATAGAGTAAGCGTGATGAAGGCAGAGGGGGAGAACTTCATGAGGTCAGCTTTTTGGGGGCCTAAACATACGAAGATAAACATTGAATGGCGCACATACAGACATTGGTTGATCCTTGGGGTAATACATTCAGCTAGGATGATGAATTTATATGAAATTAGCCTAGGCTTACGACTCAGTTATATGATTACTTTTAGTGAGTTTGCCTGACAGCAGGCATTGACGGGTGGCTGGGCCTTGTATTGTCAGCCCACCGAGTCGTGGATTTGCTCCTGCTTTATCATTCTGGAGATGCCCCGGGTGCTTTCCGTGAAACCATTACTCGAAAGCAGGATTGAGCAATCCCCGATTCATGGGGCATGCTCACTTTTATTCCAGCTAACGCCCGTATGTACCATGAAACCATGCTTTAAAGCGAGTTCCCCAGCCATAGGTCGTCCTCCAGTGAACCTGTTTTCCCGGCTAAACATTGTTGAATTCGTTCATTAGTTCGTAAATTTCCATACACCCTGCTATAATCCCCGATCAATGAATACACGTCAATCTTCATTCATAATTTCACTGGCCACCTGCTTTGTTGCGGCCGCCATTTCCGCCGTGAATGTACAGGCCCAATCACCTCTGGATATGGATATTCCTGTTGATAGTGCTGTGACGATTGGGCAACTCGACAATGGCATTACGTACTATCTCCGTGAGAATCACGAGCCAGAGTCCCGCCTTGAACTTCGGTTAGTGGTCAACGCTGGAAGCATACTGGAGGATGAGGATCAACTTGGGCTGGCTCACTTTGTAGAGCATATGCTCTTTAATGGCACCGAGCGCTTCCCCAAGCAAACCCTCATGGCCTTTTTGCAGGGAATCGGTATGCAGATAGGTCCAGACGTCAATGCCTATACCAGTTTCGATGAAACCGTCTATCAGCTTCAAGTACCTACCGACAGCATGGAAGTGGTACGTAAGGCATTTCAGGTGTTGGAAGATTGGGCGGCCTACGCCACGTTGAGCGACGAGGAAATTGATAACGAGCGCGGGGTAGTCATAGAGGAGTGGCGAAGCGGTCGTGGTGCAGCTGGGCGCATGTTGGACGAGCAGTTACCTGTAATTCTCGGTGAGTCTCGCTATGCTGAGCGGTTGCCTATCGGTGACACTCTCGTGATTAAACAGAGCTCGTACGAGGCCGTGCGTCGCTATTACGAAACATGGTACCGGCCTGACTTGATGGCGGTTGTTGTCGTTGGGGCTTTGGATGTACCAACTATGAAGTCCTTGGTTGAAGAGCACTTTGCCACGATTGAACCACACGAGAATCCGAGGGAGCGTCCGACATTTGAGGTGCCCTACATGGAGACGCGTTACAAGGTTGTGAGTGATGTGGAGTATGGGTTCCTTCCGACACTTTCGGTGGGTTATCGACAGCAGGTGTTCCCCTTAAAAACCGTTGCTGACTATCGCCAGCGTTTAGTCGGAGCACTGGCGATGGGAATGCTGAACCAGCGGTTTAGTGAGATTGCAGAGGACGGTACGCGTGCTCCTTTCCTCATTGCTGTAGCCAATGCAGGGGAGATCGTTCGAGGTGTTTCCCAATTCAATTTAACGACGTATGCAAACGAAGACAGCCTGGTTGCTGCACTTCGCACCGTGATCCTGGAAGCAGAACGGGCCAAACAGCATCCCTTTACCCCAGGAGAGTTCTCGCGATACAAAGAATTGAACCTACGCTTGCGTGAAGAAGACTACAATGAGCGCGAAAACACTCCATCAGCCCAACTTGTGTTTTCATATGTGAATCACTTTCTGGAAGACACCCCAATTCCAGGAGTTGTGAACGACTACCTACTTGCACAGATGCTTATGCCTACCGTCACACTTGAAGAAGTAAGCACGTATCTGTCGGAAGCGCTCAGTAGCGAAGATCGGGCTGTGACCGTGAATATTCCAGAGAAACCATCACTGGAATGGCTTACCGAAGAGATGCTGGCAAGTACCTTTGAGCAGTATGAGTATGATGGTACTGTGGTAGAGCCATACATCGATACCACCCTTGACATTCCACTATTTGAAGAGGTACTAACCCCAGTTGAAGTCCTGAGTCAAGACTCCATCCCCGAACTAGGAGTTACGGAGATTGCCCTGTCAAACGGCATTCGTGTCGTGATGAAGCCGACAGATTTTCGTGCAGACGAAGTTCGGTTCACCTCGTTTAGCGAAGGTGGGACATCACTGTACAGTGATGATGACTTCTCTACTGCCAGATTTGCAGCGTTAGTGGTAAGCAGCAGCGGGGTTGGGCTGTTTGATGAAACGGAGTTGCGCAAAAGTCTCGCAGGAAAGAGGGCGTCTGTGTCTGCGTCTATTAGCACTTTATTTGAGGGATTCAGTGGCCAGGCGTCGCCGGAAGATCTCGAACTACTTTTTCAGTTGATCCATTTACGTGCCACACAAGCACGTTTGGACTCGTCTACATTCCAGTCATTTATCAATTTGAATCGCACTTTTCTGGCCAATCGGGAGAATTCCCCGGGTGCTGCGTTCAGCGACACGCTTCGTACGGCACTCTACATGAATCATCCCCGCTACAGACCTACCAAAATGGAAGATCTAGACGCAGTAGATATGGGACTTGCGCTGCAATTATATCAAGAGCGATTTGTGGATATGGATGATTTTGTATTCATCTTCGTCGGAGCCTTCGATACGGATACGTTGACTGCACTAGCGCAGACGTACCTCGGTACACTACCTGCAACGGACCGGGAAGAAACATGGCTGGACGTAAACCGGCAAACCCCGGAAGGGACAGTTGTCAAAACTGTCTACAAAGGAGAAGAGCCTCAGAGCCGAGTCAATATCACTTTCACCGGATCCTATGAGGCCTCGCGAAAGGCCAGTCATCAAATGGAATCCCTGGAGATGCTTCTGGATATTATTTTGTTCGAAGAATTGCGAGAGGAGCGGGGCGGTGTCTATGGTGCCGGTGTGAATGCATCGCCGCTGCGGCGTCCTCGGGAAACATACAGTTTTTCGATCTCTTTTGGCTGCGACCCTGAACGCGCAAAAGAATTAACGAATGCCGTATTCGAGACTATCGAGGAAATCAAAGAAAATGGGGTCTCAGAAGATTATGTAGCACGGGTAAAAGAGCAACAGCGTCAGGCCCGTACCGTCAGTCTTGAGGAGAATGGATTCTGGCTGAGTGCACTCCGTAGCACGTACTACTCAGATAGTGCTTCGCAACCACTGGACATCCTTAGCTACAGTGAGCTTGTGGATGATTTGACGGCAGAAGATCTCCAACAAGCCGTCACAGAATGGTTGACCGATCGCTACGTGCAGGTTACTCTTTTTCCCGAGCAGCCCTGATTCAGGCATATTGCGGGTCACTCCGAGATTCAACTGTGGAGCAAGCCTGCAGTCTTGGATTGATGGATTCGGACCGCGGGAGGCATCTTTGTGTTCGCCTGCTGAACGGGTGTGGAGGCTGTGTCAGATCTTATCGTTGCAGAGTGTGAGCATGCAACGAGGCAATGGACTGTGAAAGACCGGAAAATCAGCGTGCTGTGTCCTCCAAGGATATGCGCCCCCAAAGATGCTGAATTTCAATAGCATTGCCGGACAAGGAGTCCAGAGGTGAGGTTAGCCCCGATGACCTCGGTCTGTGTAATGAGTGATGCAGGCTGTGTTTTATCTGTCAGGGGAGGGAGGGGGTCTCATAGGGACTCGGTGCTACGCTGGATTGGGGCTCTGTTTGGAACCAATTTGAGCAACATGGAATAAACGTCCCCGCTGCCCTGTAGCTCAATTGGCAGAGCGCCTGGCTCTGGACCAGGAGGTTCCAGGTTCGAATCCTGGCGGGGCAACTACTCCCTCTTTCGAGTTACCGCAAGAAATCCAGCATAAACCTCCTCCGAGATACTCGGATGCTCACGCCTGTACAGTGTGCTGATCGCTCCGTCTAGGTAGAGTGCGTCGACCATTCCCGCAGTGTCCCGAAACCAGGTCGCAAAGTCGATAAAATTGACAGCCCCGTTGCTGATCGCAAGTATCGCGTGTCCATTTGGAGATACCCCGATGCCGCTGCGCAGGCGACAGTTCTTGGAGCCTGGGGTGAAGGCAGGATGTATCTGGTTGTCTTGCAGGATCAGGGGGCCTGACTGCAGTGCAAAATCTACTTCGGTCTTTCCTTCGCCAAAGTGTGTAGCCTCCTCAATACCAAAATGGCCGTCTCGAACGAAGAATACACCGTTGGGCTTCAAGTAGAAGTTGCCATACCCGTCATCAAGGTTTAAGGGCTGCAATTCGTGGCCGTTTTCCACATATAGTCCTGTGGGTACAAGTCCAGGTTCAAAAATGCCGCCGTTGGTTACTGCAACAATTGAGTGACCTGTATTCTCCAGCCACTCAACCAGATTGTTTATCGTTTTGAAGGGTTCGTCGGTTTCCGGGTTTTTCCAGTGCAGTGTTATGTTGTGCAGTGCAGGGTTGATGTGCACCGTGTCATAAGGTTGTGATGAATCCAGGGCACAAGGCCGGTTTTGTACTGCCTGTCTGAGCGAACTACAGCCCGTCAGCAGCGAGGCAGCCAGTATGAAAAAACAGATCCATAACGATCGACAACGCATTTACCGTCGTTCGTATAGCCTCACACTCCACAGTATGGATTTGTCAAACTTCACAGGTACAAAGCCACTATCTGCAAGACACTGATCCACGTAGTCTGGATCGTGGTAATAAACCCGAAATGCATGTTTTCGCACGCGCTGCACGAGATTGAAGCCCTGGATTGCGCCTTTGGACCACCACGCTCGACGAGGAAAGGACATACAAATACGCCATGCGGCTCGTTTGCACGCTTCCTCAAGCAGACCGGTAACATTTTCATAACAGCAGATCACGCGGTCCATCGTAATAACATCTGCTTTTGATAAGGTAGGTGCGATTTCAACAAAATCCCCGTGATAGGTATTGATGCGGTCGGTGTGCTTTTGTAGTCGGGCCTCCTTGAGCAAGGTTTGCAGGTAGGCACTGGAGGCGTCCACGACGGTCACATGTTTCGCACCAAGCAACAACGCGCCATGTGTGATCGCACCTACACCAGCTCCAACATCAATGAAGCTTCGGTTATGAACGTCCCCTAGCGCACGCAATATCTTGCGTGCCGAGGGTAGCGGGCCGAAGCGTCTGTACCAGAGAAGGTCACGCTTAGCGTGGGTATCATTAAAGAAGGCGTCAGCAGAAGCACAGCAGGTCATCGGAATTATGTGAATTTCTACGGCAAGTTACGTAAATGACCGGGTAGGTAACCCCTACATGTTATTGAGAGATTCTTGTCCAGAAAGATGAAGTACTCATAGGAAAATGTTCAACGACCAAAGCAGAATCCAGAGGTTAAGCTGCCTTGGTATTCTTATCGTGTGTACCGAAGTTTCCGATGTAAGGAAAAGTCATCACTAGGATCTGCCCGTGATACGAAGGCTCCGCAAGAACCTCCCAATAGTCCGTCATGCTTGTATAAAGGCAGGCCGCGTCCACCTTAAACCCAAAAACTACTTGCTTGCGTCAATCAAGAGTCTTTGCGTTCTTCTGACCCCTTCCCGAGCTCGTCAATTTCAACAAATCTTACTACGGTGGGGCTGGAAGCCAGTCTTACCCACAAGGTCAGAATCCTTATGCAACAGGATCACTGGTCTTGCTCAAAATCCGAACATACTCGTCATATGCGAAGACGCGGTTCCTCCTTTTCCCAGTTACTTCTTTCACGATGCCAATGCTTTGAAGGTGCCCGACAGCACTGTACACTGTCGGTAACGAAATGCCTGCACTCCTGACGGCATACGATGCCGGAAGCACTGGACGCTCCTGCAGTACCTTATGTAACCGCAGTGATGATGCCACAAGTTGTCCAGACTGTTTAATCTTCTCATAATCTCTCTCAAACAACCCAAGGATTTTTTTGGCAGTTTCGATGGCGTGCTCTGACGTATGGATCACACCATCCAAAAAGAATTCAAGCCATGTTTCCCAATCACCATGGGTGCGCACGCGCTGCAAAAGCTCGTAATAATAGGATCTATGTGTCTTGAAGTACAGACTGGGGTAGAGAATCGGATGTCTAAGAAGTCCACTAGCGCACAATAAGAGCGTAATTAGCAATCTTCCCAAGCGCCCATTTCCATCTAGGAATGGATGAATTGTTTCAAATTGGGCATGCATGAGGCCAGCCTTTACTAGTGTGGGGTATTCGGGGTAATCTGTGTGAATAAACTTCTCCAGATCGCCCATCAAATCAACGACATGTTCTGTCGGAGGAGGAACATAGAGGGCATTCCCTGGACGAGATCCTCCGATCCAATTTTGCGACCGTCTAAATTCCCCCGGAAGTTTTGTGCTGCCACGACCTTTGGAAAAGAGTATTTCATGTATTTCCCGCATCAGGCGCTGATTTAATGGGGAACCTTCTGCAATACGCTTTAATCCGTGCTTCATCGCAGCCACATAATTAGACACTTCCTGTACATCATTTAGGGTAACCCCAGGCGCACTGTCAACTTCAAAAAGTAGAAGATCAGATAGTGATGATCGGATTCCTTCAATCTGTGATGACAACAACGCCTCCTGCCTGACATAAGTGTTTAGGAAAATTGGAATATCTGGCATAATTGCTGTCATGCCATCTAGTCTCCCCATGAACAGATGGGCCTTTTCTAATTTGGCGGTTAACATCTCCATGTTAACTCGTGGGTCTGGTGGAAGCGGCGGTAGCAGATATGCCTTAACACGTTTCTCCCCCACAGAAGAAATGACAACCTCGCTTCCTATTCGAGACCACATCTCGTGATGATTCATGCAAAATCAAGAAACTTAATTTTGATTTCTCAAAAATAAAGAAAAGGGCCTTTTCTTTATTTAAATTCTGCCGGCTGCCACTCCATGATGTCCTGTTAGTATGGAAATATGTGCCCAAAGCCCGGCAAGGCGAAACAAAGCTTCCGTACCACTTAAAATGGAAGGTAAAGACAGCGCTTCTTCAATCTTAAGAATAGTGCGGTCCCATACGTAACGCGCCTCACTCGGAACACAAGCTAAATCCAGTCGAATACTTTACTAGCAAGAGGCACATTATAATATGCCGGGTAGGATATCCGCTCAACTGCTCATCTTTCTTTTGGCCATTTCTGTGGCAGGTTGCCTTTTGGAGAATACAAAGGTGGCCACGGTTCGCTCGCCATTAGTGCCCTTTGACGAACTGTTTGTGCTGCAGGATACGCTGCGACTGGATCCGATCATGCTTATTGGACAGGTCGCGTTTCTTGACGTCAGTGAACGGGAAGAAATTCTGGTAACCGACCATTTAGCTAACAGTACCTACCTGTTTTCCCCGTCAGGAAGCTATATACGTTCCTATTCCGCACCTGAATGCCTGCCTGACGACGCGGACTTTTATCCATGGAGTACTCGTTTCATTGGAGATGGCCGCATAATGACTATGCGATTTGCTGGCGGTGCCGTCATCTTTGAAGCTGACGGAACTTGCTTTGCCGAAAAAAGAATGTTGATGCCCTGGGCGAAAGCGTTTTGCACATATAAGGACTCAATATTCGCTCAGCAGGTTCATTTCGAAGAACAGGCTATGGCCAATGTGTACTCTCCAATGCTTGAGACGTTTGGAGAGGTTCCTGTCGAACCGCCACGCCTGACTTTCCTGAATACATATTTTGCGGGACAACGAGGTAGGACCATTGATTGCTTCGACGACGGTGCATACTACATATACGCCGAAAGCATGGACGCGACACCCGTTGAATCAAGTTTGTCAAGGATCCAATACGAACCCGACTTTTTCGAATGGAGGCCGAGAGATTTCCCCGACGCTTCCCCAGAAAATAAACTCGAACTGCAAAAAGAGTATCCGTCTACAATTGCAGTTTTTGCGCTCAATGGATCAACACGGATGGTTGTCTATGTCGACCTAGACAGTAGGTGGAGCACAAGCGATGTTCGAGCGGGTGAAGGATTCGGTTTAAGCGTGGCTAGCAATTCAGGACAGTTCCCGGCACGTAGCACGATTTCCTCGGTTCACCCTCTGGCAGCTGGCGGTGGATATTTTTATGCTGTTGGCGAACATGAATCGCTTCCCAATGGCGAAATTGGTAACCCAGTGATTCTCCGCTATAGATTTATATCTCCTCAGACTGAACCATGAATCGGTGCGGTCGCCAGTTCAAGTATGAAATGCAACACCTTATGATTTTGCGTTCTGAACCAACGGAGTGCAAAATATCAATGAAGGGGGGGACTCCCTACCATTTATGCAAGTCCAAATCAGCAAAATTTGAAAAA
>JAPPGC010000103.1 GCA_028875125.1 Bacteroidota bacterium | reverse complement strand
GCATCATGAACTCTCCCTTCCTTGGGATGGAGCGTCCTACTATACCAGGAATATGAATGTAGCTTCCCCATCTCTTGTGACATTCATTCAACAATTTGATGTCGGCACCTACATTGACTGAAGCCAAGCGTCCTTCTAGTCGTAAAGAGTGGTCTATTTTACGGGGGCTGCGATTGACATGCCAACACTGCATCGCATATTCTATGCTACCTGCCTCGTAATAGTACAAGCGGCCAGCACCGATTGGCTCCCACTTGGGGATGACCATGGACTTTTTGTGATCGTCAAACGACGCATATCCAATCTGCCGTAGCCTAGTCTGATGGTAATACAATTCGTATAAGCTAGCTGAATTATTATCCGCTTTGATTTCCCCACGCAACCATTCTTCGTCAAACGGCCTATCCATACCTGGCCATGTCGCAATCCTGAGTGTGAATTCAGGGAAGAGTTTGTAGTAGCATGCGAGATTCGTATCATGGGGTATAGTCACCCATGAATCAACATCAGCCAAGTACTGCTGCATTCGCTCAAGTGGCGACTGATCAAGTCCAAATCGCTCCTTGTACATTAGCTCGATTTCGTACGGCGCCGCACTCTGCATCGCTGAGGTATTTGTATCTGCAACTCTTGTGTAGACGTGATACGGTAAAAGAGATCCGTAACGCTGAATTAGATAATAGGGCTTCTGTGGAAGATCGTCAATTACTAGAACGTCCAGCGCAACATTGCTGATAATTACTTCCTCTAAAACAAACTGAGGGTACCGAGATTCCGCGAACTTATGGGCATTGTCGCGAAATAGTCCAGCGATGTCCGCTTGTGTTTTTCGATTGCCACAGTTCCCAATATCACATAACGAAAAATCGTCATCGCAAACACCAAAAATCAGGAATCTTTGACCAACGTGTCTAACATTGGCCAAGCAAAGGATGTCGTGTAGAAGTTTTTCATTCTCAGCGTGGTGACATCGCTTGAAGTCCCAGTATATCCCTTCCGATTTTTTGGCAAGGAGTGATCTAACTACCGTAGATATGTCCATTTGTTGGGGGCAATGATCCAAGAAAGATCTCTTTTGGGTTAGGTCCGTCGCTTCCTCCTTCAGTCGTAACACTCGGGCCGTCGCACTCAACTAATTAACCCCACCTTCCGGCATTGCGGACTTGGAGAGGTCTAGTACCAAGCCTGTTTGAATCGGCTGAGGGGGTCTATACTCTGAGGCCGACCAACGACTACTCCGGTCCCGCTTCAACTTCCTCACGACCAGTCGGATCCTGCCACATGTTCATCATTCAGTTCAGCCAGCCATTCAAACGAGCGGCATTTAGCCACTTTCGCTTGTTTCAATTCCTCCGTCAACCGAGCCAGCGCAGAGGTGGATAGTAAAGAAATCCAGCCCTGTCGCGGATGTGTGCCGTAGATCTCCCCAGTGCACTTCCGGTGCTGTAACGCGACATTTGATGACGCCCTATGGCAGAATTCAGCTTTTTCATGGAAATCGCCATCTTGGGAGATTCTATGCTATATAACATGGACCCGAATCGCCGGATTGTCTGATTATTTGCGGGACATGGATTGAGGTTCCTCAACAGCATACCGAGCGTACATGTTTACAGATACTGGATCACACGGAGTAGTAAGGCTTATCGGATTAACGTAGGGGGCGGCTCCTTGCTGGAGACTATTGTAAGCGAACATAATGCTCGCTTAATTGGCACGATCAGAAAGGATCAGACTGAAGCCATCGATTGCTTATGGTTAGACAGGTTGTTCCAGATCAATAGAATATTGGTTACGTCTTCTTGCTTTCAATTATCAGATTCTTTGGAAGTCCATCGACACATAAATTCTGTGATTACATTCAGCCGGAGCAAACTTGCTACCCATAAAAAAACACCTTTGGAATACATCCGCATAAACCAGGTTTTGGTCAATATCAAGCTTTTTATGTGCCTCTTTCTTTCGCTCATCATCAGTAAGATCAAACGGCCCATCGTCATCAATTGACAAAAGCTTCACCTCGTTGTGGGTACAGTGATAATACGCTAAATGGCCGTACAGACGCTTTCCGCGTATCCGAACCTCAACTTGCCTGGTGTCTTCATCCACAGTACAAAACTCAACGGGGATTTCGCATGATCTAAGCGTTTTGAAACCATCTTTAGGCAGTAAACTAGCGGGTCATCGGTTTCGATTCTTTTTACGAATTCATGATGGGCCCCTTTGACTTCACAGAGAAAAAATGTCTTCATCGTTTTTGCCACCCTTAGGGCATTTGTGTTATGAATTTGCCAAACCAGCCGCCAATATACGTACTCTGCGACTGCAAAAAGTTTTGTGACCTAACAACTGTGGCATCTAGCCACCGGCTTCCCCTTTCGGCTGCTCCTGTCAATAGCAGATCCGTCGTCTGTTGCATCCAGACCGAGGTCTGGCGCTGTACTCGTCGCGCCCTGGATCCAGAGGGACGGCCCGAAGGACCGTGCCAAGGTATCGTCTTAACAGGCTAGGGCCATAGCGGCAATAATGAAGCCTGGAGTCCAGCGCATTGTGGAATTCCTTCAGGTTGCCAACTCATATTACACCTACTCGAGGAGAGACCTTCACTTGGTCCACTTCCGCCGGGAGACTGCGACACGACCAAAGTAAATGCAGTAGTGTCTGGAAAGCGTTGCAGCGACTGCTTCAGGTCCTCGGGCGGGCGTGGGCAGGATGGAAAAAACTTGGGTTAACTGCAATTTAAGGAGTGAAGCGAGTCGTATGACCTACATACAGATAACCGAGTTTCTGTGCAATATCCAGTCAGCGTATATGCATTTTAACGATCGGTCAGCATCTTCGTTATCGTAGCGCGCTCTTTTTGAGGTTTCCCTGCTCGGTAACTGGCGGATTCAGGATGGACTGAGCGAGTTCCTGCCAGGAATAATTTGGTGGATCGTACGAAGAACGCTGGTACAAACGTAGTACATTGAAGAGTGTCTTTAAAATGCTACCTACTCCGCCTCGGCCTTCCCTCGCGAGGTCCCTACGGCCAATAACTATCAAGTGTAATCTTGGCCTCCTCCACGGATTCCTCTAATTCATCTAAATTCTTCTCTACTCCCTCTACAAACTCTCCATCCACAGCCGCCTCCTTCATTTTCATGATCAGTCCAGGCATAATCTCAGACATCTTCTCGGCAATATCAATATAGTACCTTATCTTATCGACATAGATCTCCACTAGCTCATCATCGTCATCCGCGAAAGCTCCTAGGGCCAGGATTGTAGTATTTGCTATCAAATCGATATATGCTTCAGCCAACATCGACCAAGCAGCTACATATTGATCTATTTTCAGGTTCGTAACATACTCACCCTTCGCACTCCGCCTTCCCCGATTATTCCCTTTGAATAACTTGGCAACGTTTCTCGCAGCATAGTAGTCAGATAGTATTTTCATTTACTTCGATTCGATCAGATTGTCTACATGATATGAGAAAAGATACGAAGTCTGCATTCCGCCATGGATTGAACACCAGGGCGAAACACAGGCACATGTGCATTGCATTCGGGCCATTCTATATACCTCGGTCATATAATATCATTCCCGTTCCAAGGTGGTATATAGCTCCGACAACTCGATAGATCGCTCCGCCGCCCGGGTATGCTGATCCGCCAACATGGTACATAAATCCGCGTACTGACCCGCCGACTTGGCAGATATATTTTCCTCCGCCAATTTAGTAGGCTGATCGGCCCCCGCGATATACAGCTCCACCAACTCGGCATACACTTCTGCCAATTCAGTACGCAGCTCCGTAGCGCGTGAATCTCTATTGCGCCATATTTTTTGCTGTATCCTTCCAATGCCTAAAGCTATCAAGGAAAGAACAAACGCCCCAGTAACTAAAGCTATCCAGATTTCTTCCGCCCGGTTGCTCATATATCGTTCCCCGTTACCAGTTGAGTATTCATTACAGCCAACTCATCGGCAGAATTATCAATATCCGCTATTGCATCACCCGTCAACATGTTCGTGCATCATAAGGTCCTTGCTCAAAACAATAGTCCTTTTCCGCAATTTACTTTCATTTACGGGGACTTGACATAAACCCCAGAATATGAATAAAAATACTTTTCACAAAATTGGCGGCAGAACAAAAAAATCACTTGCTGATCCGTAATCATTGGTTTGAGGGAGAAAGTGTGAATGCTTCGTCGCCTAGTCCAGTATGCAGTGACCCTGCCCTCGTGCTACGGGGACCGGGACTTAACGAAATTTCATTTCAAAGGCGCATGGATTTTGAGGGCGCAATCCAGGAATCAACGCTTTTTATCATAGTTGAAGTGAGGGACTGGAGGAGACATCTAAAACAGCCTCATCTGGAGATTGAACGGGATTATGTGGTAGTTGTAGGGTCACAGGAATCACGTACATCATATATCGAGGTGATGCAAACGATACTCGTGGATGCTGTTTCTGTAATTGACGCGAAGATGCAAGTTCACGGACTATGTTTTTCACTTGAGCTTCTTTTTGGGCATTGTATAAATTAGGGAATTATAACTCAAACTGTACATCGTTTCCCGAAGATTTGAACTTTTGTG
>JAPPGC010000004.1 GCA_028875125.1 Bacteroidota bacterium | reverse complement strand
GCTCGCTGCTACGCCTCGTTGCGCGACCTCCTCCGACTTAAATTCTAATTGTCGTTGACTTAAATTCTAATTGTCGTTGAACAATCAGTCTGAGCTCATCATGAACAACCGCTTGGGGCTATTTATTGTTAGATGCAAGGGTAGCAGCCACTCAGAGAAAGGGAAATTGGTAGTCCAAAACAGCGCAAAATTACTCAGATTTATCAAAAAGAACTCCCGCCCTTTCATTGCCACTATAACGCGCTCAGGGGTGAATGGGCGCAGGCCAAGAGACAGGAGCTGGGGACAAAAGTACTTGGAATCCTAGCATGAATTTCAACCGCGTTTATTGAGAGCGATTTGCGTATCTAAGCATATATGGCTTTAAGGAGTTGACACGCTTAGCCTGATGTTGTGATGATTGCGGTTGAGTTGTTTGCTTCCCGTAGACAGAACCTAGCCCCGTATCTCATGGTGGAGCCGACAGAATTAGTTCGGTGGCTCAGAGCGATTGTCCAATAATCGCTGCAGCGCAAGTCCAGACTCATGATTTGGGTTTAATTTTAGTAGTTCCTGTACCGCTTCGCTTGCACCAGTCCAATCCCCCCGGAGCATATGATTCCGTGCTAGCTGGAATTGGAATTCGGGAACCTCTGGATCTAAAATAGCCGCCCGCTCAAAGTGCTCTTCTGCAAGGTCCAATTGTCTCTTTCGCTGAGATAGAATACCCAATCGAAAGTGTATACCGGCAGATTCTTCAAGGTCATTCGCAGCACCATAGTAGTCCGTCGCTTCGTCTAAGCGCCCCTGTGCTGCCAGTATATCCGCTGCATAAGCATATGGCAATGGCAGATAAGGATACTCCTGGAGAAGTGCGAGACTCGCCTTGAGGGCAAGGTGGTACGCACCCCATTCAGCATAGTGCGTCCGCAGCTGATTTGTAGCGTCAAACCAGGTCATTTCTCCATCATCCAGTGCATGAGCAAGCTCCTCCGCAATGGAAGAACCTCTATTGGTATCCAAAATTCGTGCAGGGGGAGTATCCAGTGGCTGGAAGGGCCAAGAATTCAGGAGTTTCTGTAACCGTAACTCCCCAAAAATAGAATCAACCTTCGTGAAAAGAACTTCAGATCGAGCAACCTCTCTAGGTATGTAGTTCATGTGCTCACCACCGATCCGATATTCATATATCACATCGTAAAACGCATCTGCAAGCACGAAATACCCATCAAGGTTCGGGTGCAGATGCTCCAGCATTAAATCCGATCCGATAATATTCTCTCCTGCATGTACTCTTAGAGAACCCTGGGTTTCAACAAGTATAGCTCCCGAATTATTGGCCTCTGTCCTGATGATCTGATTCACCTCTTCCGTTGCCCGAAAACGTAGCTGATCTAAATCTTTGGCCATGATGTAGGCTTGACGAGCCTGAACATAGTCGCCTAGCCTGTCTAACAGTGTCCCCAAAGCGAACCAGGATTGTGCGGCCATTGAGTCCAGTCTAATTACTTCACGCATTCGCTCAACGGATAAGGGCAGCGATCCAGAACGTAGCGCCCCGTCATAGGCGCTGTCCCATTGAGCTGGATCGGTAGAAGTCATCAGCCCACTTTGGAAAGGGGGGTGGGTACGTTCATTACTGGCCACCGTACCAATAAATACCGGTATGCCATGCTGCTTATACCTATTGAGAATACTGCGCAGGTTTCCCCTGAACTGCTGCATACCAGCCTGATACACATCGGAATCTAGTTCAATCTCCTGTCTCCGAACCATTCGTTCCATCAGGGTGGACGAACTGTTTTGGTCGCGGGCTAACGTTTGTGCAACCTGGCTCAATCCATTTCGAATCAGCTGGAGTATGCGCCACGACTGAAGTCGGAGATACAGATTCACCGCATGGCGGTTGCGTCCCAATGATTGAGAGGAGCCCACACCAAGCGCCCCATAGAATTCATTATGCCCGGCGTAAATCACGACTGCATCTGGAGACTGGGCAAGAATTCCATCTACCTGATCCAGAATCGTGTAGGAGTTGACCGCAGCCATCGCGACATTGACCACTTCTACTTTACGAGTGGGCCAACTCTGCTGAAGGCGCTGCTCCAGCATGCGCGAGAAACTACCTCCATAGTAGTATGGGTAACCGGCAGCACTGGAACCTCCCTGGACAAAAATCCGCACCACAGCACTGTCTTTCACTGCACGAAAGGCATCGTGCAGACCAGTCGGTACCCGGACTTCCTGATTGAAATAACGATTAGCTACCTCACGGTTCATGACAAGATAATCCGGGGCAGCCTCCACGGGCACGAACAGTGGATAATCCTCACCAAAGCCAATTACCCGAAGCCCACCTTCAACAAGTACAAAGAAGAGCAGGGGGATGCTCCACATCAGTGCGTAAAACACCCCTTTTTTCTCAATGCCGACCTTTTGAGGCATCCGCGAATTTGGGTTACGAACAAAGTTTGCAGGGCATATGACGGCCAATCATTGAAATATCAGAAACTTCTGATGATGCACCTGCGGGGCTCAGGTAGCAGTTTTGTCGGATGGACTAAGCTCCTCGTCCACTTCCGTAAGCCAGCCGGTCTGGTCGCGCAGTACGTAGTGCGGACGTCCCTTAACCTCATCGAATATTCTACCTAGATATTCCCCCAGAATTCCCAGCACCATCAACTGGACGCCTCCCAGAAACAGAATAAGCACAATCGTGGAGGTCCAGCCTTCCGGCAAATCTTTTCCGCTTACGAATAAGCTGAGAGCGTACACGAGATAGCAAAATCCCAGAAACGCTGCCCCCGCACCAAGCCAGGCGGAGACTCTCAGAGGAGCTGCGGAAAAAGACAATAAACCGTCCAGCGCAAGCGCAGTCAGCCGCCGCATATTGTAACTTGGTTTGCCCGCGTAACGGGCAGGCCGAGCATACTTTACCCCAACCTGTTTGAAGCCGACCCAACCGCGTAGGCCCCGCACAAACCGATTGTGTTCAGGCAGAGTATTGATTACGTCCACAACCTTACGATCCATTAATGCAAAATCGCCCGCATCTCGAGGAATTTTGATGTTTGATATCCGATCCAATAGGCGATAGAAGCTACTGTAGCATATCCTCAGAAACCAGGATTCCTTGCGATTCGTCCGCACGCCATAGACCACATCATAGCCATTGCGCCATTTGGCGATGAATGATTGCAAGAGCTCTGGAGGATCCTGGAGATCGGCATCCAAGACTGCAACGATATCACCGCAGGCGTGCTTAAGTCCGGCGCTGACTGCAACCTGATGTCCAAAATTTCTGGAAAAGCTCAGACATGCCATACGTTTATCCGCAGCGCATGCCTCCTTCAGCAAATTGGGTGTGTGATCATGGCTGCCATCGTCAATAAACAGGAAGCGTGTTGGAATACCCAGGTCCAGTGTTTCGAGTGTGCGCAGCAAGTCTGGCAGGACCTCCTCTTCGTTATAGCACGGAAAAATCAAGCAGATTTCAGGGTTGTCAGAACGGTGATCGGTCATGAATCTGTAAAAGGGTTTCCGTATGCTCCAAGGCCAAATAAAGCAAAGTCATAGCGGGCGGGATCGTTCCTGTCAAGTTTGCGGCAGGCCTCGGTCAACTCAATGGCTGCCTTCCAGTCATTTGTTTTTCGGTTTAATAACCCGAGAGGACGCGCCTGACGCCCAGAATGAATATCAAGGGGCAATACGAGTTGCCGTGGAGAAATTGAGTTCCATAGCCCTAAATCTACGGGCCCCGAGCGAACCATCCAGCGCAAGTACAGCGAGAGGCGTTTGCACGCGCTTTTCCGGCTAGGGCGTGCAAGGTGTTTCTGGAGCCGGGGCGATGTATTTGGGCGGACGGTCATCATACGCAAACTGAATCGCTCAATTGCTTCGCCGGTGTCAGGTTCGGAGGGTTGGCCGCCAAAAATATTTTCGACACTGCCGAACTGGTTAATCAAAAGGCTCAGGTTGTGCGTGAATTCAATGCAGTCCTCTGGTTGAAATGTGCGATGTACGAAAGTAGAGAGCTGAATCCCGTCACGCAGGGGATTGAATCCAGCTACAAAACTCCGGGGCCTGAATTGCATTCGGGTGCACAGATCTTCAAGCTTTGCCAGCATGATTGCACGAGATCCCCATGCCAAGGTAGCGGCATAAAGTCCAATAATCTCTTGGTCGCGCCGGTCTGTGAAGGCATGGCACAGGCTTACAGGGTCATCGTTGATGAAATCTGGTTGCTCAAAGTGCGCCACCAGGCTGTCCAGACGGGATTTGTCGACGAGGCAAGTTGACAGTCGTTCTTCTCGTTTATGATTGCGGGATCCTACCAGACTAGTTTAACACGCGGAATTGTAAATAGTCCTATTGCTCTCGGTGACGTTCGCTAAGGATTGCTAGAACGCTAGCCCGAGCCTGTCACGCACATCAATAATAAAAAATACAGAACTACCCTAATCTCTTTCTGAGACTTTTTTTCGGGATCAGGAAACGGTGAGAAAGCAGTTGAATGCAACCTACAATCAGGAGACCTACGACGAGGCAAAAGCAGGCCTGACGTCGATCTGTGGAGAATTGCAGCAGAAGGTCAACAGAAGGCAGTCGTAGCCTGATAGAAGGCACGGAGGCGACCCTAACGCTGCATCGAATTTAAGGCAATGGTAGCCAGTCGCCTTCCCCGCAATCTGATGCTGTGGGGGTAACCTCAGTTGGAGGGGGATGTGCCAGAGTCAGTACGGCGTGTTGTCTGCAGCGTTCCACTTCACGTGTATGGGCTACCTCCACCGCCCCCAAGTTGCAAACGCTCCAAGATGCGGCTTGGCCTGGACTTGTAGGGCCTGAAGATGGCGGCGAACCAGCGGTGCCGTTGATTCGTGGAACGCCATTGTTATACGTCGCGCGTATGATGGGATATCACACCGGTGTAGCGGGCACTACGTCTGGGGGAATTTCATAGCTGGATTGGTTCTGTGACACGAGACGCTCTACTATCTCTACCCACCTCGTTTTGAATCAATCTCGTTTGGGCTTGTGTATGACGACTTGCGGAAACGGGGAGTTGGTCGTAGAGAACACGTAGCCCGAATCAATACCTTGCACCACGGCCGGCGCAATCCCCAAGTACGTTCCTTCACCTGTCCGGGCATCAATCTTGAACAAGTGGCCGTGGGCTGGATTATTGTCGAAGCCCTTCTTTTCGAATGTCAAGTATTGCACATAGAAGTCGCCCGCCGGATCGGTAAAGATGGACCGAAGCATGCTCTGGCCTGGCTTGGGTGTATCCCAGCCCCAAGCCCGAGGAGAATACTCCGCCATGCGGACCGGATCAAAGTCAGCCAATTTTACTTGCCACGCCATCTCGCCATCCTCCCTATACCCGGTCACCACGGGCGCGTTGAGCCGATTCAGGGCCACGATGCCGTGCGCTTCGCTGCAGGCAATAAGTCCATTCCGCGAAAACCTTTGCGCAAAATACGGGCGTGGCAACTTGTAGTACTCCAGAAACGATGCCACGCGCTCACCGCCATAGGTGAACTTGTGCAGCACACCCTCGTCCCCTGGGTTGTACCCATAGACCCAGAAGTGCTCATTCATCGCACAACCGTTGTGGGCGGTCAATCCTGTATAGAAGTTCCCCTTTGCCGTGACGGCGGACTCCCCCTGAAGCTCAAAGGCCGTGACAAATCGGCCAAAAGACCCGAGCACGAACACTGAACTTCCCTTGTCCACGACAGAAATGTTGTCTGGCTCGTCACGGAACTCTCCTGGACCCTCGCCGGACCCGCCGAACGTGGTGAGCAGGATTCCATCATAGTCATACATACGGACCTCGACGTTTCCGGCGTCTACCACCAGCACGGTTCCATTGCCCGTCAGCGCTAGGGTAGCGATTCTGCCAAACATTTCGTGGTACTCGCCATCAGCCACGCCGATAGTAATCTTCTCGTGACTGGTTTCGCCCACGAAGGACACATGGGGGTCCTCTTCCAAAATAAAGCGCGGATCGGTCACCTCCGGAATATTCTCTGCCGTAGGATGCAACTCCACGATCCTATACCGCTGTCCACTTGCGTTAGCAACGACGAGCGTGGAAAGCACCAAGCCCGCCAGAACCAAGCTTACTCGTGAAATTCTAATCATAGGGCATGCAGTCAGTCTGACTCCATTCTCGGCTCAAAGCCGCATGGATGGCACGTGACGCCGGTGGCTTTTGGTGAATAGGCGCACGCCGCCGTGAATGATTGCTAGCATGTGCCGAAATGCCCGGACGCTTCTAGTCATAAGCTTTGCAGGGATATACGCTCTCTCACATGTCCTACGACAACAAAAATGGAGTCGACGACAATCAAAAAAACAGTCGCAGGGGTTAAATGTTTCACTCTGGAAAGGATTTCTGCAAGACCTAGGAATTGACCGGAATCTTAACACCACCCGCTTTAAGGGATTTTTGGGCAGCCTCGAGAAGGCGAACAACGGCTAACCCGTTACGTGCATCCGTTCGGGGCGTCTTACCAGTGCGTATACAATCAACGAAATGCAGGCATTCCAGGTGTAGTGGTTCTGATGTACGGATATTGGGAATATTGATATCTCCAACACGGGTGGTCATGGATTCAGCAAATCCGACATAGCCGGGCGAATCTACCCCCTTATCGTAGATGCGTACTTTTTCCGCACCATGCATTTCGTCAATGACGACCATCTTCTTGCTGCCGACCAGGGTAACTTTTCGGATTTTATGCGGATCTAGCCAACTTGTGTGGAGATGTGCCAATGCACCATTCTCGAAAAACACAGTTGAGAACGCGACGTCACAAATGTCCGGCTGAAGGTAAGCTTGGGCATGGACCGAAACGGCGTCCGGTTGCTGTTGAAGGAAGGCCAGTGCAACAGACAGGTCATGAGGTGCAAGGCTTTCCAACGCGTTTTCGCGCTGACGCACGATTCCAAGATTGACGCGCACGCTGTACATGTAGTATAGGTCGCCAAGGGTACCGCTCTGGATCAGGTCCTCCACATAGTTGAATGCAGGGTGGTACAGGAGCAAGTGGCCCACCATACAGTGACGACCGGTTTGATCGGACAGACTGACCAAGGTTTCCGCTTCGCTAACCTGCTGAGCCATTGGTTTCTCGACGAAAACATGTAAGCCATTCTCTAGGGCCGTGCGTGCAATTGAGAAATGAGTCGGGGTCTCCGTTGCAATAACTACACCATCAAGATCATCACGGGCGAGTACTTCCATGAAATCCTTGACAACAGCTATACCAGGGTAGCGCTCGTTGACAAATTGCCTGGCATCTGGCTTTTCATCACACACGACCATGACACGACAGGTCGGTATGGCATCAAAATTCCTCAACAGATTCTTGCCCCAGTGCCCGATCCCAATCTGTGCCAGTCTGACTTCACGCATGGGCGGGGTGGTTTACGTGAGTGATAACTGTATCCATGATCCTGTCCTGCTGTGCGGGTGTAAGCTCAGTGTGCATGGGTAATGCCAGGACCTCGCTACATGCTTTTTCGGTTTCGGGTAGCACGATATCTCTGGCCTGCTCCCGGAAGACGGGCTGTTGGTGCAACGGGACCGGATAATAGATGCCGTACGGGATCCCAGATGCCTTGAGCGATTCAGCCAATGCATCCCGCTGTTCTACACGAATGACGTACTGATGATAAACATGTCGTCCCCAGGAGGCTTCATAGGGGCATATGATTCCGTCAAGCCCTCCAAGGCGCGCGTCATAGCGTGCAGCGGCTGCTCTACGGAGCTCGGTAAAGGACTCCAGGTGTCGGAGTTTAACTTCCAGGATTGCTGCCTGGAGAGCGTCAAGTCGGCTGTTCAGGCCAACGGTCTCGTTATAGTATTTGTGCCGACCTCCGTGATTGGTGATCATTCGAACACGGGCTTCCAGTTCGGGGTCGGACGTAAGAATGGCCCCTGCGTCACCATAGGCGCCAAGGTTTTTTGAAGGAAAGAAAGAACACGTTGCAAGAGTTCCCATACTTCCGGTGAACGCCCCATGGTAGGTTGCTCCTATAGCCTGTGCGTTATCCTCTATGACAGGAATATTGTATTTCGCCCCCAGAGCCAGAATCTGGTCCATGCCGGCCGACTGTCCGAACAGATGTACAGGTACGATGGCGCGAGTTCTAGTTGTGATACAGGCCTCTACACTATCCGGGGCAAGGCAAAAAGTATCGGGGTCAATGTCTGCAAAGATGGGCGTAGCTCCCAGGAGAGCTGCGGCCTCCGCTGTGGCAATAAACGTGAAGGAGGGCGTGATGATCTCATCACCAGGCCCAATGCCGAGTGCCATGTACGCAATCTGAAGGGCGTCCGTACCGTTAGCAACCCCAACCGCGTACTTGGCCTTTGTGTAGGCAGCAAGTGCTGATTCAAAGCGTGATAGGACAGGTCCACGGATAAAATGTGTCGAATCCAGCACTTGACCTATGGCAGTATCAATTTCGTCTTTGATTCTCAGGTACTGCCCCCTGAGATCGACCATTTGGATACCCATAAATAGACTATTGATTGTCAATCCATTGATCCTCTTGCACTACACGTAGATATCTGGCGGGTACACCGGCCCACAGTTCACGAGCAGGGATGTTGTGCGTGAGTACGCTGCCCGCAGCCAACATGGCATCAGCCCCAATTGTTTTCCCCGGCAATACTGTAGCTCCTGCGCCAATTCGGCCTCCCCGGAGTACCGTTACGCCCTTGTAGTACTTATGGCGATCTTTGGTCCGGCCTGCAAAGTTATCGTTACTGGTGACTACACCGGGAGCAATGAACACGAAGTCTTCCAGTACAGAGTAAGCTGTGATGTAAGCGTTGGTTTCCAGCTTGCAGCGGGCTCCAATAATACAGTCGTTTTCGATGGCCACTCCCCGACCAACAATAGTAGACTCTCCAACTGAAACCCGTTCACGAACTGTAGCCAGGTCGGCTACCATGACTCGAGCATCAAGCGTGCAGCCATTGTAAAGAACTGCGCCATTCCCAATGAGGCAGTGATCTCCGATCGTGAGGTGACTCCGACTGTTAGTCGCACGCAGGGTGCTCTGGTGTGCTAGCATCGGCACCGCACCAAGCACACTGTGATCTCCAATTCGCACGTTAGCCCCCAGGCGCGTACCGGATTTTATGGTTACATGATGACCAATCACACAGTTCGAGCCTAGTTCGACATCGTTTTCGATTACCGAATTTTGTCCGATAAAAGTCGTTGACGGGTCCATCAATGTATAATCATGAAAAAGCCCACGGTCCGAACAGACCACGGGCTTCAACATCCTTGTTCCCTAAGAGACTATAGTGTTTCCAAATAGTGCTCGGCGGACTGTTTCCAGGTACCATACACGGCATTCGAAAAAGCATCTCGTGCTGCATCTCTATTCCCGACGCTAACGTAGGCCTCGCCTAAGACATAGTAGATTTTAGCTTTGTCGGATCGGCTACCAGTATGCATACTCAGCGCCTGCTCGGCAGATGCAATAGCTGCCTCCCCTTCGCCCTTAGTGTAGTGGGCAAGGGCGGTATAGTAGTGTACGTCAGCGTCCGCTTCCATGAATTCTAACAAAGATGCAAGTGCTGCCAGTGCAGCATCCGCATCCGCACGGGTAGCATTACGCTTGGCCAAAGCAGTTGAAGCCTGGTTCATAAAATGATCACGAATAGCTTTTTCCGCTGCAAGGCTCGTTCTGCGGTCACCTTGTGCGCCGGCGGCGGTCTTAAAGGCCTCCAGAGCTTCGTCAATTCGATCTAGATTCTTTAATGCCAAGCCTTTACCGTAAGTGTTTTTGATAAAGGTGGGGTAGATGGTCTCACCTTCCGAATAATGTTCAAGCGCGGCTGGGAAATCTTCAACTCTAAATGCCGCCGTTCCCAGTCTGTAGTCAAGCTGGGCTACGTAATAGCGGGCGCGTTGAGCAATTTCAGTGTCGGACGCTTCGTCAGCACCGGTAGCTGCACTCGCGAATAAGGAACGGGCATTCGCTATGGCAGCCGGGTCCTTTGCTGCCTCTAAGCCAGCATTATAGTCCTCCTTGTACTGCTGTGCAGTTACGGGGCTAGGGGCAACGAGTACCGCTGCCATCACAAAAAGTCCAGGTAGTGTGATACGAAGAGCTTTCATTCCGCAGGTATGTCAGTCTTGTTTGGTTTTAGCGAGTAAGAAAGGGAACTTGATCCAAGAGGTAATCCCAAATGGATTCAGCAACACGGGAGTACCACTCTGTACAGATCAGGTTCCAAGGGGCTTTTCATTATTGAGCGGCCAACGTATGAGCGATATCGCAAGAATTGTGCCAATTCATGTGTCAATGGGACGCCGTTTAAGGAAAAATACGCCTTCTCGGCCAGAAGTGACAACGATAGTGCCGCTCTTGAAGTATGGATAGTTACTCCATGCTCCCAAGACAGGGGAATTATCATTCGGACCGTAGGGAACTGTATCAAAGTGGCCAACCTCGATGGGGTTCTCCGGGTCAGATATATCTACCAAACGGAGACCTTCGACATAGTTGGTCTGGTACATGATGTCACCGTGGATGTACAGGTTATGGTCTATGGCACTCGAAGGGCCGAAATACTCACCGGCCAGGATTGGATCCTCCAGATCGCTGATATCGAAAATCAGCGTACGTGTAGCCTCTACCAGTTCGGAAGTCTCATCGCCCTCGTCATTAAGATAGAAATAACGATGGTCTTCGGTAAGCCAGCCCTGGTGAGTATACGCGACATTTGGATACTGCGCGATTGATAATGCGACGGGATTGTCCTTGTCTGTTACATCGGCAATCGACAGGGCGTTTCCATTTGAACTAAGGCAAATCTCACGACCTTGGAAATCGCGATCAGGGCCATTGTAGGTCACACACTGTGCGTCGTGGGTGGACCCGGTACCTCGTCTGCCAGTCCGTGTGTCTGCAAAGCATCCTGCGAATGTCGGATTTACCGGATCCTGAATATTAATCATGTGCAGCGCACCGCCACAGGTCTCTCCACCGGAGTCATTGCCAACGGCGTAGGCATACCCGGTATCTTCGTTGATAACGATATTGTGGGAGCTGTATACGCCTTTATATATTGCGGTTTCTGTGAACACCTGCGGCTCGGTTATATCTCTCAACTGGGTCAGATCAAAAACCTGCATATGGTGTGCGCCAGCCCCGTCGGCTACGATGAAGGCGTGATCCTTATAAACCTTGATGTCACGCCACAGACTCTGATTGGCAGTCGAAGTCTTCGGCAGATCTCCTAGGTAAACCGGATTGTAGGGATCCGTCAGATCAATGAATGACGTGCCATCGGTGCGTCCCACTAATGCATACTCTTTTCCTGTTTGCGGGTCCTCCCACCCCCAGACATCATTAACCTGAATACCACGCCGAGCCCCGATCTCCTCCCGTGTCAAAAACGAAACCATGTCAACTTCTGCACACGGAAACATCCCGGCCGCACCGCTTTCGCATTCAGTCATTTCCCCGGTGATAGATGCAATTTCGCTGGCGGCATTAAAGAGTTTTTCACCAATGCTGACGCCGTCATCTGCAACTTGAAGTGGATAAACCGCTCCCTCAAAATTGTCCTGACCAGAGGCGCCAACCGCAACGATATCGTTGTCTGCGGAAAGGCTTGCCCCAAAGCCGCTTCGGAATTGCGGTCCGTCAGGAGTGAGAATCTCCGACACCTGTGGATCAGACAGGTCCACATGGTATACACCCCCGTTTCGTTCATTGAACAAAGTGGCGGAGATCCAAAGTTTGTTATCAGATGCCGCCAATGCCTCTCCAAAACGCTGGTCGTCTGTTGTATCGGGTGAAGCCAGGGAATGCATCTGTTCCCACATGCCATTGTCGTTTCTGGAAAAGAGGGCAACCATTCCTCCACCGTGCCTTGGTGCACCGAGTACCAGATACTCCCCTGCAGATGCGACAGACCATGCAAACAGTGCTCCACCCGTTCCGTTGTCCATTCCAATTTCTTCTATCTGTTGTTCGCCAGCATCATTATAGGAGTACACGAACGCCCGACCCTCACCATCATTCCCTCGAGGAGCACCAACAATAAATTCATTCCCATGGATAGCAACGGACCGACCGTATCCATCTGTTTCGGATACGTCTTCGGGCGTCAGTTCATCCGCTAACTGCCAGCCGTCATCGTCGTTCTTGATGTACAGGTACGCGCCCCCCGCAACGTCCTGGCTGCCCGCAGCCCCAATGATCAAATGATCCCCCTTTAGGGCCAAGGCGCTACCGAACCGGGTATGTGAATGCGTGATCATCTCAAATGGAGACCATGCTCCATCATCCTCACGTGAATATATGTGAACCTCATTGGCAAGTGGGGCACCAATGACCAGAGTCGAATTGTCAGCTGCCAGGCTTTGTCCAAATCCAACGGCGCGCTCCCCACCAGGTGTAAGTACCTGGGCCTGAGACCAGGTGCCATTGTCTTCCATATTGTAGACGAAGACATTGCCCGGGAGTAGGAGTTGCCGTCCCTCCCCAACAATAATCTGCCCGTCATTAACCACCACAGCAGCGCCGTATTGGACTGCATATTGGGCATGAAGCGTTGTTGAAGCGCCGAAGAGCACCGCAATCAGGGTAAGTGTGCGTTTCATGTGAGTCTAGATGTTGTTCTGGAACTAAAGTACAAATTTTCAGAGTGGGGAACTATTCCCCACTCAGGGCTTGATCCAGGAGTGAACGGTCTCCGGTCATTTCCCAATAGATCAGCGACATGGGGATGATTCCCGAGGCGTTGAATTCATCCATGAAGTCACTGAGGACAAATTCACCGTTACGTTGTCGGGCGTATTCTGCAATCAGACGCTCAACAACCAGCTTGCCGATCACGTAGCTGGTTCCGTAAGAGGGTTGTCTCAGGTAGAATTGTTCTTCTCCCTGGATGGTATTACCATCCGCAGGCAGGAGGTCCCAGGGGGTCCATTTTGAAGCGAAAGTTGCAGCTTCATTCAGCGACATTTCGTGTCCATGCTGATACAATCCGCCCAGGCCACGAGCGGCCCGCTGTGCCAGAAGTATCCAGATGAGCTCGCGTGTACGGGGCTTATCGTCGAAGAGCCCGGCGTGCATCATCATTTCTTCCATGCCGGTAGCCATACCTTCGGCCCGGCTGTCGAAAGCGTTATACAGCAGTGGGCCCTGCCGAATCAAACTCGAATGAGGCTCTTCCCGCAAACGCGCCAGGTCAATCCAATGGTAGTCATGTGTCCTCATAACCAGGGGGTCTCGATAAGTGATCTCCGAAAAGAACCCCCGCAAGCCTTCCGAAGGTGTGAATGAGTTCACTCGTGCCCGCAAGGCTGGTTCTATGTATTCCTTGATGGGAAGAACCTCGCCTTCTTGAAGGAATGCCATGTATTCATCTATTGCCGCATTGAATACGCGATCGTACTCTTCGGGGATCTGTATTTTTGTCAGTCGTGGAAGGTCCCTGTTCCGGTGTTCTTCAAGTCTTAGCGCCGTATGTGCACGATCAAGCTCCCGCTGCATAAGAAGTACTTGATCCTCCCAACTGTACGAGAGCAGATGTACATTGCGGAGGTTCCATGTATAGTTCTCTTTCCCGACACCACTGATGCCTTTCTTGGTATCTGATCGCTCAGCGATCCAGTCAGCAAAATCCTCCGACGCGTTCCGTGCACCAAGCGCTGCCGTAGTCAGGTCTGGATGTGAATCCTGTACACGCTCAGCCAATGCTTCTAGTGCACGGCTCTGCGACCGGATACTGCGTTCACTTGTTCGCCAGAGGTCATGAGCTTCGCCGGTGAGGTTGATTTTGGCCTGCTCGAATAGCGGTGCAGCCCGCCCAAGGCGTGCAGCCAGATCTGCAGCATCATCATTACTTAACGGTTGCGTGTACTTGGGTAATTCAATGGCTCCGTGAATATTAGGGGCCTCTCGTTCGGGCACATCTGTTGGTGATGGGTAAAACCAAACGTAAAAGGCGGGATCCCGTCGCCATGGTTGTTTGACGCGATGCGCAAAATCAAGACCATTTATTTCTATCCACACCAGGTACCAGTCAATCTGTTCAGACACTGGCCAGCCAGTAGTATCGGCATTCTCCAGCTGCGTTCTCCAGCTTTCGAGTGCTGCATACTGTTGTGCCATGGTCTCCGACGAGTAATCTGGAATGCCATCAATGACGTTAGGCGTGACAAATTCACGCCAGTCCACAAAAAATCTCACAAGATCCTCGTGCGATTCAATCGTAGATTCGGGTTGGGGGTTGGATGGACTAGTGCAGCTGCAATAAATCAGTATCAGAATAAGTGCCTGCCAACGCATGTGATCCTATGGAGTAATGACGCGGACAATTAAGGTAAACACTACGTAACTGACTATTTGGCTGTATGGATGTTGTCGGATAGCGCAGCAGAAAAATTAGGTTTTGATACGGTGCGCAAGGCGCTAACGGAAGCCTTGATAAGCCCTCTGGGAATGGAAAAGCTCGCCTCGTTGCGTCCGGTCACTGATACAGGTGCTCGCAAGATTGCCCTTGCTCACACGGATGCTTTGCAACGCGTTGTGTTGCGTGGAGACCCCATTCCCCTGGAAGACTTCCTAGATGTTCGTCAATACCTCGTGCAGGCAAGACCTAGTGGCGCAATGCTCAGTGCGGCGTCATTGGATAAAGTGCGGAGAGTCTGCCGGGCAAGTCGATTAATTCATGCCTGTTTCCGAAAAGAGGGCTATGGAACGTTGGCCAAGGTGGCGTCCCCGATTTCCGTCCTCCAGGAATTGGAAGAGAGTATTGCGCATGCGGTTGACCCTAATGGGACAGTACGTGAATCTGCGTCCGGTGAATTACGTCGAATTCGGCGCAGATTACGTCTGCGCCGACAGGCGCTAAGGGAGAAGCTTAGAACCTTACTGGGAGAGGCGGTGCGACAGGGATATGCTGCAGAATCACAGCTGACAGTACGGGCCGGTCGCATGGTGATTCCGCTGCGTGCTGAGGCCAAGCGGAAAATGCGTGGTTTTGTGCACGATAGTTCGGCAACAGGGCAAACGGTTTATCTCGAACCCGCTGTGTGTCTTGATATGGGGAATGAAGTTCGGATACTGGAGGCTCAAGAGCAACGCGAGATAGAGCGTATCCTACGCGAAGTGACCGGGGACGTTAGGGAAGAAATTGATGCTATAGAGTGTAATCTTGCTGTTCTCGGTACAATTGACCTCCTGCATGCGAAGGCAATGCTCAGTGTGAGGTTGGGAGGCGTCGTACCAAAGTTGTCAGATGCACCCACGCTGGATATCCGTGACGGCAAGAATCCCGCCCTGTGCTTAAGAGAGAAAGTCAAAGCGATCATTCCTCTGACGCTATTAATCGGTGGAGAAGTGCGAACACTGGTCATTACCGGCCCGAATGCGGGAGGCAAAACGGTGGCGATGAAAACGTGTGGGCTATTGCTCGTTATGCTAGGGTGTGGTATTCCCATTCCTGTGCATCCTGAATCGGTATTCGGATGCTTCAGGCGAATCCTTGTTGAGATAGGTGACGAGCAGTCAATTGAACAGGACCTCTCAACATTCAGCGCACGAATTTCGGGATTGCAGAAAATGTGCGATGCAGCTGCCAGAGGCACCCTTCTATTGGTTGACGAGATCGGAACAGGTACGGATCCTGCCGAAGGTGCAGCACTCGCTCAAGCTGTGCTGGAGCATTTTACGGATTTGGGCGCATTGACCATCGTAACCACACATCATGGCACACTGAAGGTGTATGCGCATGAGAATGCTGGTACCGTCAATGGGTCTATGGAATTTGATGAGCGCACGCTGCAACCGACTTTCTATTTTCGGCAGGGGCTCCCCGGATCATCCTATGCTTTCCGCATTGCTGATCGAATGAATTTCAGTTCTGGCGTACTGGCGCGTGCCCGGCAGATCATGGGGAAGCCAAGAGTTAGGCTAGAGTCTCTTATAGCGAGTTATCGTGAGCTAAACGCAAAACTTCAAGCACGGCTGAGTGTACCGGCGATTGAGCAAAAGACGGCAGGCGAGCACACCTCTCCAAAATCAGGTCGTAAGGCGCACAGGAAGCCGGGTAAAGCAGCGCCATTACCTGATTCAAAATTCGCTGTGGGACAGCAAGTCGTGATCGAAGCAGGAAACACTCCCTGCGAAATTATTTCTATTGAGGAACGCTATGCGTTGGTATCGGCGGGTAACATGCGCATGAGGGTTGCGCTGGATCGAATCCGTCCCATCAATGCGCCCAGAGTTCGCCAGAAGGGTACGGTAAAAATGAGCCCTCTCAAAGCGCGCATTGATGTTCGTGGTCTTCGTGTACAGGAAGCGCTTGCAGAGGTGGAAAAGTTGGTGGATCAGGGAATGAGCGCAAACCTTCCCTCAGTGGAAATCGTCCATGGAGTTGGTACAGGCGCACTGCGCAGTGCAATTCACGAGTACCTGCAAGCAGCTGAAGTGGTCAAGGAAATCGAGTGCCTGGATGTAAATCCGGGCGTGACGAATGCCAGGATTACCTAGGAGGTTGGTCACTTAAATGTTTTCGGTCGTGAGTCCTTGAACCTTCGCAAGCAGGAGCTATCTTGCGTCGATTAGTTTGAAGCGAAGAATTAAGGAATATCGCCAGGATCTCTGCAGTAACTATGTTCGAGATCAGTATAACAGCAGTGCGCTGTCCGGTCGGTCCATTGGTGAGGAGGGATGGTAGGGTGTTGTTCAGGCGAGTCCGCTTCGTTTTCGAATAACCCACTCCGCACTGAGTAGCAGGACCAGCAAACCGAGCACCCAGAGGGTGTGTGACAGGTTAAATTCACGTTCCTTAACAAGCGTGGAGGAATTGAACCGACTGTCAGATGCGAGTGCATCGGGTAACTCAGTCAGTGTGGTATTGGTAAAGAATTGTCCGCCGGATCGGTAAGCAATTTGCCGCATAAGCGCTCCGTCGCTCCTTGTAACCCGCTGCTCCAAACCAAGTGAACCAACCGTAAATGTTCCATTGTCAGTTCCAAGAGAGGCATTCATCCGCATAGCCTCAGCGGCATAGGTATAGACACCCTCAGGTAAGGCTTCAATCCGTAGGTCAAACAATCCACTTCCACGGTTAGCCATCGTGTAAGGGTACTGGGCTCCATCAGGTGCAGTTAACTCGAGGGTGACAACGGCATCCGGGACCGGGTTGAGGCTTTCGTCATAGACCTGGCCGGAGAAATCTATGGGTTCGCTTCCATCAAAGGTTATCGAAACTGGTGCTACACGCACTGTTCGGTCATCTTCGGGTGTGGTGAGCCATTGCATCAGGTTTTCGACGAGGTCCAGCCAAATGCGAGGTACATCTGCTGGATCGTCTGCGAGGTTAAGCCATCGCCAGGTTCCACTTCCAAGTACCGCAGCTGTTCGGTATCCAGCTCGACTGCGTATGACCAGCAGGGGCTCCCCCAGATTGATTCCCCGTATATGTGCCTCTGCCAGAACACGGCTGTCTGGTGCAACCTCCCAATTTCCTGTAGTCGCAGTCAAAGGGGGGAGACGCTCCCATAGGGCCTCTGGAAAGCTAAGCAATGGATCCCGAAAGCCAGCATCGGTCGGTCTGAGCGAGGCCTCATCATACATCATGAACCCCTCAGCCGGCAGGGCCGGTAACACGTTTGCAAATACACGTCTCAGACGCGCCAGGTCGGTTTGGCGGGTTAACAAAAAGAGTAAAGGGGTACCAGCTTCCCCGGCACGAACTACGGCGTTCAGCGAAGCTTCGTCGACTTCGATACCCGGGAAGCCAACCAGAACAATGGCATCGTATTCATCCAGTGTGTCAGGCAGGGGGCCTTCATAGAATTGTCCTGCTCCCATTTGGACAAAGCTGTCTATTTCCCGCCCCTCGCTTCTAGCTAGAATGTTGCGCATCGCGGTGACATCAGGGTGGGGTGCAGCGGCAATGAGGCTTATTTTTTGACTTCTTCTTAGGACGCGGACGGTAAACACCGAGCGATTATTATCTACGGAGGCTTCATTGTCCAGCACAGTTGTCGTTACCGTGTACTGGAAGAGCCCTTCACTTTGTGGAGTGAAGCTGAGGGACGCGGTAGACTCGCCTTCCGGAAGGGTCAATGTTTCGGCAGAGAGCAGGGAGTCTCGGATATAAAGGCTGGTCGTCGCGGTTTCATCCTGATAGCCTCGCAGCAGTAAACTCACATCAACCGGTACAGTCTGGCCGACATAAGCAAACTCGTTTGTTGTTGTGCGCGCGATCATCAGATCCTGCTGCTGGGTAGTATCGCCTACGACCAGGGTGTGGATGGGGATATTGTAATCGGCCGCTACGTAGAGGGGACTGATTCCCGTGTTGTGTTGACCATCGGAAACAAGTAGTACACCACCCAGATTTTCGTTACGCAGTAGTGTTTGAATATTCCTCAAAGCCGCAGAAATATTTGTACGGGGGGCAGCGTTGGTGGCAGACTCAAGGTTTGCAAGGGGATGCAGATCTCCTCCAAACCCAAAGAATCGCACTTCCCCATCAATGGCCGGGAATGATTCCGGTAGCTCCTGGCGAGACATGCTCTGACTTTCATCAATAAGAACAGCTAATAATGGTGGATTCTCTTGTCTAAGCGTGCGGTGGAGGATTGGCTCAAACAGCAGAAAGAGCAGTAATGTGAGGGAGGCTCCGCGGAGTCCGGGAAGGATCCATCGGCTCACTCCCGACAATTTTGGTTCGGTGCGACGGTAGGAATACCAAGTGAGCAGGCAGGCCAGCAATAATAGGAGAATAAGTGGCCAAGAATAGGCCTCAAATTGGAGCATTCGCTGATCAACGGTATAGCTTACTCAGGCGGGTAATCCGTCTTTTACGGCTAAAGTACTTGGCTATGCGCCTGCGTGATACTTGCATTACGAAGGGGGATGCAGGCAGGTTTGCCCAGCGTGATCAGCAACGTGAATGAGAGGTGAAACGGTTTAAGGATGCAGGCGAGTGATCATTCCGGACTGTACTCTCCCATCGGCCTCCAAAGAGTACGCGTAAATGCCGGGGGGCAAACGAGTGCCGTCAAAGGCTATAGGCATACCTCCCGCATTGATTGCCCCTTCATAAACGTTGGCGACCTCGCGCCCCAACATATCGAAAATTACAAGCCGGGCATGCAATACAGGCTCAAACGCTTCAATTGTGAAATGTGCAGTGTTCTGGAACGGATTGGGGTACGGGGGATGCACGATCAGGTTGCCAGGCACAGGCGTAGCTTGATCTGATCGATTGAGTAGGACCGCGGACATGACTGCTGCATCGGCATCCACAATGCCCCAGCCGAAATCGTTATTGGGGGTGTTGGACCGGCTGGCTGTTGAGGTTAAGACATGCCAGACCTCTCTCGGTCCCAGTCCCGGGTTTACTTGAAGAATCTGCGTCACAATGCCGGCAACCATTGGCGCGGAAAATGATGTACCGTTTGAGCGTCCGTACCCTGTACCCCCAGCCAAATACACGGATGCACCCTGTGCAGAAACGTCGGGTTTTATGCGACCATCAGCTGTTGGGCCGCGGCTGCTGAAGCTCACTATAAGCCCGGAGGAATTAACGGCCCCCACACTTATCACCGAGTCACCATCTGCGGGAGTACCAATTGTTGACGCACCAGGCCCCCCATTGCCTGCACTTGTTACGGTAATTGCACCGCGCTGCGCTGCCCAGTCAAAAGCGATTGTTGTGAGCCCAGTATCGCCATCCAGGTCACTCCTTGTATAGCTATGTTGGCCGGTGTCAAAACCAAAGTATCCTAATGATGAAGTCATGACATCCACGCCCTCCGACTCCATCCACTCTACAGCAGCCACAAAATTATCTTCCTCGATATTCCGTTCATATGGAGCGCATTCCGTTTTGGCCGCATATATAGATGCACCGTAACCGGGGCCAATCAATTCACCTTCACGAAAGCCTACTGCCACCGAGGCTACACTCATGCCGTGGGTGTTCGTACCATTGCAGGGCTGAGTGGGATCACGTTCAGAAAAATCCCGAGCTTCAATCAGGCGCTGGGAATCACGGAGATGGACCAGTGAACGGTGAGTGAAGGGACGGTCCCCAGGTGTAGAATAGTTCGTATCCAGGAACCCCAATGTGACCCCCTGACCGTTAATACCTCGTTCCAGGGGTGGGATAGCGTTCACGACATCCAGCTGTTCGCAGGAGGGTCCGAATAAGTTTGATGGGCAATTGGATGAGGTTCGGTTGGCAATCACGGCGGAAACAGGGATATTCGGAAGCACAGATGGCCTCGGGTGTGCCACGGGGCGTACCATGCGCACGTAGGGTAGGGCAGCTACCTTGTTGATTTCCTCCGCGCTCAGCCATGCTGTGACAGCATTAAACCAGCGGCTACGCTGGGCAACCGTAATCCCCATTGTCGCGAGATCTGCCTCGTAGGCCTGGGAAATCGGAGCGTCTTGGCGAGCAAACTTGGTAATCGCATCAGGCTCTCCCCGCAGGGCGCGTCGCGTTACCGCGGCTTCAGCAAGATATTCAGATTCAACAAGGGTATGCTTGCTGGCTGCATCCAGCTTGTCAGTCAAAAATATCCAGTGTTTGGTTCGTTCCTGGGCAGTTGCAACATGAAACGACGAAAGCAGGAGTAGAATGAGTGTAACCTGACGCATTGTATTGAAGCCGTTGGTAATGGATAATATCAGGACACATCCCGGTTCACAGCGAAAAAGCCATCGGGAGCAATCCCGAAATACGAAAAGACTCAGCAGTTTGTTCTCCACGGTCCATCCATAGGATCGCTTCTGGAGCAATTTCAAAGAGCACCTGTCTGCAGGCACCACAGGGAGTGGCAGTAGCAGGCGCGTTCGGGCACGAAAGGTATATATACTGAATATTTGCCTCTCCAGCACTGACAGCGGCCGCGATTGCTGCCCGCTCAGCGCAGAGCATTTGTGTCCAGTCACCGTGCTCCACATTGACACCCTGATAGCACATTTGGTCGTGTGTGACGACGAGAGCACCTACGGGAAAGTCCGATTCGGGAGTGTAAGCATGCCGGGTCGCTTGCCGTGCGAGGCGTATGCCGGCTGCCGTATCCAGCTTATCTGGAAAATGGCGGCCGATAATCAGCTCATCACTAGGTGCTGTGATACTCCCTGAATGTCCCAGAATATCATCTGCCAGCTGCTCCATAGAACCGGTGAATGATTGCTGGATCATTGTTTTTTCTTCCAGTTTTATGCGATCACTAAACACAATGGCAGTGATATCCTGCCGGCCAATGGAATTTGCGCTTGCAAGTACTGCAGAAAGTGAGGGAATGACCAGTGGATAGGAGGCATTTTCGATCCGAACCCCACACATCCAACGGCCGTCAGACATCAATGCCAACGCGGCCCTTGGACGGCCGGAATAGGGTACACGAGAACGTGACGCAGCTGCACGGACGCAACGACGAAGGTGGTTGGCTATTGATTTCTCCATTCCGCCAAGGAACGCTGATAACGTGAATTCGTTTGCTCGCTTCAGGCCGGGGTGGCGGAATGGTAGACGCAACGGACTTAAAATCCGTTGGCCTTAGGGCCGTGCGGGTTCGAGTCCCGCCCCCGGTACTAAACTTTGAAAAATCCTCCACCAACTGCACTCAGGCGGTAGGTGAGCCGCAGCATGATATAGCGCCCCAGAGTTTCCGTGCGGCGCTCAGAAATATAGCTTGCAGAATTATTGAAGCTCACAGCCAGATTTTGGTTGAGCAGATCGTGGACTTCAAGCGTAATTGACGCGCGTTCATCCATGAATAGACGTTTAAGTGATGCTCCGATCAGTGCTTTGTTCCTTACCTCTCCAAAAACATCCTGATCATAGGTTTGATAGCGCAGGTCAGCATTTATGGTCCAGTTGAAGGTTGGGTGCCAACTCACGTCAAAGGTGTAGGAGCTGTTGATGTATTGCTGGTTGAGGTTTGTATTGATTGAGTAGTCGACATAATTGTAGGTTCCGCGAATTCCCGCCTCCAGTTCAATGATATCCTGATCTCGGTTCGAAATGGTAATACCCAATCCGTTGCGGATGATCCGACTGGAGTTTTCAACTGAGTTGATGAATTCCGACCCTGTAGACAGGTTCAGATTGTTATTCAGTCTTACTTTAATGTTCAGTGGCCGGATGGGCATGCCTACACTTGCATTCATCTGAGTATTCCAGCCGGCATCGGAGTTTATTGCACTGACGGTTTGGCGAAGAGACGTATCAATTAAGCGGGTAGGAACAATTTGATTTCGGGTGTAGGTCGTGCGGAGATATGCAAAAATATTCAGGTAGGTCCATGGATCAAAGGACTGAAAGGATCCAGACACCCTGTGACTGGTCTCGGGTTCGAGATCAGGATTTCCAGCATATATCCGAAGTGGATTACGGTTGTCGGAGAAGGGCTGCAGTTCCTGCAGTGTAGGTTCGCGCGTATCTGTACCGTAGCGTACCTCAACGGTTTGATTTTCCTTCAACGTTCGCTTGTATTGTATTTCGGGGAGGATATGTGTATATCCAGCGGTTACAGCAGGCAAATTGTTATCCGAGGTGCCGTCAAGTTGTGATCGTTGCAAGTGGACTTGAAGTGCGAGCCATCCGCTTTCATTGTCTCGTGTCAGCCTCACTCCTGTCCTGTAATAGGTATACGTACGTTCAAAGGCGCGGCTAAGTCGAGGGTCTAGCCGACGGACGCGGTCTCTCGTATCGTAAAAGCGTTTGTCCTCCTCCCGTCGTGAAAAGTCCCATTCTCCGAAGGTCAGAATCGAAAAACCATTTTCCATGGGATGCGTCAAGGACAATCGGATGTCGGTCCCTTCAGATCTTCCGAACTGATCCTGATCCTGCTGGACCTCTTGCCAAGTCATGATATTTCCAGTGCTGGCGAGACCCGTACGGGTAAGCAATTCTGCAAGCTCGTCACTGTCGGATAACGAAAGGCCAGCCGTTGCAACCAGACTGGTTCCGCTATCTGAGAGTTTTTTCCTCCAGGTAAGTGTTCCAGATCCGTTGATCCTGGTAATTTCTGAATCAACAGCACTTTGGGCTTCATTGATCAGAAGCTGTTGACCGCCAAAGGTTTTTTGTACCCCCGTCTGCGCAAGGCCGGACATGCTCCATCGCATCGTACCGCGGGCCCGAATTCGATGGCCGGGTGATAGTTGTACCTGTGCGTTGAGGTTTACTCTATGTCCTAGATTGTCTGTGTTAGCCGTTGCAAAATCATCACCGTAAGCGGAAGCATTCTGGCCTGCGAGCTCGTTGCGTTGTGTCGTACTGTTTTGCAACTGATCCTGCTTGTCAAGGGAATAACTGCCGCGCAAATAGTTGTTTTCCGAGAAATCATGACCGGCATTAAAGCCCACAGTAATGGACTCCGAAAATCCGCCACCGCCCGAACCCAGGGATCTCAGCATTTCAGGAGAAATGAAGCTTGTTCCACCACCTGCCATCACCATGCCGACAATGTCTTGGAGACCAAGACCGGATTGCCCCACATTATTTGCATTACCGAGAAGAGAAAGTTGGGTGTTTGGAGAAAACCGCATGAGGTTCACACGGGTAGCGTATCGCCCACCAGGCGTCTGCTCTCCTCCGATAGCTCCCGACAAATTTCCCATCAGTCCTTGTTTGGCATCCTCTTTGAGCAGAAGATCAATGGTCTTCTCCTCCTGTCCGTCCGGTACACCGGTGAACTCTGCCTGATCACTGTCCTTATCGTAAACCTGCACTTTATCTACTGCCTGTGCGGGCAGGTTTTTAGTAACAGCTGAGGGCGTATCAGCGAAGAATTCTTTGCCATCAACCAGAACGTTTTCAACAGTTTCCCCCTGGGCCTTGATGGAGCCATCCGCCTCCACTTCTATGCCAGGAAACCGTTTCAATAGATCTTCAACCACATCATTGGGACGAACCGTGAACGCATTGGCATTGTACTCTAGTGTATCACGCTTAACGACAAAGGGGATATGGTCAGCGCTGACTACGACCTCACCGAGTTCCTCTACAAGCAGAGCCATGCTTTGTATGCCGACATCAAGATCTTCATCAAGCAGCGCAATATCCTTACGCAGTGTGGAGAATCCGACGTATGTGATTTGCAGGATATACTCGCCAGGCAGAACCCGTCTCAGTATGAACCTACCGTCCGACGCCGTTGTAGTGAATTTGGTCAGTACCGAATCAGTGCGCGTGAGCAGCATCACTGTGGCCTGTGGGAGTGGGAGTTCTTCTTCATCAAATACGCTGCCACTCACATTAAAACGATCGGTTTGTGCCACGGTGGCAGGGGCCAACAGCAAGAGAAACAGTACCGTACTCGCAAGAACATAAAATCGCATGTGCATACTAGTTTCCACGGATAATAACAGAATTAATAAATCCAGATGCTCGTTCTTCCATCCGTTCCTGCACGAGTTTTTCAAATTCTTCCTGGGTCACAGGCCGGCCTTTCTCGGGGACTGTAATTTCTATTTCGGTGTCAAGTGTAATGGAAGTTGCTTCGTAGAGTTTACTTCCATCATCAATGGACAGCATTAGAATCAGGCCGGGTAGTCCCCCATAGTTATCTGGACCAAAGGGGGCGGGGATCTCGGGTGCAAACCACGCTTCCACCGATACGGTGTCCATTGTAGCAGTCGCTTTCATGACCTGTCGATCAAGGAGCATTCCTTCTTCTCCTGTCAATTTCCAGGCCAGTTCAGGCAGTTCCCCTGCAACCAAAAAGTCACGAGTAAGGAATTTGTAATGATTTGTATAGGTTCCGTCATCCAGGTTTCCTACGGAGGCGATCAACTGGGGTCCTGAACTGCTCGAACCTGAACCGGCGAACGAGACCGCTATATTCACGTCCCCACCTGCACTTTTCTTCCTAAACCCAGATGTGCTTTCGCCTTCCTCCTTATCCTCGAGGAGGCGCATACTGCTCAGCGTTTCGTTGAAATCCAGCACATACGAGTGGGTAAGCGATTCTGGAATCATGTCCTTAAACCGTTCCGCAAACTGATCCATTTCGGGAGGCAGCTCAAAATCCAGGACAATGGTATGTGTATACGTAACTGTACCAGACTGTGCAGCTGTACGCTGTGGGGAGCGCACTACAAAGGTCATCGCAGCCAAGAACAGGAGCGATAAGAGTTTAGGGGAACGACGAATCATTGATAATTGACGGGTTGATTGCGAATATGTGAAGCACGGCATATTCGCACACAAGAGCGCATTGGCGATAACAGCCACTGCGAAATTGCTACGAACATTGTCGCTCATAGGTTGCAAGTCATTACAGAAAAAGAAACTCCCAGATCTATAATCCGGGATGTTTCCAGAGTTGACCAATCCTTCAACGTTTGTGATTTCCTGAATATTGCCTGTTGCACTCTAGAGCGGATCGCTCAAAGCAAATTGCATTACCGGCTCCATAGGGTTGTCGGTCCAACATGAATGCAATCTTAGCTTCTCGTCTACCGGCGTCGTTTACACCCGTATCAGTGTCAGGAAGAGGCGTGTGCTTCGGCGAATGAATAGCTTCCAGGCTGAAACCGGGCTCCTAGCGCAGCGGCTAGGCAGGTGGTCTTGGACGCAGGAGGGGATTTTGAAATCACGTCTGTGTTCAGTCAGTTCAAGTTAGGAGTGGTGGAAGGTTCCAGGACAATGTCCCTCCTCGAACGTCCGGTACAAATCCCCCGCATCAGAGCTAAGGTGTATTGCGTGCTGACTCACATCAAGACAATAACCCCAGAGCTTACGGCACAAACTGGGCATCTTCGTCCAATTTCTCCTGCCAGGTCTTCATGTGCTCTTCCTGCATGATTTTCATGTACTCCTCGTGTGTTACTATGATGCCTACCGGCGGAGTGATCGGTTCCTCAAGACCTTCTGTGAGACTTTTAGCAACAAGGCTCACATTCATAAACTTATTTTGCGATATCACGGCGTCTATTGATAATGGGAGGCCCGGAAGGCTGCCAAATCCGGCTGGTCCGACAGTTGTTGGAATATCGGGGGCATACCATGCTACGACCTCGAGAGAATCCGAAACAAACTCCGCTTTCTTAACTGCGTGATCAAGAATAGTGCTGTCAACATCAACAAGCACCCAGTCAAGCTTTTGAACTTCTAACGACAGCACATAGGGCACGCTCTCACCCATACTGGGCAGTTGGGTTAAGCTCGTCTGTTCTTCAAAATCAACATATACGGTCATCCCTATACTGTTGTCAAAACTTCCAAAGGGGCTGACGTTGGGCGTGCGGGTGGGCAGGTCAGGCATCACCATCTCCATAAGACCTACTGAACCGCTGTAATGAAACAGCACTGGAACGGTATATCGCTGGTTCTGCAAATATTCAACTGATTGCCCCATCTGTACGGCCATTGCCGAATCCAACTCAAGACCTTCTGGCAGATTGTCCCTGACCGTCCCGATATCCATGTTCATTTCAGAAGTCATGGAGTATTCAACGGTCCCTTCACTCTGTGCAAGAAGTGTAATGGGACTCAGGAAAACGAATAACAGAATCAGATAGCGCATTAGTTTGAGTAACAAGTCTCTTGCAAATCGATTTTCAGAGATTGGAGTCAAGTTGTTTGCTCGTATGAATTCGGTAATGAACTTGGATATCCAGTCCCAGCGGCACCAATGTCGCCGTATCTTCCTTCAAATATACCTGAGTTTATCTGTTCATAGGGGCATTCCATAGTGGGCTTTGCACAAAGCCCTTAGGATGTGCGCAAGCTCCCGAACAATGGATGACAGATCACTTTCACGAGCCCACACACATATGTTCCGTCTCCCAAACTTACCCTTGAGTCGCCCGAAAACCCGCTTTGCTGTCAAACGTTCTTTGTAAAGCAATAGACCACACGCATCACAGCTAAAGATGTATTGCGTGCCGACTTACATCAAGTCCAAGATCACCTATAGCTACGGTACAAACTGCATATCACCCATTTTCTCCATCAGGATCTTCATATACTCCTCCTGTGTTACTGAGATGCCAATCGGTGGGGTGATCGGTTCCTCAAGGCCTTCTGTGATGCTTTTAGCAACATATGTCATTTTCATATTCATATTTTGCGACATCGTGGCGTCTATTGACAATGGGAGGCCCGGAAGGTTCCCAAACTGATCTGGTCCGGCAATTGACCCAATACCGGGCGCATACCATACTACGGCCTCGAGAGAATCCGAAATAAACTCTGCTTTCTTCACGGCGTGACCAAGAATAGTGCTGTCAACATCAGAAAGCACCCAGTCAACCGCGTCAATTGGATTTAATTCTATCGACACCACATAGGGCACGCTCTCACCTGCATTAGGCATTTTGGTAATGCGTATCTGTTCATCAAAATCAAAATATGTGGTCACCCCGATACTGTTGTCAAAACTTCCAAAGGGGCTGACGTTGGGCATCGGGTTGGGCAGGTCAGGCATCACCACCTCCGTGAGAGCTTGTGCACCACTGAAATGCAACAGCACTGTACCAGTGACCTGCTGGTTCCCCATATTCTCAAATGTTTGCGCCATCTGTGCGACCATCGCCGAATCTAACTGCATCTCTTCTGGCATATTGGCCATGATGGTTTCCATATCCATTTTCATTTCAGTTGTCACGGAGTACTCAACAGTCCCTTCACTCTGTGCGAGAAGTGTAATGGGGCTAAGGAAAGCGAAAAACAGAATCAGATAGCGCATTGGTTTGAATAATAGATGGTGCCGCGTGGTGAACTTTTGGTGTCCTATTAGGATCCGTGCACGGTTTCAGTTACAATAGATGCCCACCCTGAGGGCCGGGAGGCTGTCACAGGGAAATTCCACGTTCCAAGTAAGCCCAAAGGGATGGACTATGGCACAAGGAATAAGGGCATGGTTTGCATTCCAGGAGTGCGGATCCAGTAGGTCCCGGCGGGGAGTCCAGACAAGGAAAGGATAATATCTCTTCGGCATAAGGTTGTCTGTGTCCGTACGCGTTGTCCCAACGTGTTATAGACTTCGATAACCCCACATGCTGGGTTGACCAATTGAATATTCACCGAACTCTTACCAATTAGCGTAGGGTTGGGGAATAGACTCAATTGAGAGTGGGCTGTGGGAGCGACAGATGATGTAGGAGTACCTGCTCCCAGGGCGCTTGCGCCGGGAAGTACCTCACCCTCGAAATCAAATAATGCAAGATTTTCCCAGTGGGAGCCGAAGCTGGGGGCAGCGATGTATTCAGGTGCCCAGTAGCAAATGCCTGAAGACACATGCTCCCACAGTTTTCTGATGAAGGCAGCTTGCCCATCTGGTGTTGCAGGATATCCCGGTAACACATGTTCAGGCAGACCGACGGGGTTGTGTGTGTTATCCTTCCATTGGAGTGTCCATGGATACGCGGTTTCGATTAGCATAACAGGTTTGCCGAATCGGCTCTCCAGTTGCCGAACAACCTCGGAAAACTGGTCAAATGGACCATGCCAGAACGGATAGTATGAGATACCGATTAGATCATAGTCAAGTGCATAGGGTGCGAGCTTATCAAAAAACCAATTTGCTCCGCCAGGGTCGCCTCCCCGATCAATATGCAGCATGATCTGGGCGGAGCTGGCATCACGTACGGCTTTTGCTGCCGCGCGCAGAAGCCCCGCCAGTCTCTCCCACTGGGCCGGAACATTATATGAGCCACCAACGCGACCGGTGTTCCATAGCATGCCAGTCGTGATTTCGTTGCCGGTCTGAACGATTATCGGGGGTGTGCCTTGTTCTGTCAGGGCTTGAATGGCTTGGTAGGTATGCTCGTAGACGCTGTCACGCAGTGCAGGCTCCGAAAGGTTGGACCACGCAGAGGGTTTCTGCTGTACACTTGGATCCGCCCATGTATCCGAGTAATGCAGATTGAGAATGATCTTAAAATTGAGATCATGCCCCCTGCGCGCAAGTTCCAGCATATGCGGCAATCCGTCGCGTCGTTCAGTTGGAGTATGGAAGAGCCTTAACCGAATACTGTTCAGGCCGTTTTTCTGCAGAATCTGGAGGGCGCCTCCTACAAGATTTTGGGATGTGTACACGGCACCGGCCCGCTCCAGTTCATCCAGCATAGAAACATCCGCACAGCGAAGCGGCAGGGACTGGGAATCTGCGAAAGGTGCTAGCAAAAAACTCCCCAATATGCAGATCAATACGCTGTAATTGAATTGCATCTAACTTGGATGGTCGTAGTTTGCCCCGTCAGAGTGTAGATTGAAAGTTCACATCAGTGATCATGTATGGACAAGTGGCCTGCCTGTTGCCTGAGTTAATGGTGATTCCGTCCAATGCCGACACGCAGGTGTAATCCTACGTATGCATGGACGATCAAGAAGTCTAGTGCGGCAAAGCCTCCCTTAGAAACCTCGCCAAATTACTTTATGTGGCCTGAGTGTCCCGGTTTTTCCTTCCGATGTTCCAGATAAATATAATTAAGTCGTATTATCCTCTTCCAACCCTATTCCAGATTGATGAAACTACGTATTTCAGCATTGGCTGTGTTGCTCATGATCGCTCTCAACGCAGAATCAGCAGAAGCACAGATCAATTACCAGACACCTCCTTCGCCGCTGGACCGCCTGATTAATGCACCGGTCACCCCGTCGGTGCAACTCAGCCCGGATGGCAGCAAGATGGCCCTACTGCACAGGTCCAGTCTTCCTTCAATAGCCGAGGTTGCTGCTCCTGAGATGCGTTTGGCAGGGATGAGAATCAATCCGAAAATCAACGGTCCGAGTCGGTCCTCGGCCTATCTGGGGATAAGTCTTAAACCAGTGGATGCAAGCTCTGCGCGCTCCGTCACGGGCATACCGGAATCAGGTGGAGTCCGCAATGTGTCTTGGTCACCTGACGGACGGCATATTGCATTTACGGTAAATTCGACTGATCAGATTGATCTGTATGTCGCAGAGGTTTCCACGGGCGTTGCCCGAAAATTGGCGGATATTGCCGTAAATGATGCGACATTCGGTAGCGTTAGATGGCACCCGAGCTCGCGATCGTTACTGGTTCGTGCAATTCCCGCGGGACGGGGAGCCATGCCGGTCAGGCCGGGGGCCCCTAAAGGTCCCGTTGTTCAGGAGAATTTGGGTGAGCAGGCACCTGCGAGAACCTACCAGGATCTACTCACCAATCCTTACGACGAGGACCTGTTTGCCTGGTTCATGGCCTCTCAGGTGCTCCACGTAACACTCGATGGAGAGGTTAAGCCGCTCGGTCCTGAGGGATTAGCCGTTACGCCATCACCATCCCCGGATGGGCAGTACATCCTGATTCGTGCCCTGCATCGGCCGTTTTCTTATTTGGTGCCGTCAGGCCGTTTCCCGCACAGCTACACGATCTACGATTTGGATGGCCAGTTAGTCCGCGAAGTAGCGAGGCTGCCTCTCGCAGAGAATGTACCGGTGGCGTTTGGCTCAACCACCACAGGACCGCGCAGCATGAGTTGGCGGGCAGATGCGCCTGCCACGCTGGTGTGGGTTGAAGCGCTTGATGGCGGCGACGCGGGCACCGAAGCGATGTTGAGAGACGAAGTATTCATGCTGCCGGCACCTTTTGAGTCAGCTCCGACTTCCCTGGTAAAACTGCAACTGCGCTACGGTGGCATCCAGTGGGGTCATAAATCTCTAGCGCTCGTGCGGGAAACATGGTGGTCCACGCGGCAGACGATAACATCTGTTCTGGATCCTTCCGCACCAGGCAAGATCACAAAGGTGCTGTTTGATCGCTCAACTGAGGATCGGTACGGTGATCCTGGCTCCTTTAACATGAAGCGCACCCCCCAGGGTACATCTGTATTGCGCATGCAGAATGGTCAATTGCTGCTCTCGGGAGCAGGAGCGTCCGAGGAAGGCGATCGCCCTTTCCTACGAACGATGGATCTGGAGACCGGGGAGACCGTAACGCTGTTTCAAAGCGAAGCACCGCACTATGAACGTCCGGTGTCTGTGATTGACGAATCGCACATTTTGACGATACGGGAATCTGTTGACATCCCGGCAAACTATTATCTGCGCAATCTGGACGATGGATCCCTTATGGCTGTGACTGACTTCCAACATCCATACCCGGAGTTAGTCGCAGTTACAAAGGAAGAGTTGGAGTACGTGCGGGCCGACGGTATACCCCTGAAGGCGACGCTTTATCTTCCGCCTGGATATGATGCAGAACGTGACGGTCCACTGCCAACACTCATTTGGGCATATCCGCGCGAATTCAAGAGTGCAGCGCTTGCTGGTCAGCGTAGAGGCAGTCCTTTTCGGTTCAAATACATTAGCTACTCAGGAGCAATTCCCTATGTGACGCAGGGGTACGCGGTACTGGATGGTGCATCAATGCCAGTGGTTGGGGAAGGTGATCAAGAGCCAAATGATACTTTCCGGCAGCAATTGGTAGCCAATGCTCAGGCTGCGATTGATGCGGGAGTGGCCAGAGGAGTTGTAGATCCCGATCGGGTCGCAATAGCGGGTCATTCCTATGGCGCCTTTATGACTGCAAACCTGTTGGCACATTCGGACCTATTCCGGGCCGGGATAGCAAGGAGCGGGGCTTACAACCGCACGCTCACGCCGTTCGGGTTCCAGAGAGAGCAACGCTTATTCTGGGAGTCCCCGGAAACATACTATACAATGTCGCCCTTCATGCACGTGGATAAGGTGAACGAGCCGATACTGCTCATACACGGCGAGGCAGACAATAATTCTGGAACGTTTCCGCTGCAGAGTCGGCGCTTTTATAGTGCACTGAAGGGGTTAGGAAAGACGGCGCGTCTCGTAATGCTTCCTCATGAAAGCCATGGGTATCGCGCGCGGGAATCCGTGGGACATGTTCTCTGGGAAACCACCCGCTGGTTGGATACCTACGTAAAAAATGCAGCAGCATCAGTTGAAGTAGCCGAGCCCAGTGGACTGGACTAGTAGGTCAAACGGCTGTATTGGTTTGACGACTTGAATATACGTGGTCAATTCGGTAGTGGACGCATCAAAAGCGTGGTGTTCCCTGCCGGAGAGGGCCCAGGATCTCAGACTTCGGGCTTCAGCCGCTGTTGATCAATCCCGGTAATATATATGGTACCGCAGGGTTTTCTCTGCTACACGGCGCTCCATTCCTAAACCCCGGAAAAGTTTCGGACCTACCGACTACTCATCGAGCCTTGGTGCCACTTCAAACAACATTGGGGCATCATTCGAGCGGGCTACGATAATCCTGAGGGGATCGCCTCGGAGTAAACGTATTCCGCGGGCATCGCCCGGAACACGAAATCCAGTGCCTGGAATAGCTGCCATCTCACGTTCCCCTGTGAAATAAACGACCGAACCCCATCCTGCATTCAGTGCACCCAGGGCATCACTGGTTCCAGAAAGGTTGCCCGCAATAAACCAGACATCGATTCCCTGCTTGTCCAGCGGGACGGATGTTGAAGCCAGTACAGGTGCCCATTGGAGTTCATCAGGCATGATTCCCGCGCTGAAGCTCGTGTCGGCGATGTTCCAGTACACCGCAGATGCCAACGTTTGGATCACATATTCCGGCTCAATACTGTTCCCAAACAGATCTGCCATGGAAAGACTTGAATAGGCGTTGTAGGTGGGGATTTTTGGAGCGAGTCCGGGCATTTGGCTGAGAAGAACGTCCCGAGGGGGCCACGCATACCACTGGTTTTCCTGCCACTGTGCCACAATTGGATCTGTACGTCCATCCTGATTAAAATCATCAACAAACAATGCTAAGGGTAAGCTCAGTACGGTGTTCAGGCCGAGGTTGCCCGTCACCAGATCTTTGAATCCATCTCCATCTACATCTCGGACAGCGATGCTTTGCCAGAGACCGACAGTTTCCGAAAGCCCAAGAGCATCCGTTCGGTCAATCAGGGCAGTTCCGAGATTTTCGAAGACCGTGATTGGCATCCACTCTCCGGCTATAACCAGATCAGGCAGTGGAGACCCCAAAAGATTTGTCCAGACTGCACTTGTTAGATGTCCCGCATGTTGCAGACCCGGGCTCCATCGTGCAGTGACATCAACAAAATGTCCAGTGCCATCATTTTGCAGCAGGCTGCTGCGGCCGGGCTCCCCGTACGTTTCCAGAGAAGTATCTGATCCAACAAAAAGATCTATGTCTCCGTCGCCATCAAAATCTGCAGCAGCCACGGTGGTCCCATTTGAATTCATGACCGGCAATCGGCTGGAATCCGCAAGAAAGCTCGCATCCCCCGCGTTCATGTACAGTCGATCCTGAAGCAGCGCTTCTGGTCCGATCCATCCCCCGCTTGCTACGTACAGATCCTGGTCGCCATCACCATCAGCATCCAGGAATAGTGCGTAGGTGTCTTCGTGGGTCTTATGTGAGTCTGGAAAAGGTACCTGTCGAAAGCGACCTTCCTGCGACTGTAGATAAAGCGCGCCAGGCTGGTCACGCGCTCCTCCCAGATAGACATCTTCAAAGTTGTCGCCGTTTACATCAGCTACCGCAAGCGCGGGACCGCGTGCACTTCGCCAGTATGGAAGGAGTGGAAGGATTTCAAAATCCCGTGTTTCATCTTCCTGATGCTCAAATGAGATGCCGTGATTGTCCACTGGCTTCACATTTATTTCAGGGTGGGGATTCTTCTGAATACTGGCTGCTGCGCCATCTGCTTCATTCAGGATCAGGCGAGTGCCGGCTGCCACAGGCCCTACGACAGTCCGATGCCCTGAAGGCCAGATCACTACCACAGAATCAGCGGCCGCAAAGTCACCAATCCCAAAGCTCAGTACGTGATCAACCGAAGATTGGAACCCGCGGGACGGGAATTGCTCTTGCACACTGTATAGGTCGGCCGCCCAAACGCTCACCTTGGCGCCAAATGCGGATGTGTTTTTACCTGCGCCGCGCAACTCAACTGAAATGTAGCCGCTTGTGGATTCGTTGCGATAAATCCGCACGTAAGTATTCAACGCATTCACGACCAGGTCGAGATCGCCATCCAGATCCAGATCACCGTATGCTGCTCCATTCCCGATCACGGGCTCAGCCAGTCCCCAGTCAGAACCAACATCCTCAAATTGCAAGGTGCTGTCTCCTCTGAATGCATAGTTAGGTACAACAGCAGGAGGCATTCGTTGCGCTACTTCCGCTTCCTGTTCCGGTGTGCCTGCGTTGAGTATACGTTGCACATCAGGCGTGGAGACGTACTCGATATAATCCAGATCATTCGGGCGCCCAGGAATGCCATTCGTGATAAACAGGTCCTTCCAGCCATCACCATCAAAATCAGCCAGCAAAGGAGACCAGGACCAGTCGGTTGCTTCAATGCCGGCAAAGGGGGCGATTTCGTTGAAGAACGGGCGTCCATCAGTGGTTACTCCCCGATGCAATTGCAGCGTGTTGCGTGGAGCTTGGGGACCATAACCAAGATTTGCTTTGATCCGGGCAATCATGTCGGCGTCGGCGCCACCGGATGTTCGTTGCGTAGCCTGGTCCGGTGGTAGCATATCCAGTGCAACAATGTCCGGCAGGCCATCATTGTTAAGATCAGCCACATCCACCCCCATTGTTGAGCGACTGGTTTGGCCGGTTGTTTCCCAGAGAGATTCAACAAAAGTGCCGTGTCCGCTATTGAGGTACAAATAGTCGTCCTCATGGAAGTCATTGCCGACATACAGGTCAGGCCAGCCGTCCATGTTCAGATCACTCGCTGCTATACCCAGGCCGTAGCCTAGCGCGCTGCTGTAGATCCCCGCTTCGGCCGCAATGCTTACGAAATAACCATCGTCCTGGCGGTAAAACTTGTCCCCGAACCGGGGAACATCAATAATTCTTCGCCATGAGGGCACATGGGATTCACGTGAGTGGATCGCATGGTTGAGTAGGTACAGGTCCAGATCTCCGTCACGATCATAATCCAGCCAGGCCGTATGGGTGGAGAGACCCTCAAAGTTGAGCCCGTAGCGGCGGCTCTCCTCCTGGAATGTGCCATCCTGCTGGTTTATGTAAAGCAGGTTATGGCCGGTTTTTCCGAGATGGTTCACCCGGCAGACGTAAATATCGAGCCATCCATCACCATTCACATCCGCCATGCTGACACCGGTTGACCAGGTGTTTTCACTGGAGCCTATTCCGGCTGTTGCGGTAATGTCCTCGAACTGAAAGTCCCCGCGATTCAGGTAGAGCCGGTCAGACACCTGATTGCCCGTGAGAAAGATGTCAGGCAGACGGTCATTGTTGATGTCGCCAATAGCGACGCCGCCACCGTCGTAATAATACAGATAGTCAATGATGTTGAAATCGTCCTCCGGTACAAGCGTGTTGCTGAAATAAACTCCGGTCCGGTCTCCGTTCAAAAGTGTGAACAGCGTATTATCCGGGCCGGCCCTGGAACAACCTATCAGGATCGCCAGAAGCAGAACATAGCTATTGCGCATGCTCAAAGACGCGAAGCCGATCATTATTGCGGGCTACAATCACTAGTGTACGGTTATTGGCTTCGAGGGTCAGAATCTGTCGTACCTGTCCCTCGACAAAGAAGCCGGACTCATGCCAGTCTAGAGATTCCATAGAGGGACTCCTGAGCGCGGTACCGTAGCTCGCATCATACCTTCCCGCTTCCGGCTTTACCTCGTGCAGGTTACCTCCTGCCAGTATGATGTGTCCCTGTGCAGTGTGCAGGTCCGCCAGGCCGTAAATGGGAGCCAATTGCAACTCTTCTGGTCCGGGAATAAGCGTGAAGCTCCCTGTGCCGTCGTTAATACCGATCATACTCCTGAGTTCTGTAGCCTGCAGGTGAACAGCCCGATCCAGTTCCTCGTCTGAAAAAATGTCCTGTATGGTCGCATCTGCATAAGATGCGTAGGTAGGGAATGTGCGCACGAGGTGAGGCAGTTGCTCAACCAGATCATGCCGCAGATGCCAGGGGAACTGGCGACCATCTATTGTTCGGGAGAAGATTTGCTCGACTCTTCCGTTTCGATCAAAATCACTGATCCAAACCTCAACAGGCGGCTTGAAGCGTGAGTTCAGGCCATGATTTCCCGCCACGAAATCCAAGTCTCCGTCTCCGTCAAGATCGGTTGCCAGAACGGATTGCCACCATCCCGAAGTATTGTGCAGCTCCGCGTCCACGGCGGTAAGAGTACCGCGGTCGTTTTTAAGCAAAGTGAGTTGCATCCATTCGCCGCTGATGAGAATGTCCGGTTCAGCATCCCCGTCAAAATCCGCGCAAGCTGCATCCGTTACGAGACCAATGGATTCCAGATCCGTGGCACGGCGTGCAGTCGCGTCGGTGAATTTTCCGCTTCCATCGTTGAGCAGCAGTCGGCTAGTAGCTGGAAGGCCATAAGCAAATGGCCGCAGCCGGGTTCCTTGAAAGAGATCCAGATCCCCATCTCCGTCAAAATCAGCAGAACAGACAACCGAGGTCGGATCAAATCCGCGTGCAGCCAGGTGCATGAGCGACTCACCTCTCTGGAGATGAGTTGTGCCGTTATTGATATATAGCCGATCCACTAGCGCAGAACTGCTCCCAGGCAGTTCACTGCTGCCGCTGGCTACGTAGAGATCATGATCTCCATCAGCATCAACATCCAGCCACTCGCAGTCCACATCTTCTGAAGGCGCGTCCTCTGCAAGGACGGTCTGTGCAATTCGTTCAAATGATCCCTGGTCAGTCTGGACAAAGATCGCTCCGGGTTGTCCTCTTGCTCCGCCGAGGTACAGATCCTCTCTTCCATCTCCATTTAAATCTCCCTTACACATGGCCGGACCCTCTGTGGAGCGCATATGAAAAAGCATAGGCTGCTGGTCAAAGTCACTGAACACATTCTCTGTGTGCTGCCAGTCAAGCCCGATCGTATTTTCGTCAAGTGGGATCAGAAGTGGTGCAGGTAACACTTGGATACCGTCGTTGGCGTGTGGGCTTGCTGGAGGTTCCTGGAGTTGCAGGCGCTGGTTTGTGGTCACGGTTTCATACAGGGTAGTTGCACCATTTGGCCATTGGACTGCCAGAGAGTCCAATGTTGCAATTTGGTCCCCAAGGCCCAGATGTAATACGGGATCAACACTGCTCTGAAAGCCACGCACAGGTTGTTGTTCGACATACCAGAGCCTGGAGTCATGCCAAGCTCTGATCTGGGCCCCCACCGCCTGCGTATTCGGAGGGATTCCCTCAAGTTCAATCTGCAGTGAATAGCGGTCACGGAAGTGGTCGGTTGTGCGGTTACGAAAAATCATGGGGGGACCGCCAAGGTTGTTGATCACGAGGTCCAGGTCTCCATCCAGATCCAGATCCCCATATGCACTTCCGTTTGAAAATCCTGGTGTCTCGAGGCCCCATGTCCGGGTTACATCCGCGAAAGGTTGCTCTTCAAAGCGGGCAAACATGTGATTTGGGACTGCCTGAGCCGGAATCATCTCGATTAGTGTTTTCCAATCCACATAATTCTCACTGGTCAGGAGGTCTCGGGTATTTTCGTCACGAATAGCTGTCAGATAGTCTGCATTGGTGAGATCACGGTAGATACCGTTGGCTACAAAAATGTCTCGTTTTCCGTTGTGATCGAAGTCAGCTATGAGTGCTCCCCAACTCCAATCACTCGCATCAACGCTGAGCAGCCGACCAGCTTCAGTGAAGCGAATCTCGGAAGGAGTATCAGGGGCGGGTCCCCGGTTGATCTGTAGCGTATTCCGCGTGAATTGATGATAGTAGTCATCGCGTACATAGGCTTGATAGCGCGTCCAGCTATCGAACGAGGAAACAGTCTTGAGGCGATCATTCGCTGCCGGCAGCATGTCGGTGACGAAAATGTCCAGAAAACCATCGCCGTTCAGATCGGCCATATCGGCCCCCATCGCTGCTGCACTTACACTCTTCATACTCTTGCGAAGCGACTCGGAGAAAGTCCCATCCTGATTATTTATGTAGAGGTAATCATGTTCAAAGAAATCATTAGAGATATAGAGATCGGGCCATCCGTCACGGTTCACATCACCCACGGATGCGCCAAGACCAAAGCCAATTTCACTGTTATAGATCCCGGACGATGCAGTTACGTCAGTGAAGCGTGCATCCGGGGCCTCATTACGGAATAACCGGTCTCCGCCCGCCATATGCGGTATGTGGCGCGTATTGACTTCGAGATCAAAATCCAGGATACTGCGAAACGAATTGTTGACCAGAAACATGTCTATGTCACCATCAAGGTCGTAGTCCAGGAAGGTCGCGTGTGTTGAAAGTCCGGCATCATCAAGTCCATAGGAGTGAGCCGTTTCCAGGAAGGTCCCATCGCCCTGATTGATGTACAGTTCGTTTCGACGGTCATCTCCGGGTGCAATCCCCGAGTTACAGACATAGATATCCAGGCGTCCGTCCCCATTGATATCCGCCATGCTGACCCCGGTACTCCAGGCATGTGTGCCCATGATACCTGCCTCTTCAGATATATCCTCAAACAGAAAATCACCCCGGTTGAGATAAAGGCGGTTGGGCACCTGGTTGCCAGTCAGGAACACATCAGGGAGTTCATCATCGTTAACATCCCCGATTGCGACGCCTCCACCGTTATAGAAGTTGCGGTAGCGATAAACATTGAAGTCGTCTTCATACCGCAGCGTATTTTCAAAGTCGATCCCCGCCTCTATGGCGTTAATTTGTTCAAATAGCGGTCCCTGCTCTGAAGTGCACGCACCCAGAAGGCTCGCCAGCAGCACGCACGCCAATTTATTCATTGCCTTCAGGTAAAGCGGCTCGCAGATCCGTGATCAAAACCAACACTTCACTGTCTGTATCGCGTCGGATGGTGATCTGGCGGTTTGCGTCAACCTTCACGAACCCACGGGTGAGACCTTTTAACGGTACGGGTATCTCCCGGATCATGAACCCCTCACCATACCAGATTTCCATTAACTGCCGGACATCCAGAAGCAGGCTATCGGACCAAAGCCGACGATTCCAGGGGGCCCACGAATCGTACTGGAAGCGGGCGCGCATTTGGACTACACGGTCATCCTTGAAGTCGGGATAGTAGAGCATGGTCGCCTCATAGGGAAGGGCATCTGGGATCTTGTAAAGTACGTTCTGATTTTGGGGGCCCTGCCTGACCAGGCCGCGCCGATTCAACGCCCAACTTGAATCATAGAATGCCTGGCGTAACATCCCCAATTCGTAGTTAAGAAATAGCTCACGGATTGTGTCAGGACGGGCCAACTCACGGGCTACTATGGCCTCGTGCGAGGGAGTTCGTTCACAGGCGGCAAACAACAGAAGTCCCAAAATACAGAACAACGAAAAGCCGAATTGGCTCATTGGATCTCGGAAATAGTCAGGTGGGAATTATGCTTGATATCAGTAATTACTTGCCGGTCGCCATGCGCCCACTGAACAACGACAGAATCTAACGGTCCGGTGAAGCCAAAGTGCAGCACGGGATCTACACTGGATTGGAAACTGCGCTGCAGGAATTGTTCTGTGTACCATTGCGTACCATTCGCCCAGACACTCACCTGGGTGCCAACCCCGAAAGTATTGGGTGGGGCACCGTCCAGTTTTATCCGCAGCCAGCGGCGGTCAGGATACAATGAGGTTGCATGGCTACGGTAGACAAAAGCCGGCATATTAACATTGTTGACGACCAGATCCAGATCCCCATCGTTATTCAGGTCTCCGTATGCCGCTCCATTAGAAAAACTCGGCAGTGCCAAGCCCCATGCCCTGCTTACGTCTTTGAATTGCAGACCCTGCTGACCTGCAAACATATGGTTCGGCAATGAATGCGACGGGACCTGTTCCAAAATTTCCAGAATCGGCTCCTCATGCGCGAGAAAGAACGCTCGGAGAGAGTCAGCATTGGAGGCCTGGGCAATAAAGTCCTGATCCAACAGGTCTTTGAAAATGCCATTGGGTACAAAAACATCTCGCCGACCATCCAAATCGAAATCAGCAATCAGGCCTCCCCAGCTCCAGTCAGTGCTTTCCAGTCCTGCGATGCGGGACACCTCGCTAAACTGCAAGTGTCCCTCGGGGGATCTTCCGCGATTTAACTGAAGGGTATTGCGTGTTGCCTGGTGGTGATAGCTGTCCATCAGGCTACTGGTATAATCTGACCAGGATGGGAATGCAATGCGGGATTGATACCGCCACGGTAGATCAGGCAGCATGTCAGAAACAAATATATCGGGCCACCCATCACCGTTGTAGTCTGCGATATCACCCCCCATGGAGCTCAGGCTCATCGTACTGATCGTGTGGGTACCTGCTTCCATAAATGTGCCGTCCTGCTGGTTGAGGTATAGGTAGTCGCGTTCAAAGAAGTCATTGGAAATATACAGATCAGTCCATCCATCCCGGTTCAGATCTCCGGTTGATACTCCCAGGCCGAAGCCAATTTTGCTGCTGTAGATATTTGCGTCTGCTGTAATGTCGGAAAATCGACTGCCGTCGTTACGCAAAAGTCGGTTACCACCGTCTGGGTCAGGGAATTGCCGGAGATTCGGAGCAGGTTCTAGGTCATCAAGCGAACGAACCGGATTACTCAGCACATAGGCATCCAGGTCACGGTCACCATCGAAATCAAAAAAGGAGGCATGTATTCCGAGGGCCTGAATGGCAAGACCGTACTTATGGGCCTCTTCAATGAACGTACCATTCTGCTGATTGATGAACAGTTCGTTATGGCGACGGCTTCCACCCGGTGGCCCGGATTTGCTTAAATAGATATCCAGCCAACCATCGCTGTTTATATCTACCAGGCTCACCCCGGTGGTCCATACATTCGCTGAATATAGGCCAGCGCTTTCGGTCACATCCTCAAAGCGGAAGTCTCCCTTATTAAGGTAGAGTCGGTTGGATACCTGATTACCGGTCAGGAAAATATCTGCCAGACCGTCATTGTCTAAATCCCCAATCGCAACCCCGCCGCCGTTATAGAAATTGCGGAAGACGTAGGTGTTAAGGGTTTCAGCAGGCACAAGGTCATTGGCAAAGGTGATACCGGTTTGTTCGGGGCTCAACAGTTCAAATAGTTGGGTTTCGTGCTTGCATGCACCGAACACCAGACATACAGACACAATGGGTAGGGCGCTTTGTGTGAGTGTGCCAGAGAAGAGTTTGGCTAGTTGGTTGTAAACCTGAGATCCCATATTGCGCAGTAGTACCCGGTGGATGATTCAACGCTCTACGCCGTGCTGATGTCCCGATCCCGGTTTGTTTGGGGTCGCATACTGTCTCCCCGTGACCACCGGTCATACACTTGAACTACGAATCATAATGGGCAGGTGAACCTGTTGACAGGTGTCATGCATAAAAAGGTACGCAACAACTCAAATGGAATAGTATCAAGAACAAAGGAAAAGGACCAGAGCGGAACCACCGGGAAGGGATCATTGTGATTCGACTGGCCTAAAAGATTCCCGATAGGGAAACGGCTGGAGTATGGATTTAGCGTATCATGTAGCCGACCGGTCGAGTACGTCCAGGTTGCAAATGAACGGACACACATGAGTCTACCTGAACCCCGTCCGATCCCATGAATCAAAAACCGCATAATTTCAACCGTATTAATTCATGGGCAAACGAGGCCGGCTACCCGCTCCGGATTCACTCCGACAATTCAATTTCTTTTCTTGTCCCCGCATACCCGTTAGGTGGCGGTATGCGGGGATCCTGTTTCTTTTGCTCCTGATCGCATGTCAGAACGGGGAATTTACCAGAGTTGAGGATTCTCCGGTCATCGACAGCCTGCTGGATGCTGCCCCGCACTTTGTGGCCAATACGGACACGCAACCGGAACGATGGGTGGCCACAACCCGGCTGGGGCTCTCAAATGATTCGCTCATCCTGGGTAGGCCCTCACACACGATTGCGATCGGAGACAGTGTGTATATCTCTGAACAGGGCGGTACAACAATCTTTGCGGTGGGAGCGGATGGCTATCTCCGCCGCAAAATCGGCCGCCAGGGAAAAGGCCCGGTAGAGTTTAGTCATATAGACGGGCTGGAGTACAACGGTTCGCACGTATTCGTTCTGGACAACCCTCGTGTACAGGTGCTCACGGAAACGTTTGAATATGTCGACTCGTTCTTTGCCGTGGGTCTTCCGATGGGTGGATTTTCTGTCTCTCCCGATTATATGTTTCTGCCCTGCCCGGGCGATGTCTCCGCACCAGAGGGAGACTGGCTGATTTGTGTTCGCAGCGCATCGCCCCAGCATGACTGGATCCCGGACATCGAGTTGCTTCCTACTCTGGATCTTCCGAATCAATCGGGGGAAAACGGCAACGTGGTAACGATTACACCTGACGGCGGTCGAATTGCCCTGGCATACCACGGGCTCCCGTATATCTTTGTTTACGATGATCAGTTCCGGCATTTGCGAACGATCCGTTTCGAGGGGAAACAGGTTCAGAACTTTCAGCCCTCGGGGTTTCCCGGAGCAGCGGGTATAGAACTTCCGGTCGGAGTGGAGGGTTTCACGCAGCATTTTATACGTACACTGAAGTTCATCAATTCCCGTTATTTGATTGCAGACGTATCCAAAGGCGGAGGAGGAGGTGATTACATTTTTGACGTGTCTGAAGATGATTACAGGCTCGCAAAAAAAAAAATCAATTTCCGGCCCATGAACGACCCGGAAGAGCGAGGGGACATTCATGCTGACGATTATCTCCTGCATGGGGAGCACCTGTACGTATCTTCACAATGGCACGAATACGTATATGGCTACCCGTTTAACCTGGAATAACCGGGTACTCATTTGAGCCGTGTACCTCGATTCTGGGGCGGTTCGTGAGCGGTTGGCACACTTAGCCTCGCAGCTGGCCACCTCACGCGCACGGGCACATCGTAGCCATTTACGGTGGCCATGCAACATAGCGCCATTTATGTTGCATCCCCGTTTCCAGGTAAAATGGCCATCCGTCCAAGAACCCCAAATTGGGCGCGCACGGCGGGATGTTGACCGAATTTAAATAAACGAATTCCTTTGCAGAACTCGGCCGGTTGTCCAACGACAATTAAAACTACAGTTGACGACAGTTAAAATTAGTGT
>JAPPGC010000093.1 GCA_028875125.1 Bacteroidota bacterium | reverse complement strand
GGGGCTTATATACTTTAGTGCCACGCCAACCTGAGATCATTCAGGTCGAACGTACTTGGGAGACTTGATGCCGAAGAAGGTGCCCGCCACGTTGCGCGGCGTGTCGTGAATCTTCAACGGCTTTTCAGGACGGCCACGAGGACGTTTAGGACGATTGTTCTTAGGCGGTTTCTTGGCTGGCTTGGTCATTTTGGTTCTCCCGTGTGGCTTGTCCTCAAATCTCTATCTGGCGTGTATGACTTTCTCATTCAAGATCGTCAAAGCTCTCTGCTCTAAACGATATGCCTCCGTTCTTTTGTCGTTTGCTTCCAATACCCTTTGGTTTATCGCACGTTGTTCGTCCTCAGAATGCAATAGCGGGAGTAAGATGCTAGATACCTGTTTGGCATCTATTTCGTCAACGGTTGAGCCATAGATGTATCGAGCGATAAGAGGCTGGGCGTAAGCACTTGACAGCCATGCGTAAAGATACCCTGCAACATCTTCATTCTGTGGCACTACCCTAATAACGTGTTGGCTGGCGGTCCATCCATCCCAGTGTTTCGGCACGATATTCACTTTCCCTATCGTCCCGCTGCAAGTAATGATTGCCATATTTTTCCGCAATGTAAGTTGAGTTTCTATCCTTTCACTGTGGTAACTTGCTGACAGATATTTCTTTCCGTTTGGATTCAATTCTGTTATTTGCTTTCCACCTAAGAAGATAACCCCATGATCTTCATCGACATAAACTCTAGCAAAACGCCCTGGCAGGATAACCGACTTCGATATCCGTTCATCATCCACTCTCACTAAATCGTGGGCATTGTCTCTCAAGTGGCTTTCAATCGCTTCGACGACAGTAACGTGGTAGGAACCATCAAGGCGGTTGTCTAAGTCTTGAAGCGGCAAAGAAAAATTCTGAAAGGATGTTCCCTTGTTGAACTTGCTCGATTTTGTGTGGAATTCCTGCACATCTGGCAAGCGAAGCGTTTCTTGAATCATGTCCTGTGCTTCGTCCAGCAACACGTTTGCCTGATCTCTGAGATGGAAAGAGTTTTCAATCAAGTCATGTATGATCCGTTTGAGGCTGTTTGGAGGATCGGGAATCGGCACGCTGTCTAGGTGTTCAGGTTCAATATGATCGATAACCGCTCCATATCTATTGGCTTTGACAATTGCAGACCCAATCTGAGATTTCAAGTACGCGTAAATGTATCCTCCATATTCTCTCGGTTCTATTCGGATCACGTCATGGCTAAAGACCAGATTGTCCAGCGTGTCTCTCACATAGGTGACATTTCCGACTGTCCCGGAACAAGTCAGAAGCACTTGCCCCTTACGCACTCTTAGAGCATCTATATCAGTCTTGGTCAAAGAAGAAATGTGTTTTGTCGGCTTTGGGTACAATTCATTCAGTTGCGCGGGCTGAAAAATCGGTATTCCTGTTCTGCCAACAAATATTCTCTTAAACCTTGGCCGATGGTAAGAGGACGCCATTCCGACCCCACTGTCTCCACATAAATTCAACAAAGGCCACTTGCAATTCGCCAACTCGGCCCTTGCCTGTTTGCCCTCCACCCCATAGACACCAGCCCTTATGCGATGATCTTCTTCAAGGACCTCTCGAAGCGAAATCGAGGTCCACTTGAAAGGAGGTTTAGGGAGTGCAATGTCATCTAGCGTATGAACAACCTGTCTTGACGGGCTTACCACTGGATTCCCTCCTCTTGCTTCCACTGCGCAAAGACAGGCGGGACTTCAACGCACTGGTCATCACGCACTCTGGTTCTTCCCTGTGGTCTATAAGTGGTTCGCCCTGCTGCGGTTGAATCAATTTCCAATGTTTTTGGATTCTCTGGTTCCCAAATCTCATAGCCTTCTTCGTCGCGTTTGTAGAGTGTGTTTCCTCTCTTATCATGGCCAATTTTGTCTAGGACGGCCATGAAAATGTTGTATGGACGAAGTGCCCCCATACTCGTCTCGGTACGGATTTCCTCTTGGGTCTTTTTCTGTACGATCAGAATCGATGTCTGGGTTCCATTCCGAGGCTGAAACGTGTCAACATGCAGGTCTACACTCGCGATGATTCTCGTCTTTTTGATCAGCCATTCACGCAGGTATTCAAGGCCCGGATTACTCAAAATGGAATCCGGCAAAACAATCGCCATCCTCCCCCCAGGTTTTAGGAATTGCAAATTCCGCTCAATAAACAACCGTTCAGGTGGCGAGGAAGATCCTCCAATCTCAAACTGCCCAAGAATGTCACCGTCTTTTATGGTTATCTTGCTCCCAAAAGGTGGATTTGTGACAATCACGTCGAAGAATTCAATCGTGTTATGGTTTCTGATGCTGTCAGGTGAGATGTTCAAAGCATGTGTCAAATTTGCCTTCAATTCCGATGACCACTCATGGGGGTGAAGCAAGGAGTTATTTCGGCTAATGTTGCCACTTCCGTCATTGTTCATCACCATGTTCATCTTGGTGGCTTTGACTAAATCTGGGTTGATATCGAATCCAAAAAAGTTGGACGCTGCAATTTCGCCAATTCGACTAGTCACCATGCTATTTTCATGTTCCGTCCATTGACTTTGGGGACGCTGCCAGTCTCTTTCAAGTTCTTCTATCAGCTGGTCTCTGACGTGGTTCATCGCCATGACCAAGAATCCCCCAGTTCCACAAGACGGGTCGCAGACCAGTTCACTTGGTTTTGGGTCCACCATTTTCACAGCCATTCGCATCACGTTTCTTGGCGTAAAAAATTCCCCCCTGTCCCCCCTTAGATTGGCTCCGACCAATTCCTCATAGGCTTTACCCTTGACATCCACGTGGGTTTCCAGCAGGCTATAAGGTTGGAGTTCCGCAACGATCCGGGCAAGAGATCGAGGCTCCAACATTATCTCGTCATTGGATTCAAATATCTGTGGATATTGCCGCTTGACCTGCTCAAAAATTTTTGAAATCCGATTCCTGACAGTCAATTGCCCATCTAGATCAGAACGCTCTCCCGACGTGGCATAGAATTCGAGTGATCTTTCAATACTGCGCTCATCTAGGGTCTTGCAAAAAATGAGTTTCAAGAGTTCAAAAAAGGCAGGCTGTTTTTGCATTCCGTCGGTGATGTATATGTGGTTGTGACAGGTCTTGAAGGCCATTAACAGGTTGTCCTCAAACCCTCGTTTCAGATTTTCGCGCTTGGGCCTGTCTACATCTTCCAAGTTTCCATCGACTGGCGGAATGTCATTGTATTCGTGAAACTCGTATCTTCCTTCTACCAACACCTTCCTCAAAACATCCTTGTGTTTTCCGTTGGTCCACATTCCCCACTCACAATTAGGGCAAGCGGACATGTATGATTTCAGTTGCTCGACACCATCATCCTTGCTTTTGGGATCTATTTTCTCGTTTTTGCATTCAATTATGGTTTGGACATAATCTTGTGTAAGTTCCGGGCTGTTATCAGGAAAGACAACAATATCGGCACGCGGCCTCCGAGAACCCATCTTTAGGCCAAATTCTATCTTGATCTGTTCATGGCTATACCCATGTTCGTTGACCAGTCGTTTCTCAACAGTTTGGCGGACATATTCTTCGGGCGTGTCGTTGCGCAAACTTTCGTCAATGTAATCGACGATTTTCCCGTCTGGAACCCTCATAACTCTGGTCTGCGTTTGTTCCCCCATGTTCGCTCCCCCAAAGACGATTTATGCGATGAGTGTTTGATAAGGAAGTCGCCTGCCAGCGGCGCGGCGAACGATTGCGGCCATCTGGTCAATGGTGTCCAGTGGGCGCACGTTGTGACGACCGGAAAATTCGTCAACATACCTGTGCAGATGTTTGCTGCTTATGTGGTGATAGGTGCCAGTGTAACCGCGTTTCAGCATGGACCAAAACGACTCCAACCCATTCGTATGCGCCTGATCTCGCACGTACTCCCCTACACTATGTCCGACTGCCTGATGCTCTCTGGGAAGCCCTGAGTACGCTCTAGCCTCGTCTGTGTAGACGATTGAATCAGGCGTCGTGTTCTCTACCACAAAGGCTTGCAACGTCTCTTTGTCAGTTGTATCCACCACTTCCGCCTGCACCTTGTTAGTGTCGCGGTTCTTCATGCCGACTACCGCAGTCTTGCCTACAGTGCCGCGTCCGGCTCTGAGTTTTTTGCTCTCGTGCTTGTTGGCTTCCTTGCCGCCAAAGTAGCTCTCATCTACCTCACTCTCACCGTCAAAAGGTTCGTGCGTTTCGATGTAGAAAGCCCTGATGCGCTGGAGCATGTACCAAGCCGTTTTCTGCGTAACGTCCAGGTCGCGGTGCAACTTCATGCTGGAGACGCCTTTCAGCGAAGTCGTAACCAGATAGACCGCAATGACCCATTTCCGGTAAGATATGTTGGAGGCGTGCATCAGGGAGTTTGTTTTGACCGAGAACCGCTTTTTGCAGCAGTTGCAGCGGTAGGGCATGGTCTTGTGGCTGGCCTTAGTATTGACGTTCTCGCTATCGCAGTAAGCGCAGCGAATGCCGTCCGGCCAACGTGTCTCCACAAACCACTGTTCCGCCGTCTCATTATCGGGGAACATCTCGAACAACTTGACCAGACTGATGCCCTTTCTCTCGTGCCTTCCCGGTGCGCTGTGTGCCATCTTGTCTCCTGTGAATGACTGATCCTTATGGCACTATTATACCAATAAATCAGCCACTTGTCAAGCCCTGAATGGCACTAAAGTATATAATCCCC